>JADJLT010000001.1:1385259-1695518 GCA_016709965.1 Betaproteobacteria bacterium
CGGCCTGAACTGCCAAGTATCGTCGTAATACGCCGGATTTTCATTATCCGGCGTCGCCCCCGGAATCCCCAGCAACGGCAGCGGTTGAAAATCGCGCGGTCGGGTATAGCGGCCACTGACCAAATCAGTGGCTAACATGCCATCGACTGCTTCGAGCTGCGCCTGCATCGGCATTGATAGCCAGTCTTCAGCGACAGGGTAAAGCACAGCCTTGGCTGTCAGGCCACGAAATGGCTTAAGCGCCAGTTCATAAGTTGCGTGGCCAAAGATGATGAAGCGCATGCAACGAATCACCTCAGCGCGACGTTCGACGAAAAGCTCTTTCCAGCGAAACTGGCGCAGCAAATCGAGCAGTTCACTCTGACTGGACAGCACGACGATCCCGCACTCATCGAAGTGGGTAAGCACATCGCGCACGGTATTCCGCGTTTCACCCGGCGCCTGCATGGCACGCATGTGGGCAGCACTGATGGCAATCTTGGTCTTGGGAAACTGCATCCAGACCAGTGCGTTGAAGAAGTCATGCCAGTTATCCAGCCGCGTTGCGACCTCTCCGCTTTCCCATATCCGGCACTCGTAAATCAGCCCATCCTGGGGCGGTGGAATAAAGCTGACACGTCGGCCATTTGCAGTGTGAATCGGAAAATTTTTGGCCAACTCGGCCACAGCCTGCGCATCCGGCCGCTCCGGCAGAAGGTCAAGGCACCGCCGCAGCGGATCAAACAAGGGAGATGCGTAAAGCAAGAGAGCGCTTACTCCTCGGCGGGCGCTTCGTCTTTCTCTTCCTTGACGAAAACCAGCTCGCCCTTCCTGACCCGGAAAGTGCCCATCAAGGTGCCCATGCCCTCGGCGGGCTCACCGTCCATCTTGGCGAAATTGACGCAAGTTTGGGTTTCGGTAGCCCACATTTTCTTGCCCGCCTTGACGATGAAGGCACCTGAAGGCACCTGATAAATCTCGACCCTGGTGTTTGCGGTCGCTGCCCCGAGACTGTGCCGACGCATGCAGGCCGGCATTCGGGAAACCACCAGATAGAGCTCAACCTTGCTATCCCAGAAATACGGCTGCTCACGAATCAGCGACAAGACATGCTCGCGAGTATTGTCTATTTCATACGTTGCAGCATCATTCACGCAGGCAGTAAGCAGCGGGGCAGCCAGCAAAGACAGGAAGATGTGGCGCAAACGCATGATGTTTTCCTCAGATCATTTTCCAGGACAGCGTTTCACCTGCACGCAGCGGAACAATGGTATCGGTACTGATATACGGGTAATCAGCAGGAACGATCCAGTCCTGTTTAAGCAGCTTTACCTTGCTGGTATTGCGCGGCAGGCCATACCAGTCAGGGCCATTGAAGCTGGCAAAGGCCTCCAGCTTGTCGAGAGCCCCGGCCTGCTCGAAGGCCTCGGCATACAACTCCAGCGCCGCGTAGGCCGTATAGCAACCAGCACAACCACAGGAAGCCTCCTTGGTCTGCCTGGCATGCGGCGCCGAATCGGTACCGAGAAAGAATTTCGGATTGCCGGAAGTGGCCGCTGCAACCAGCGCCTCGCGATGCGATTCGCGCTTCAGCACCGGCAGGCAATACCAGTGCGGACGTATGCCGCCCTGAAAGATGGCATTGCGGTTGTAAAGCAGATGATGGGCAGTAATGGTGGCTGCTACGGTCAACGGCGAATTTGCAACAAATTCGGAAGCATCTTTGGTTGTAATGTGCTCCATGACCACCTTCAGTTTTGGAAAGCGCAGGGTCAGAGGCAAAAGCACCGTGTCAATGAACACCTTCTCGCGGTCAAAGAGATCGATCTTCGGATCAGTGACCTCTCCATGGACGAGCAGCGGCAGGCCGACGCGCTCCATTTCAGCCAGCGTATCGTAAGCCTTGGCAATATCGGTCAGCCCAGCATCTGAATTGGTTGTCGCACCAGCCGGGTACAGCTTGACCGCATTGACGAAACCCGACGCTGCGGCCTTGGTCACTTCGCTGGCGGGTGTGTTGTCGGTCAGGTACAGCGTCATCAGAGGCTCGAAACTAGCCCCCTCGGGCAGCGCGGCAACGATGCGGTCGCGGTAGACAGCAGCCTGTTCAACGGTAGTCACCGGCGGCTTGAGATTGGGCATGACGATGGCGCGACCAAACTGCGCGGCGGTATGGGCCAAGACGGAGCCCAGTGCCTCACCGTCACGGAGGTGAAGATGCCAGTCGTCAGGGCGGGTAATGATGATTTGCATGGCGTGTCTCGAGGCAATTTATCGAATTTTAACAGGGAGCCCGCTAACATCGCTGTAGATTGGGCAAAGGAAAAGCGCTCGCCACCTCGACATGCGGCTTATATGATGTCTGCCTTACCCAACTTGAATGGTCTCATTGCCGATGGACACCCATAACCTGTTGATCATGGCGATTCCCGCCCTGGTTGCACTTGCCGGCGGCTTTCTCGCCTCGCTCTGGAGCCCATCTCAGCCGACCAGGAGTCTAATCCAGCATTTTGCTGCGGGGGTCGTACTGGCAGCACTGGCCGTTGAATTACTCCCCGAAATTGAACGCGAACATGCCCCCGGCTTGATTCTCATCAGCGCTTTCGCCCTGGGCAGCCTCTTCATGTACGGTTTGAAACTGTGGACCATACGCCTCGAACATCATGCTGAAGCCGCCGGAATGACAGGCGGACTGAATAGTGGCTTGCTACTGGCCACCTTCATTGACGTTGCCATGGATGGTTTCATTATCGGCGCCGGCTTCGCCGCCGGCGGCAACACAGGCATGATCCTCGCACTCGGTTTGTCGGTGGAATTGCTTTTTCTTGGTCTGGCACTGGCCTCAGAGGCCGTTTCCGGGTGGCGTATTGTTGCCGTATCCGGCGCCTTGGGTGGCACTGTTCTCTGTTTTTCGCTGATCGGCAATTCGCTGCTTTCCGGCGCATCTCCGGCACTGATCGGGGGCGTACTGGCATTCAGCGCAGCCGCCCTGCTCTATCTGGTTACTGAAGAATTATTGATGGAAGCCCATGCCGTTGAAGAAAAACCTGTCTCGACATTGGTGTTATTTGGCGGCTTCTTGGCCTTCTGGAGCATCCAGCTACTCGGCCAAGGCTGATCCCAGCGCCAAAAGCAGCACAGACCGCCCCGGTAATAGCCTGTAAAAAGGCAGGCGGCAGGATCATCAATGCAAAAAAAGGCCGCCGCAGCGACCTTTTTTATAACAACGTTGAGCTTTTAGCGTTGCGTACGACGACGGGCAATGGCACCGATGATACCTAGGCCAGCCAGGAACATGGCATAGGACTCAGGCTCCGGAACAGCAGAAACACTGATCAGGCCGGAGAAAAGGCGGGTATCGGCACCTCCCTTTGCGCTGTCAAACATGAACTGAAGCTTGTACTTGCCAGGACCAATGGCGCCAAACAGGCCATCGTTCAGCGTGCTATCGGAAGCGCTCGTCCAACCACCGCTCACCTTGGTATTCAGATTTGCTTGCTCAAAAATCAGGCTGCTACCGATGTTGTCAAGCTTCACAGTAGCTGTGTAGCCAGAATCAATGGTGAAATTGAATACCTTACTAAGGATATCGTTCTGGTTTTTGGCCAGAACATCCGCAAACGAGGCGTCACTGGTCAGCGTGCCGAGGTTGGCAGCTTGAGCCGTCATAATGCCGCTGGACATGAGAAGCGCGAGGCAAACTTTACTCAGGGTCTTGGTCATAATAGTCACCATATCAAAAGAAATTACTGGCTTGGATATACCGCTTTACCAAGAACATTTGCTATGGGGTGATACTACTAAGACCTCATCACGATGGCATTAGCCCGTTCGGACTATTTTACGATATTGGAATATCTATTCTGAGAAAATCAATTAAAAAATCGGCCTCAGGAATAGATCGCCAGTTTTGTTATTTCAACGCCAGCGCACGCTCATAAAGTGTATTTTTTGCCATACCGGTAATCTGCGAAGCCAGCTTGGCAGCTTGTTTGACCGGCAAGCCTTCAGCCAGCATCAGCTTAAGGACGCGCTCCCCCTCTCCGCTGTCGGCCTCGGGCGATGCGCCGGACAGCATCAGGACAAACTCGCCGCGTTGCCGGTTTGAATCTGCCTTCAGCCAATCGAGTGCTGCGGTCAACGGCAACGAGTGGATCGATTCGAAAAGCTTGGTCAATTCCCGTGCAATGACCAAGGTTCGGTCACCGAAGACAGTGGCCATATCCTCAACGGTTTCCAGCACACGATGTGGCGCTTCGTAAAAGACCAAGGCGCAGGGATACTCGCGCAGCCCCTCCAGCGCCTGCCGACGCTGCCCACCCTTCGATGGCAAAAATCCGTAAAACAGGAAGTGTTCGTCGAGCAGCCCCGACGCAGCAAGCGCAGTGGTGGCAGCACAGGGGCCGGGTAGCGGAATGACTTTGCAGCCGGCAGCGCGAACGGCGGCGACAATCCGGGCGCCGGGATCGGAAATACCGGGCGTGCCGGCATCTGAGATCAACGCAACCGATTCGCCCGCATGCAGCTTTTCAATAATACGCACGGCGGCTTCGTGTTCATTATGCTGATGCGCCGGAATCGTCCGCCCCTGGGCGCCAAGTTGCTTGAGCAGGGGGCCACTGTGACGTGTGTCCTCGGCGGCAATCCAGGGCACGGTGCGCAGGACTTCTTCGGCACGACGGGTCAAATCGGCAAGATTCCCGAGCGGGGTCGGGACGACATACAATGCGGCGGATTCTTCCGTCATTTTTCTCAGCATGCAGGCAAAGACCAACGATACCACCACCACGCGCGGCCGCGAAGCCGAAGAGCGGGCTGGCCGTTATCTCGAATCCCGCGGTCAACGGGTAATTTCGCGAAATTTTCGAATTCGTGGCGGCGAAATCGACCTCATCTGTCGCGATGGCAAGGTGCTCGTTTTCGTTGAAGTGCGCCAGCGCAGTCGCAGCGACTTCGGCGGGGCCGGGGCGAGTATCACAGCCAGCAAGCGCCGCCGCATCGTACTGGCCGCCCAACATTACCTGCTCGGAAAACCCGACTGCGATTGCCGTTTCGATTGCATCCTGATTGATGGCGAGCAACTGGAATGGATCAAGAATGCGTTTGCTGCTGACGATTAGTCTGGCACTCTGGCTGACAGCCGTACACGCCGAAAGTGTGCGCGTGCTTGTGCAGAATTCGCCGTTGGCCGGTAGCCAGTATTACGCATTAGGCGACTTCTGGACGGAAATCAAGGTTGGCGATCCGTTGGTACTGATCCGCGAACCGGACAACAGACACGACCGCAACGCGATCCGCGTTGAATGGCGCGGCAATAAACTGGGTTACGTACCACGCGCGCAAAATCGTGCCGTAGCTGGTGCCATGGATGCCGGCGACGCCCTGACGGCTCGCGTGTCGTCACTAAGCGACAATAAAAATCCATGGCAACGACTGGCATTCGAAGTCTTCGCCGAGCTGTGAGGTAGAATGCTTTTACTTATAGCCCCAACCCCTTGAACAATATGGATTTGATCGCTCGCGTTGCCAAGCACTTTGAGGACAGCGCCCACACCAAGCTGAACGCCATCGAAATGATGGCTGCCCCCATCGCCGCCGCCATCGAGACAATGACCAATTGCCTGATCAACGGCGGCAAGATTCTCGCCTGCGGCAACGGCGGCTCAGCGGGAGACGCTCAGCATTTCTCCGCGGAACTGATCGGGCGTTTTGAAGCCGAGCGCCAGGAACTGGCTGCCATTGCACTGACGACCGATACCTCGATCATCACCGCAGTCGCCAATGACTATTCCTTCAGCCAGATTTTTGCCCGCCAGGTGCGCGGTCTTGGCCACGCCGGCGACGTCCTGCTGGCGATTTCCACGTCCGGCAATTCGGCCAATATCATCGAAGCGATCAAATCTGCGCACGAGCACGACATGCACGTCATTGCACTGACCGGCAAGGGTGGCGGTCAGATCGGTGAAATGCTGCGCGACGACGATATTCACCTTTGCGTGCCGGCCGACCGGACGGCACGAATCCAGGAAACCCACCTGCTCGTCATCCATTGCCTGTGCGATGGTATCGATGCACTTTTATTGGGAGTCGAATGATGCAAAAAGCCAAGCTCACCCTCGCCGTTGCGGCGTTCATTACCGTTTTACCAATGCTTCAGGGCTGCGTTCCAGCCCTTATCGGCGGCGCTGCCGTTGGTGTCATGTCAGCCCATGACCGTCGCAGCACCGGCACGCAGGCTGACGACGAGACCACTGAATGGAAAGCTGGCCAGCACGTGCCGGATCAATACAAGTCGTTTTCACACACCAATTTCACCTCCTACAATCACCGCGTACTGATTACCGGCGAGGTACCGAACGAGGAAGCGAAGTCGGCCATTGAAGCGACAACCCGACAGGTTGATGGCGTTCGCGAGGTATACAACGAACTGGGTATCGGTCCGGTATCTTCGTTGGGTAGCCGTAGCACCGACTCCTACATCGACTCCAAGGTCAAGGCTCGCTTGGTCGACTCCAACCAGCTCTCCGCCAACCATATCAAGGTCGTCACCGAACGCGCCATCGTCCATCTGATGGGCATCGTCAATACTCGCGAAGCCAAGGTGGCCGTTGATGTCGCGCGGACTACCGCCGGCGTCAAGAAGGTCGTCAACTTGATGGAAATCATCGGCGAAGACGACACCCGCCGCATTGACAACGAGACGCTAGGCGCACGCAACCCGCCGCCAGCCAGCGCACCTGTCGAAAATCGCTGAATTTTCGGGTTGACCGCACCCTGCAAGTCGCAGGGCTGCGGGCTTGATTCTGCCAAAGTGCGAAAGATGAGCCGGGCAGCGAAGGCGTGACGGGGGGAGAAAAAAAATGAATCTTGAAAAGGTCATCTTCGGGTTCTTCATTGTTCTGGCGGCAACGCTGAATTTCGGGTTTTTCATTGGCGATATCGAGCGCCCCGAACTCCACCACGTCTATGAACTGGCCGCAGCATTGGTCGTCAGCCTGATCGCCACTGCCCTGAAATTCGGCGACCGTACCCAGATTGGCGCTATCCACCTGTCCACCAGCCTGGTGGCTGACCTTCAATTGATCGCTGCAGCCTTGACCTGGGCGCTTGCAGACCATGTTGCCGGCACAGGCATGACCGCCTCAGTCACCTCCAGCGTGGTCTCACTCTCTGGCGGAGCGCTGTTGGCAAACATTGTTTCAGTCATCATCCTCATCGTCGAAACCGTCATGCTGCGCCGTTAGGCCAGCGGGAGCCGCGCGTGAATAGCGCCTTCTTCCTTGTCCTGCGACGCATGCGGGCGCCCATCATCGTGCTGATCGTGATCTACGCGATCTCTGTGGTCGGCCTCACCCTGATTCCGGGGATCGATGCTGACGGCAAGATGAGCGCGCCGCTGAGCTTTTTCCATGCCTTCTACTTCATCAGCTATACGGCGACGACCATCGGTTTCGGCGAACTGCCGGGCGCCTTCTCCGATGCCCAGCGCATGTGGGTCACCATCTGCATTTACCTCACGGTCATCGGCTGGTCATACTCGGTGGTCACGCTGATCGCCCTGCTTCAGGACAAGGGCTTCCAGAACACGCTGACGACCAACCGCTTCGCCCGCCGCGTGCTGCGACTCAAAGCACCTTTCTATCTGGTTTGCGGCTGTGGAGAAACCGGCAATCTGATCGCCCGCACCTTCGACCGCATCGAGCAGGCTTTTGTCGTTCTCGAAAAAGATGAATTACGTGTCGAAGAGCTCGACCTGCAGGACTTCAAGACCGATACCCCCGCCTTGGCCGCAGATGCCAGCTTGCCGGACAATCTGCTGCTGGCGGGCCTGAAGCACCCCAAATGCCGTGGCGTACTGGCCGTCACCAACGACGAGCAGGCCAATCTGGCTATCGCCATCGCCGTGCGCCTGCTCAACCCAAAAGTGCCGGTCATTGCCCGCGCCCGCAGCGAAGCGGTCACTGCCAACATGGCATCGTTCGGCACCAACCACATCATCAATCCATTCGAGCGTTTTGCCGAGCATCTGGCCCTGGCCGTCGCTGCCCCCGAGCGTTTTCGCCTGATCGAACTGTTGACCAGCCTGCCCGAAAGCGCCATTCCCGAACCGCACCGCCCGCCGCGCGGCCACTGGATTCTCTGTGGCTACGGCAGCTTTGGTCACGCCGTGGCCGACCGACTGCGTGACACCGGCATCACGCTGACCATCATTGACCCGGCCGCCAAGGATGCCGACCAACAGTTCATCGGCGACGGCACCGAGGCAATCACCCTCCGTCAGGCCGGCATCGACCAAGCCACCGGCATCGTCGCCGGCACTGACAACGACATCAATAATCTGTCGATCGCCGTCACTGCCCGTGAGTTAAAGCCGGAATTGTTCGTCGTGACCCGTCAGAATCAGGCTGCCAACAGCCCCCTGTTTAGCGCCTTCGGGGCCGACTTTACGGTACTCCCCAGTCGTATTGTCGCCCAGGAAACTATCGCCATACTTACGGCGCCACTACTCGCGCGCTTTCTGGAGCACGTGCACAAGCTGGATGAGACGCAATGTCGTCAGCTGGTTGAACGGCTGCAAGCGGAATGCGGCGATCTGACACCAGCGGTGTGGGATATACGGCTTGATGCCGAGGAGGCGCCGGCCATAACTCAGGCGCTGATCAATAGCCGCCCGATCCAGCTTGGAGAAATCATGCGCGATGGGGCCGATCGCAGTTGCCGCCTGCCGATTGTTCCCTTGCTGGTCGAACGTGACGCCGACAGCCTGCTGTTGCCCAATGAGACTTTGGTACTGCAAGCCGGTGATCGCCTGCTCTTCGCCAGCACACTCGCGGCCCGGCGCGACCTGGAGTTAAGTTTGAACAACGCCAACGAACTGGATTTTGTACTGACCGGCCATGAAAACTCCGGCAGCCTGCTCGGTCGCCTGCTGGCTACCGGATAATCCCGGCCAAAGGCGGATCAGCGGGTCGCTCAACCGTAGAAGCCAAGGGCCTTGGGCAACCAGGTCGCCAGAACCGGCAAGGCTGAAATCATCAGCGCCCCCAGAAGCATGGCGAGCACCGCGGGCACGACGGCAGCGGCGACGTAGCGAATCGGTTTACCGAACATCGCCGAGGCGAAATATATGTTCATGCCGGCTGGCGGGCAAAGAAAACCCATCTCGATATTGGCCAGAAAAATAACGCCGAAATGCACCGGATCCACACCGTAAGCAAGGGCTACTGGCAAGAGCAGCGGCACCAGCACGACAATCGCCGCATAGATTTCCATCAAGGCGCCGGCTATCAGCAGGAACAGATTCAAAACCATCAGAAAGGCAAACTTGTTGGGCAGCACAGACTGCACCCAATCGATTGCCGCATCGGGAATACCGGCATCGATGAGGTAATTGGTCAGCCCCAGTGCCATGCCCAGGATCAGCATGATGCCACCGATCACTTCGGCACAATCGACCAGTGCCTGACGCAGTTGCGGCCAGCCCAGTTCCCGGTGCGCAACTGCCTGCGTCAGCATCGCGTAGATCGCCGTCAGCGCGGCACTTTCAGTTGGCGTGGCGATCCCGCTGACCAGCGAGCCGATCGCCACCACCGGCGCGCATAACTCCCACTTGGCCAGCCACAACGCGCGCCCGAGATTTTTCGGTTTTGGCTGATTTTCCCGGTTGACCGCAGCAATGCTGCCACGGCGCAGATAGCCGCCGACCAACAACAAACAAGCGACCATGACGACTGCCGGCAGCACACCGGCCAGAAACATCGTGTTGATCGGCACCCGAGCGATGATGGCGTACATGATCAGCGGCACTGACGGCGCCAGCAACACCCCCAGCGCGCTGGCGCTGGTCACCAGGCTGATACCTCGCTGCTCGGGGAAGCCCGCCTTGGTCAGCAGTGGCAGCAACAGGCCGCCGAGCGCTAGGATGGTGACGCCGCTGCCACCGGTAAAAGCCGTAAAGAATGAACAAAGCACCGCGGCCGCGATGGCCGTTCCGGTCACGCCACTGCCAAAAGCGGCAGTAAAGACGCTGCCAAGGCGAGCCGCCGCGCCAGTCCGGGCGAAGAGCAGGCCGGCCAGCGTAAACAAGGGCAGCGCTGGCAATGAAGGATTGACCGTGATCTGGTAGTGACTGAGCGGCACCGAAGCCAGTGGCTGCCCTTCGCTCCAGAACAGAGCCAGGGCCAGCCCGCCCAGCACGGCAAAGATCGGTGCGCCGCAGAATAGAATGAGCATCAACCACAGTGCAAATGGCCACAAGGGCAATGTACTGCCATCAAAATACTGGGCAAAAGCATACCCGACCGCTGGCAGGACGAGTGCCAACACGATGCGCCCCGCCCAACCTGAGATGATCCGAGAAGCCAGCTTGAGGCCAAGCAACGCAAAGCCCAGCGGCATGGCCAGCTCGAACATCCAGCCAGTGACCCCATAGGCAATATCACGCGGCATCTCCATTTCACTGGCAACAAACGTCCAGCTGGCTTGTGCCAGCATCCCGCAAAGCACAGCCGCACTGGCCTTGCCGACAACAGCGGCGACACTGCGCACACGGGGATTCCTCGATGCGGTGAACCCCGCCCCGAGCGAACTCAAGTGCAGTCCACGCTCAGCCAGCAGCGCACCAAACATGGCCAGCAGCAAACCACAGTGCTGGACCAGTACCGGCGCGTTGTCGATACCCGCACCGAACAAGGGCCGCAACCCGATTTCGAGCAATGGCACCAGCAACATGACGGCCAGCGCGCAACCGGCGATCAGCGCATCGAATTCACCCAGGCGGCGCAACAGATTCATCATGTGTCCTGCACAACTCAATCAGCGCGGGACTGGCCCGCGGGTCGCAATTTTCGCGAAACGCCTAGCGCTTGCCGGCGCGAAAATCCTTCAGATGGCGCACCACCTCGTCGAACTGTTCGGCCGGGACCAGCTTGCCGCGAATGCGTGGATAAAGGCCATCGGCCAGGGCGTTCCATTCTTTGATTTGCGCCGCGTTGGGCTGGTTGACCGTCAGGCCACGCTTCTTCATCGCATCAACCGCTTCGTCAACTTCCTGACGTGCCTTGGCGCGCAACTGGACTCCGGCCTTGGCGCCGGCCTCGCGAACAGCGACCTGCCCCTCCGGCGTCAGCTCATCCCATGCTTTGCGGGTGATGATCAAGGCACCGACCACGGGCGCCCAGTTCATGTCCAGCATGTTGTTGGCAGTGGTGTAGATTTGCGTGGCCAGCGCGAAATAGGGCGTCGAGGGCACGGCGTTGATCATGCCGGTCTGGATCGCCGGCAGAATGTCGGCCGTTTCCAGCGGCACCGGCGTGTATCCCAGGCTTTTCATGATCTCCTGCTGGTCGGCTTCGGCACCCCAGGCAAAGAATTTCATCTTCTTGAAATCATTCGGCCCAAAGGCTGGCTCCTTCGAGAAGAAGCGCACCCAGCCGGCATCGCCCCAGGCCAGCACGACAAAGCCCTTTTCAAGAAATTTCTTCTCCATGGCCGGGCGCATTTTCTCGCGCACGTAATCGACCTCGTCCCAGCTCTTGAACATCATCGGCATGTTCTGCAGCGCGGCAATCGACGGCTCGATCTCGCGCAGCCCGACGACCGACAGCAGGCCGCCCTGCAACTGGCCGATGCGCATCCTGCGCACCATGTCCGTCTCGCCCCCCTGGCTGCCATCCGGATAGACCAGATATTTCCCGTGCCCCCCCTGGGCTGTCCGCCACGCTTCACCCAATGCCATCAGCTGGCGGTGATAGAGCGAATTCTTCGGCGCCAGCGTACCGATGCGCAATTGCGGGTCAGCGGCAAAGGTATTCAATGCAATGACGGCGCCGAGCACCAGCGTAGCCAGTTTGAATTTCATTTCATACTCCTTGGGTTTTCATCGTTCAGAACAGGTCGGGCGCCTGTTCGAGCAGCCATGCTGCCCGGCGACGCATGACTTCGTTCTGCAAGGCTTGCGGGCTATCCGGTTTATCCTTGATCGCCAATGCCTGATTGAGCAAGCGTTCAAACAGCACTCGGTCTCCCGCCGGCAAGGCATACCCTTCGGCCTTGCCCACCAGGGTTCCCGCATTGCCAGCACCTTGCGCAATCGCCTGATCAAACCAGACCAGCGCCTGTTGCTGGCTACCGCCTGGCCGTCCAGCTTCGTATGTCGCCAGCAGCCCGGTCAGCGCGCCCTGCCCCCAAGCGGGATCAAGTTGCCAGGCAAGCTGCGTCAGGCGTACCGCCTGCGGCAGATCGGCAACAACATCAGGGTCATCCTTTGACAATGAAATCCAGCCACCCCACGAGGCCGCAGCCCAGTAGGCAAGGCCAACCTGTTCCAAGGAAAGTTTCGGCCAGTCAGCCGCTTGCGAGCTGCTCAAGGCACCGGCAAAACCGGGAGTCTCACGATTGAGCGCAGCCATCGCATGCATGTGTGCCCGACGATAAAGCAGTGCGGCACGCCGGAGCATGCGTTCTGCGGATTTGGCATCCTTCGCTTCAATGCGGTCGGCCTCGAATCCAACAAAGGCATAGGCGTACTGGGTAAAGCCGGCTGCCACCGATTCAGCCAGCGCGTGGTGCCCGGGATCACTACGCAGTACCGACTCCGATAGCTTCAGATAAAAAGCACTGGCCTCGCGAGCCAGGTCAAGATCGCTCTCGCCGGACCGCCCCTGCGCCGCCAATTCGTCAGCGATGCTGCCAACCACCATCTGGCGCGGCGAACATGCCGTTAGCACGACAATGAACATGAGCGAGGTGATGACAATAGAAGCGTGGCGCCAGAGCAAGGGCACGTGATTTCCGCCGGTAACAATTGGGTGGCTCGCACACTAGCCAGCCGATGTTACGTAGGGATGACAGCCACTTTTTTGACAATCCGGCCGTAGCGGCCAACTGGCACTAAAATAGCCGGATATCTTTCACCCATGATGCCACCGTGACCTACGCCACTCCCCACTTCGAATCCAAAATTTGCCCGCCAGACCAGTTGACCGCAAGAAGTGCGCTGCTGGCCCGGCCTCTCGTGTTTACGAACGGCTGCTTTGATATTCTGCATCGCGGGCACGTCACCTATCTGGCGCAAGCTGCCGCACTGGGCAGCAGCATGATTGTCGCGCTCAACACGGACGCCTCGGTGAAACGGCTAGGCAAGGGCGACGATCGCCCGGTCAATGCGCTGGAAGACCGGCTGGCGGTCATGGCATCACTCGCCTGCGTGACGCTGGTGACGTGGTTCGATGAGGAAACGCCCTTGCAGCGCATCCTCGAATGCCGCCCCGACATGCTCGTCAAGGGCGGCGACTGGCCGGTAGAAAAAATAGTGGGATGCGCCGAAGTCCGCGGCTGGGGCGGAACCGTTCACTCCATCCCGTTCATCCATCAGAAATCGACCACCGCGCTGCTGGAAAAAATCAGACGGTTATAAGCCGGGGAGCCAATCTTCAGCCGGCGTGATCAGTATCTGAAAGCTCAGAGTACGACCTGGGTTCCCAGTTCGACGACACGGTTGCTGGGAATCTTGAAGAATGCCGTCGCCGACCCGGCATTGCGGAACATGGCGATGAAAATCTTCTCGCGCCAGAAAGCCATTTCCGAGCCGAGTCGCGGAATCAATGTTTCGCGGCCAATAAAGTAGGAAGTTTCCAATGCGCTGAATGCCAGTCCGGCATTGGCGCACAAATCCAGTGCTGCCGGCACATCCGGCTCATCCTTGAAACCATACTGGATGATGACACTCCAGAAGTTCTCCTTGAGCTGTCGCACTTCGACCCGATCAATCTCCGGCACATAGGGCACATCGAAGAATTGGACGGACAACAGGACCACACGTTCGTGCAACACCTTGTTGTGCATCAGATTGTGCAGCAGCGCATGCGGCACCCCCCGCGGATCGGCGTTCAGGAAAACCGCCGTGCCGGCAACCCGGGTCGGCATTGATGACCCCAGAGAATCGAGAAACATCGACAATTCAAGCCGTTCGCCCTTGAGTCGCTCAGAGAGCAATTGCCGGCCGCGCTTCCAGGTCATCATCAGAATAAACACCACCACGCCAGCAATCAGCGGGAACCAGCCACCATCGGGAATCTTCAGGACGTTGGCAGCGAGAAATACCAGTTCGACCGACAGGAAGCAGGCGAACAGCAGCCCAGCCTTGAGCCAGCCCCACTTCCAGACCTTGGCAACCACATAGGCGGCAAGAATCGAGGTAATCACCATATCGCCGGTCACCGCGATACCGTAGGCAGCCGCCAGATTATTGGACGACTTGAAGCCGAGGACGAGAATCATCACCGCGATCATCAGGCCCCAATTGACCGCAGGCAGATAAATCTGCCCCTGCTCCTACTCCGAGGTGTGCTGCACCTCCATCCGCGGCACGAAGCCAAGCTGCATAGCCTGGCGAGTAACCGAGAACGCACCTGAAATGACCGCCTGTGAGGCGATCACTGTCGCCAGCGTAGCCAGGCCAACGAGCGGAAAAAGCGCCCACTCGGGAGCTGAAAGAAAGAAGGGATTTTTGGCTGCCTCGGGTTGCGCCAGGATCAGCGCGCCCTGCCCAAAATAATTCAGCACCAGCGCAGGCAGCACGAAGGAGAACCAGGCCCGCGAGATCGGCTTGCGACCAAAGTGGCCCATGTCGGCATAAAGCGCCTCGGCACCAGTAACGGCCAGCACGACGTTACCCATGGCCACGAGCGACATGGCCTTGTTTTCAAGCAGGAACTCGACGCCGTAATACGGGTTGATCGCCATCAGGATGGCCGGATGCGCAATGATGTTGTGGATACCCAGCACGGCCAGCGAACTGAACCAGAGCATCATGATCGGCCCAAAATAGGTACCAACCTTGGCGGTGCCATTCCTTTGCACGAAAAAAAGCCCGAAAAGCACGAGCAAGGTAATCGGAATAACCACCGGCTTGAAAGCCGGCGTCACAATTTCCAGCCCCTCGACCGCCGACAATACCGAAATTGCCGGCGTTACCATGCCATCCCCGTAAAACATCGCGGCGCCGAGAACCCCGAAAATCATGATCAACCGTGCCTGACGCGGTTTTTCCTGAGCGGTATGCAGGGCAAGCGCAATCAGCGCCATGATGCCGCCTTCGCCGCGATTATCAGCACGCATGATGAAGGTCACGTACTTGATCGATACCACGATGATGAGCGCCCAGAAAAACAGGGACAGGCTGCCGTAAATATTGGCCATCGTCACCGGAATCGGGTGATTGCCGGCGAAAACCTCCTTCACCGCATACAAGGGGCTGGTCCCGATATCGCCATAGACCACCCCGAGGGCAGCCAGCGTCAAGGCGGCAAAACGCTTCCCGGAAATATCTCCCGCCTGCTGGTCACTACTCATCAATCCTGTTCCCCGTCGATGTCTGGCGGCTTTCTGAGCGAGCCGCTCAATACAATGCTGGCTTAGCCTCCCAGGGCGGCCTTTAGCGAATGCACTTCCTCTTCCGATTCATCGACAATTTCTGCCAGTGTGTCAGCATCGAAAAGTGTATCGAGCATCGACGTATCGATCTCGCCGTCCAGCGTCGCATCCCGCCAGCTGGCAGTCCGATTGGCGATCTTGTTGGCGATAAACAGAACGTCTGAAAGGTTATCGACAGCACTAATCTCACGGTCAGTTTCGTGATCCCGGACAGCCTCAAGCACCGACTCCGGTAATCCAAGCGCCGAAAGCAGTGCATGACCAATGTTGTCATGCCAGTCGACCAGCAAGGCATGCAGCTCTACCTTGTCGTTGAGAAGTTCCGGGAAATTGGCAGCCCGCGACATCAAGTAGAACACCCCGAGGTCATGCACCAGTCCAGCAAACATGGCTTCATCACCGTTGATCTTGGCCAGTTTGCGCGCCAGCACGCGGCACAGTGCGGCAACGTGCGAAGTATGCTCCCACAGGCGCTGGGAAATTCCCTCAAAGGGCTGCATCTGCTTCGACTTGAGCAACTGCTCCATGGCCACCGCAAAAGATACGGTACGCACCGCCTCCATGCCGACCCGGACGATGGCACTCTTCACATCGGCAATCTCGCGACCGCTCGGATTCAAGGCCACCGAGTTGGACATGCGGATGATCTTGGCGCTCATCAACGGCTCTGCACCGATCAGCTTGGAAAGCTGCTCGATGCTCAGATTCTGGTCCTTCAGCGCAGCACGTACCTGAAAGGTAATGTCGAGGAAGGTTGGAAAAGTAATTTCATTGCCGGAAAGATCCCGGGCGATGTCCTCAAGAATCTTGAAAGTGACGGCGCTGGCCATGCTGTATTTACCTCAGTAAAAAATGAAGTTGCGCCGCAGGACGACCACGGCGCAAGCAATGCCTCGATCAAAACGGAATATCGTCGCCCAGGTCTTCGAACGATGGCTTTGGCTTGTTCTTCGCCGGGGCAGGCGCGTAATCGGTCGGCTCGCGTTCGAAACCGCCACCACCGGCTGGCGACCCCATACCCTGACGAGAACCCAGCATTTTCATTTCATCGCCGCGGATTTCGGTGGTGTAACGCTCCTGCCCGTCCTTATCAGTCCATTTGCGCGTGCGCAGGCTGCCTTCAACGTAAACCTGCGAGCCTTTCTTCAGATACTGACCAGCGATCTCTGCCAACTTGCCAAAGAACGAGACACGGTGCCATTCAGTCAATTCCTTCTTCTCGCCGGTTGACTTGTCTTTCCAGCTATCCGTGGTGGCCAGGCTGAAATTGCACATCGCTTCGCCGCTTGCCGTATAACGCACTTCCGGATCCTTGCCCAGATTGCCGACGAGAATCACCTTGTTCACCGATGCCATTGCCCATGTCTCCTAAACAGATTTTGTCGCCACGGCGGCGATGCGCCGTTGCGGAAATTTCATTGAACTTGCTACCACCAGCCAAATAAGAAGCACACCGGTGCAGGCAGCAAAAACTGCATTATCGCCGAAATGCTGCGCAACATAACCGCCTGCCGCGCCGCCGATGAATAGGCCGATGGCCTGCGTGGTGTTGTAAACGCCGAGCGCGGCGCCCTTGGCAGCCGGTGGCGCGGTGCGAGAAACCAGCGACGGCAAGGTGGCCTCCAGAATATTGAAAGCCACAAAAAACAACGTCAGCCACAGCGCGAGTGCCCACAGGCTTTCGCTATAAACCAGCAAGCCGGATTGAACCGCCACCAGCAAGGCGATTGCTGCCAGAAAAATCGGCCGCATCTTGTCCTTGCGCTCTGCAGCAATGATCGCCGGCACCATGATGACGAACGATACGAGGACAGCAGGCAGATAGACCTTCCAGTGCGAAGCTGCCGCCAACCCACCGTGATTGACCAGCGCATGTGGCAAAACGACAAACATGGACATCTGCACCATATGCAGCACGAAAATGCCGAGATTCAGGCGCAAGAGATCCGGATCCATAGCAACCTGGCGCAAGGGCAATTTTGCATGTCCATGCGGCGGTGGTGCAGGCGGTACTGCCTTGAGCAGCAACACGATGGCGAGCAGCGCCAGTACGCCAGTCATGATGAATAGTCCGCTCATGCCGATCAGGCCATACAAAATCGGCGCGCCCACCAAGGAGAGCGCGAAAACCAAGCCGATCGACGAACCGATCATTGCCATCACCTTGGTCCGATGTTCCTCGCGTGTCAGATCGGCAGCCAGCGCCATCACTGCCGCCGAAATCGCCCCGGCTCCCTGCAGTACGCGGCCTACGATGATCCACGTCATATCCGGCGCCCAGGCAGCAACAAAACTCCCCAGCGAAAAAATCAGCAAGCCGATAACGATGACTAGCTTGCGCCCGAAAATATCAGCTGCGATGCCGTAAGGAATATGGAAAAACGCCTGAGTCAAGCCGAAGACCCCCAGCGCAAAACCAACCAGAGCCAGATTGTCGCCACCGGGCAATGTTTTCGCATAGACCGAAAACACGGGCAGGATCAGGAACAGCCCAAGCATGCGCAGGGCAAAGATGGAAGCCAGTGAGGCGCCGGCGCGGCGCTCCTCAGGGCTCATGCGATCGTTTGTGGTAGGCATTGTCGTATCAAATTGTTGCATCGCAGCGAAGCCTTGATCTTAACAGATTGGCGCCATCACTCCCCGCTCACCAGCGTTCGGAAAACCGAATGGCCAACATCAGCAGTTTTCCGGAAACCCGGCGATCGCATCTTTCAAAAAGCCAACAATACATTACATATCAACAAGTTAACAAATCCGGCGCGCTGGCATGCGGCGTGCGTTGATTAATTGGCATAGCAGCACCACTAACCGAACCACCATCCCCTCAGGAGACAAAATGCACATCGAACAAACCCACCGGATTGAACACGACCTGCTCGGCGACCGTGAAATCCCGACAGCGGCCTATTATGGTGTCCACACCCTGCGCGCCCTCGAGAACTTCGCAATCAGCGGCATATCCATTGCCGTCTATCCTGACCTGATCCGTGCTTTGGCCCAGATCAAGAAGGCCGCCGCCCAATCCAACCAGCAACTCGGCCTGCTCGACACGGTGCGCGCCGATGCCATCGCTGCAGCCTGCAACGAAGTCATTGACGGCAAGTGGCACGACCACTTTGTAGTCGACGTGATTCAAGGTGGCGCCGGGACCTCGACCAACATGAACGCCAACGAGGTGATCGCCAACCGTGCGCTGGAAATCCTTGGCCACGGCAAAGGCCAATTTCAGCATCTGCACCCGAACGAACACGTGAACATGAGCCAGTCGACCAACGACGTCTACCCGACAGCGTTGAAGCTCGCCACTTACGTTGGCATTTTCCGCCTCGTGGATACCATGGCCTATCTGCGCCAAGCCTTCGAGCGCAAAGCTGAAGAATTCGCCGACGTGCTCAAGATGGGTCGCACGCAGCTGCAGGATGCCGTACCCATGACCCTCGGCCAGGAATTTTCGACCTACGCCGTCATGCTGGGCGAGGACGAAGAGCGCCTGAAGGAAGCAGCCCTGCTGATCCGCGAAATGAACCTCGGCGCCACCGCCATCGGCACCGGCATCAATGCCCACCCGGACTACGCCGCCATCGTCTGTGGCAAGCTGGTGGAAATCAGCGGCATCCCGGTCCTCACCGCCCCCAATCTGATCGAGGCAACACAGGACTGCGGCAGTTTCGTACAACTCTCGGGCGTGCTGAAGCGCGTCGCCGTCAAGCTGTCCAAAGTGTGCAACGACTTGCGCCTGCTCTCTTCGGGACCACGCGCCGGCTTCAACGAAATCAATCTACCAGCGCGCCAGGCCGGATCTTCCATCATGCCAGGCAAGGTCAACCCGGTCATCCCGGAGGTAGTCAACCAGATCGCTTTCGAAGTCATTGGCAACGACACGACGGTCACTTTTGCTGCCGAAGCCGGCCAGTTACAGCTCAATGCGTTTGAGCCCATTATCGCTCACAGTTTATTCAAGAGTGTGTTGCACCTGAGCAATGGCTGCAAGACGCTTGCCGATTACTGCGTTGATGGCATCACTGCCAACCGCGATGCGCTGCGGGCCAGCGTCGAACGCTCGATCGGCATCGTCACCGCGCTGAACCCTTACATCGGTTACGCCAATGCCACCGAAATCGCCGCTGAGGCGCATCTCAGCGGTCGCGGCGTCGCCGAGATCGTGCTCGAACGCCAGCTGATGAGCCCCGAGCAACTGGCCAACGTGCTGCGCCCTGAGGTACTGACCAAGCCGCAAATGATCCAGCCCCGGGCCGCGTAAGCAAGCGCCCTTCATTCAATGCACAAAACAAGGAAACCATCATGAAAATGAACCGGTTAACCACCCTGATCATGATCGCCATGGTGCTCGGCGTCATGACCGGCTACGCCTGCAACACGCTGGCTGGCAGCCCGGCCGAAGCCAAGGAAATCGCTGGCTACTTCGGCATTCTGACCGACATCTTCCTGCGTCTGATCAAGATGATCATCGCACCGCTCGTCTTCGCCACTCTGGTCGTTGGGCTGGTGCTGGTTGGCGGTTCCCTGTGGCAGGTGTTCGGCAATATTTTCATTTACAACCGGCCGCCGGCCACCTTTGGCTTTGTCGCGCTGCCCATTCTCTTTTTCCTGGCCAAGGGCTTCATCATTCTGCCGCCCAACATCGCCGCCGTCTTCACCTTCTTCGGACGCTATGCCGGCACCCTGCGCGATGATGGCTTTTATTGGGTCAATCCCTTCTACCAGCGCCTGAGGCTGTCACTGCGCGTACAATCTGAACACACCGACGCTCAAGGTCAACGACCGGGCCGGAAATCCGATTGAAGTCGGTGCCGTCGTCGTCTGGCGGATCGCCGACACTGCCCGCGCCGCATTCGATGTCGAGGATTACGCCACCTACATCCTGATCCAGACTGAGTCTGCCGTTCGCGTCGTCGCCAGCGCCCGCTGGTACGACGGCGACGAAAACGGCCAGAACTCCCTGCGCGCCGATCTCGACAAGGTCGCCCAGGCGCTCTCCGACACGATTCAGGAACACGTCGCGCTGGCCGGGCTGGAAATCATCGAGGCCCGTATTGCCCACCTCGCCTATGCGCCCGAAATCGCCAGCGCCATGCTGCGCCGCCAACAAGCGCAGGCCGTGGTCGCCGCCCGAGTCCATATCGTCGAAGGGGCCGTCAGCATGGTGCACATGGCCATCGAGCAAATCGAACGCGAAGGCGTCATCAAGCTGGGCGAAGCCGACCGCGTCCATCTGGTCGGCAATTTGCTCACCGTGCTGGTTTCAGACAATGAAACTCACCCGGTCATTTCGGTTGATAAAGCCGGCTAAGGACTCGCCGATCGGTTGCTCAGGCATCCCGAATGCCCTGGCATGCCGGGAAGCTCGTGCAAATCCAGGAATGCTTTGCGATGTGAACCTCCCGGGTAACCGTCCGCGGCATCATCGCCTTGCCACACTTGGGACAGGCTGGCGGCACCGGGTCATCCCGGCGGCGCGAAAAACCCGGTGATATCGACATGTCGCTCCCCATCGCCAGCATCGCGCGCAGCGAATCGGCAGGGACCAGGCGGATGGAACGCCCCAGCGCCACGACCCGTGCCTCCTCGGTAAACGTCCCCGAGGTGACGATAAAGCCGCCAACCGCGCGTTCGGTACTGATTGCCCGGTAAAGATCGCGAACCGAAGTGACGTCAACATTCGGCTCCCGCCAGCGTCGGCATTGCACAAGGTAGCGGTCACGCCCCATGAACAGCTCGAGGTCCACGCCACGATCCGTTGGCCCGCCAGCGCGCTCGACCACCAGATAGCCTTCCCGCCGGAAAGCCTTGGCCACCAGTGCATCGAACTCCTGGCGACTCATGTGCTCAAGGGCATCTGTTTCGTAGCTGCCCACCACATCAACCGGCACATCGCTGAGCTGGCGCCGACGAAGGAACGAAAGCGCCGAAACAAGCAAAAATAACGCAGGCAAGACATACTGGCAGGCCGCAAACAACATGGCGCCCACATCACGGGAGCCGCCATGACCGAGCACCTCTGCTTCAAATGGCATCGCCTGGGCACTGGCCAGATAATGCAGCGCCCCATAGGCAAGGGCAGCCAGTCCGATGCCCGCCGGCCAGGGAAGACGTGCGGCAACATCCATCACACCTTCGATTGGCGACTGCCGCTGCCGTGACATGAAAAGCCCGATAAAATACAAAAGCATATTCTGATGGCAAGGGACAATTCCGGCAAGCCTTGCTACACAACGAACCACGAAGAAAGTTTGAAAAATTGGCGTTTTTCCCGGTTGACCGTAGTAAATCCATCCGGAGACATTTGTCATACGCATGTTGATTATCTGCAGCCTTGCGCCGCGAATCATCGCCAAACCAACGGCTTGAGCACTCTTTTGCTTGCTCCGTATCCCCATCGTGAAGCCCCTAACTGTCACGGCCGGTGGCAGAGGCAGCAGCACGCTAAGGCAGTCATCCCAAACCATTGCGGCAATACGGCGACTTGACCAGCGCCTGATTTTTATTCCATGGCCAATGAAGCCAAGGGTAAGCCGGCTTTTTTGCGTATAGTTTCTCCTTCCCCAAACACAGAAAAAACGGCGATGGAATTTATCCGTATCCGCGGCGCACGCACCCATAATTTAAAAAACATCAACCTCGACCTGCCGCGCAACCAGCTCATCGTGATTACCGGACTATCCGGCTCTGGCAAGTCTTCACTGGCTTTCGACACGCTGTACGCCGAAGGCCAGCGACGCTATGTCGAGTCGCTATCGGCCTACGCCCGGCAATTCCTGCAACTGATGGAAAAGCCCGATGTGGATCTGATCGAAGGCCTGAGCCCAGCTATTTCCATCGAGCAAAAGCCACCTCGCACAATCCGCGCTCGACGGTCGGCACTGTCACCGAAATTCACGACTACCTGCGCCTGCTTTTCGCTCGCGCCGGCACGCCGTATTGCCCGGACCACAACCTGCCGCTCGAAGCGCAGACCGTGTCGCAGATGGTCGATACCGTGCTCGCCCTGCCGGCCGACACAAAGCTGATGATCCTTGCCCCCGTGGTGGCCAACCGCAAGGGCGAGCAGGTCGACCTTTTGCCGAACTCCGCGCCCAGGGCTTTGCCCGCGTTCGCGTCGACGGCACCGTTTATGAAATCGACGACGTCCCCAAGCTGGCCAAGACGCAGAAACACACCATCGATGTCGTCGTCGACCGCCTGAAGGTCCGCGACGACATGCGCCAGCGCCTGGCCGAATCCTTCGAAACTGCGTTGCGCCACGCCGAAGGCCGGGCCATGGCCCTCGAGATGGATACCAACGTCGAACACATGTTCTCGGCCAAGTTCGCCTGCCCGGTCTGCTCGTATGCGCTGCAGGAGCTGGAACCTCGCCTGTTCTCGTTCAACAACCCGATGGGTGCCTGCCCGAAATGCGACGGGCTAGGCATCATCCAGTTCTTTGACCCCAAGCGCGTCGTCACCAATCCGGCAGCATCGCTGGCCAACGGCGCCATTCGCGGCTGGGACAAGAAAAATCAGTTCTACTTCCAGATCATTGAATCCATCGCCGACCACTACGGTTTCTCGGTCGACACGCCCTTCGAGCAACTGACCGAGGCCGAGCGCCAACTCATCCTCTACGGCTCCGGCAAGACCGAAATCAATTTCCGCTACCTCAACGAGAAGGGCACGCGCTTCGACCGCAGCCACAGCTTCGAGGGCATCATCCCCAACCTCGAGCGGCGTTACCGCGGCAGCGAATCGAATGCCGTGCGTGAGGAATTGTCGAAATACGTCAGCAGTTCCGCCTGCCCAACCTGCGCGGGCACCCGGCTGCGCATCGAGGCGCGGCACGTGCGGGTTGGCACGCACACCCTGCACGAAATCAGCCGCCTGCCACTCGGCGAGGCGCGCAATTACTTTAACTGCCTGACCCTGACCGGCAACAAGGCGCAGGTAGCCGACAAGATTTTGAAGGAAATCACCGCCCGGCTGAGCTTCCTGATCAATGTCGGGCTCGACTACCTGTGCCTCGAACGTTCGGCCGAAACGCTCTCCGGTGGCGAAGCACAACGCATCCGCCTGGCCTCGCAGATCGGCTCCGGCCTGACCGGCGTCATGTACGTACTGGACGAACCCTCCATCGGCCTGCACCAGCGCGACAACGACCGCCTGCTCGAAACGCTGAAGAACCTGCGCGACATGGGCAACACCGTGCTGGTGGTGGAGCATGACGAGGACGCCATCCGCAGCGCCGATTACGTGGTCGACATCGGCCCCGGCGCCGGGGTCCATGGCGGTGCCATTGTGGCGCAAGGCACGCCAGCCGAGGTGCAGGCCAACCCGCTGTCAATGACCGGCGATTACCTGTCCGGCCGAAAATCGATTTCGGCGCCAAAATCCCGTCGACCGCAAGATCCTAACAAACAGCTCAAAGTCGTCGGCGCCTACGGCAACAACCTCAAGGACGTCACGCTGGAAATCCCCGGCGGCCTGCTCACCTGCATCACCGGCGTTTCCGGCTCCGGCAAATCAACGCTGATCAACGACACGCTGTACGCGGCAGCCGCCAAGCACCTCTACGGCTCCACCACCGAACCGGCGCCGTACAAGGAAATCGTCGGCCTCGACCTCTTCGACAAAGTCATCAACGTCGACCAGGCGCCGATCGGCCGCACGCCACGCTCCAACCCGGCGACCTACACTGGCCTGCTGACGCCGATCCGCGAACTGTTCGCCCAGGTGCCGGAATCGCGTGTCCGCGGCTACGGCCCCGGCCGCTTCAGTTTCAACGTCAAGGGCGGGCGCTGCGAAGCCTGTCAGGGCGACGGCATGATCAAGGTCGAGATGCATTTCCTGCCCGACATCTACGTCCCTTGCGACGTCTGCCACGGCAAGCGCTACAACCGCGAAACGCTGGAAGTACAATACAAGGGCAAGAATATTTACGACATTCTCGGCATGACCGTCGAGCAGGCGCGCGAATTTTTCGACCCGGTGCCCAACATCGCCCGCAAACTGCAAACCCTGGTCGACGTCGGCCTCAGCTACATCACCCTCGGCCAAAGCGCCACCACGCTCTCCGGCGGCGAAGCCCAGCGCGTCAAGCTGGCCCTCGAACTCTCCAAGCGCGACACCGGCCGAACACTATACATTCTTGATGAGCCGACCACCGGCCTGCATTTCCAGGACATCGAAATGCTGCTCAGCGTGCTGCAGCGGCTGGCCAACAACGGCAATACCATCGTCGGCATCGAGCACAATCTTGATGTCATCAAGACGGCAGACTGGATCGTCGATCTCGGCCCGGAAGGCGGCGACGGCGGCGGGCGGATTCTGGTATCGGGAACACCGGAACAAGTCGCCAAGTGCAAGGGCAGCCACACGGGGCGCTTCCTGAAACCGCTGCTGGATAAGAAGAAGTGACTTCCGCCGCCGACTTCAAAGGCAAGAAGGGCCTGACTCGCCTGATCAACGCGCTTGGCTATTCGCGCGACGGACTGCGTGCCGCGTGGCAGAACGAGGCGGCGTTTCGTGAAGAAATCCTGCTCGCAGCCATCACCATTCCGCTGGCGCTCGTATTGGCAAAAACCGGTGTCGATCGGGCGCTAATGATTGGCAGCATCATCCTTATCCTGATTGTTGAAATCCTGAATTCTGCCGTGGAAGCGGTGGTCGACAAGGCGTCACCGGAGAAGAACGAGCTGGCAAAACGTGCCAAGGACATGGGCAGCGCGGCAGTGCTGCTCAGCCTGCTCAACGCTGTCGTGGTCTGGCTCTGCGTCCTTTGGCCATAGCGGCGCCCAGCGATTTCAGGCTTCGGCGGCGGGTGGCACACCGCTAATAACCACCCGGTTACGGCCTAGCCGCTTGGCTTCGTAGAGGGCTTCATCGGCCCGTTTGAGAGCGATTTCTATCGGGCATTCACTGGCATCGGCCAGCCCGATGCTGACCGATACCTTGACCTGGCGCCCGTCAGGTAGCCCGACATCCATCTCGGCACAGCGAACGCGCAGGCGTTCGGCCAGCTTCTCCGTCTCGGCAGGCTCGATTTCCGGAAACAGGAAGGCGAACTCTTCGCCGCCATAGCGGCAGACCAGATCGGACTGCCGCACGGCCTCCTGAACCAGATCGGCAAAGGCGCGCAGCACGGCATCACCGGCCGCGTGCCCATAGGTGTCATTGAGCCGCTTGAAATAATCGAGATCGGCCATGGCCACCGTCACCGCGCGCCGATAGCGCTGCGCGCGCTGCAACTCGACCTCGGCGGTCTGCATGAAATGCCGGCGATTCATCAGCCCGGTCAGACCGTCCTTGTTGGCCAGCTGTTCCAGGACCTTCCGGGTTTCGTCGTTCTGAATCAGCAAGGCATGTTGTTCCTGTATCGCCGCTTCGACGGCCTGGATTTCAAGCATCAGCGATGCATGAAACTCAGGTGCCGGGCGGTCAACGCTGAGTGTCGACAACGCCTTGTTGATGCGCTGCAAGGGGTGAATCAAGTGGCGCCGGACAAGCACCATGAAGGCGACCAGGAACAAGCCAACCAGCACCAGCACGATCATCAACTTGTAGCGAGCCAGCTTCATGGCGGTCGATGCAACGTTGAGGTCGTTGGTTGCAAGGTTGATGCCCTGGATCGATATGTCGTCAACCTGCGAACCGAGGCGCACCGCCAGCCGTTGCCACTCCTCATAGCGCTCGGATGGTCGATGTTCGTCGTCAACCGGCGTACGCACCACATTGCCGAGGAATTCCTCGGCCTCCCTGGCCAGCGGGGCCGCCCCCGGATGTTCGAGAATGCTCGGATGGCTGGCGATCAGCGTGACCACAAACAGGGACTGCTGGCGGGCCGCCACCGAGCTGACTGCAAAGATGCGTTCACCTTCCTGGCGGAGCTGTTCCAGATTTCTGGCAAGCCGTTGGTAGCGGATGATTTCCGGCACCGTCTGCTCCTGCAGCCGGCCATTGGCTTCGACGACACGCTGCTGATCAAACGAGAGCAGAACCACCGCAGCACCGAAAGCGAGGACGAAAATCAGCGCCAGCAGCGAGAAGGCACGACCGGCATGAAACCCTTGGCAGGCTTTATCAAAGCACGCCCCCGGGATCAGGACATGGTTGCGGCAATCGACAATTGGCGGGCATCAACTCACACGAAATGGCAGATAGCGGGAATTGATTCGATCATACGTCCCATTGCGCTTGATCCGTTCGAGTGCAGCGTTAATTTCAACGACCAATTCGGGCCGAAACAGCGACACGCCAAAGGATGCATCGCCGCCCAGATCCGGCGAGCGCAGCACGGTAGCGGCCAGTTCAAGTTGTCGAAAGGCCTCGTTGTTTTGCAGATTGAGGGCCGTCAGCATCGGCACCAGCGCCGCTTGAACTTCGCCGGCAACCAGCGGCACGCCAAGTTCGCCATTCGTTGGCACCGGACGGATTTTCCATCCCTGCCGCCGAGCATATTCCTCCTGAGCCGAGCCGCTGACCACGGCAACCCGAACACCCTCCTGCCCCGGCTGGACATCTTGCCGTGCCTGCCACATGGAAAAGGAGCGGTAGTAAGGCTTGGCAAAAAGGAGCTTGCCGCGGCGCTCCGGCGTTTCGAGCAAACCGGTCGCCACAATATCGGCCTTGCCCCGCGTCAGGCGGTCAATCAGCTCGCTTTGCACGGCCACATCAAAGACACAGCGGGCACGCATTTCGTCGCAGATGGCCCGGGCAATATCAACGCTGAATCCGGTCAGCCGGCCAGCTTTGTCACGGAAGGACATGGGCGGCGCATTGTCGATGACCAGTACGCGCAGCGAAGGCTCGGCGATGGCCAATCCCCCGCCCCATCCGCCGATCGACAGGAAAAAGCAAAGCAGGGAAACGAGCGCGCGACGCGGCATGCTATATGGGTGAAAAATCCAGATGATCAGTATAGTCGTATTGGCTAGCGAACCGTTACGGATCATTTCGTCGGCGCCAGCTCAATCAGCCGCCCCTGCAGGGGAAAATAGATGGCCAGGCGCAAGGGCACGGATGCTGTCGCGAAGAGACTGGCATAGCGTTCGAGTTGCGGCCGATAGCTCTCAGCCCGCTGCAACAATTCTGCTCCGGGGCAAGCGGGCAGTCTTGTAATCGATGATCCAGCGACAACCTTCTGTCACAAAAATCCGGTCGATCACGTGGTGCAGCGTGGTATCGCCCACCTGGCTGCTCCAGGCCTGCTCGGCGGCCGCTTCGGGATGATCGTCCAGTAGCCAGCGCCCCGTTTCTGAATCCAGCGTGTTGCTCACCGCAGCAACAACGTCGCCCGCACCACTGGCCGCCTCGGTTTCGCTGTGCCCCTGCGCCAACAGCCAGCGCTGATAGGCCGGCTGCAAGGTGACGACTCTTGCGGTCGACCAGGTTTTTAGCCCAATTTTCGAAATCAGCTCCAGGCAGCGGTGCACCAGTGTGCCAACCGAGGCTTCGAGCGACAGGCCGGGCTCGGCCTCGTCAAGATCAAGCGGATTATCCGCCGGGCGCAGATCTTCAGATATTTTGCACAACGCCGCCGGCAGTCCGATCTGGCGCAGGCGAACCAGTGGCGGTACAAAAGTGGCAGGATCGATGCCGACGCTGACCGGCACTACCGCTTCGGCATTGGCCAGCGCGTCAGCAAACAGCGTCTGGGCGACGCCCGGCCACAGCAGCTTGAGCAGCGTGCCACTGGCCGGCGCTTTCAGTCCGTCATCCTTCTTCTCGTCGGCGACGGCCACACCAACCAGATGCAGATTGCGAATGGCGCGGGTAGCGGCGACGTAAAGCAGGCGCTCGTCTTCGTGGGCCGCACGTTCAGTTTCGAGTTTTTTCAGGTAATCGTAGGCGGTCGGCTCGCCGTTAGCGGCGCCTTTTTGCTTCATCGGCGCGACCAGCAGATGTTCATTGCCATCGGCGCCGGCCACTTCGTCCCAGAGCAGCAGGCTGCTGTCGTTGCCGCCGATGCCGCGATCCAGACCGGGCAGAATCACCGTGTCGAATTCCAGGCCTTTTGATTTATGCACCGTCATCATCTGCACCGCACTCCCCAGCGGATCAGACGGCGCATAAAGATCGGCGGCATGCGTGGCCAGCGTTTCGGCACTCAGGTTGCGACTGGCGACCAGC
Organism: Betaproteobacteria bacterium; assembly: GCA_016709965.1. Lineage (NCBI taxonomy): Bacteria > Pseudomonadati > Pseudomonadota > Betaproteobacteria > Rhodocyclales > Azonexaceae > Azonexus > Candidatus Azonexus amarohabitans. The sequence continues at coordinate 1,413,793 of JADJLT010000001.1, forward strand.
TTGTCGAGCAGCGAGAAAAAGGCTTCGACGTCGTTCAGTGCCTCGGGAGATTCCAGGCAACGCGGCCCACCCAGCATCAGCCAGATGCCTTCCAGCCAGCGGCGGGGATGCTGCCGACCGCGGCCGGCAAAGGCCACCTGCAGCACATCGCGCACATGTTCAGACGTTGCCGGCCGTCTTCGGACATCCGACCAAGGCGGGCATCATCCTGCATCAACTGCCAGATCGTCGATTTCCGGTCGTCGGCTGCCAGTGCATGCAGATCGGCCAGCTGCAAGCCGCACCAAGGGGCGCGCAACATGGCCAGCCAATGGACGCGATCAGCGCGGTGATGCAAGGCACGGAACAGCGTGAGCAGATCCTGCACGTGCTGGCGGCCATCCAGTCCTTCGATGTCGACGGCCTGAAAACGCAGATCCGGCGCACTGCGGCGGATTTCTGCAACCAGCGCATCGAGGTGGCTGCGGGCGCGCACGAGGACCGCGATGCGCTCGTCCGGCGCCTCGCGGCGAGCCTGCTGGATGATGCTCAGGACGCGGCACGCCTCTTCACCGGCTGCGTCTGAACCTTCACGTTCGATCACCGGATGCACGACCACGCCGCTATCGGCGCGCGCCGGGCGAGTGGCCGCCGATTCGGCATAGCGCACGGCACCGGCTTCCGGGCTATCGTCAGCCGGAAAAATACTCGGAAACGCCGCATTCACCCAATCGACGATGCCCGGATAAGAGCGGTTATTGCGGAACAGCCGCAGATGGTCGAGCCTGATATCACCGATGCCCCGCTCACGGACACGCAGGAACAGCCCGACATCTGCCTTACGAAAACGATAGATCGACTGCATCGGATCGCCGACAACGAACAGCGTGCGGCCATCATCGGGCATCCACCCACGCGTCAGCTTTTCGATCAGGCCGACCTGACTCGGGCTGGTGTCCTGGAATTCATCGACCAGCAGGTGACGAATCCGGTAATCGAGGGCCTGCGCCAGATCGGTCGGGGCCTCATCGTCGCCCAGCGCCAGGCCGGCGCGAGCGGCGATTTCGATGAAATCGACTTCGCCAGCTTCCTGAAAGGCCAGCCACAACTGCCCCGCGGCCAGCCGCAGCAGGCGCGAGAAGCATTCGACCGTGGCCCACTCACCTTCGCTCAATTCGGGACGCGGCAGCTTGACCAGCATGGCCAGCGCCTCTTCCAGCCCGGCGACGCCGCGCAGCTCGGCAAGCAGTTCGAGCATGGCCTTTTTCTGGTCGCCGAATTCCTTGTCGGCCGGAAAACCGATACGTTTGTCGACCGTCTTGCGCAAAGTGCCGGTGGTGGTCAGCAACAAGGTAGCAACGGCCTGCCAGCTCGGTAAATCGGCGATTGCTGCGGTCAACCGGAAATTCCAGTCAAAAATGAAATCCAGTGTTCCCGGCACATTGGCCGCTGCGAAGCGGGCCAGCGGCATCAACAGCGTTTGAACGCGGGCATCGAGCAATTCGCCGACCGTCGCCAGATCGCGCTCGATCAGCGCCGCGAAGCCTGCCTCGACCTCGGCCTTCATCGCCCCGCTTTCGATGCGCGAGGCATGGTGCAGCCACTGGTCGCGCCGGCCGAGCATGGCGATCAGCAGCCTTTCCAGCCGTCCAGCATTGTTGTCCATGAAAGCCAGCGCTTCGGCCACGACCTCGGCATCGTCGCCGCCGGCCTCGACCATTTCCAGCGTCCGCCGGGCCGCCGTGGCGTAGTGGGCTTCGGCATCCTCACTGACGCCGGGCTGGCTGCCGAAGCGACTGAGATAAGGCATTTGCCGGGCCAGGCTGGCGCACAGGGCATCCAGCGTCGTGATGCGCAGGCGGCCGGGGTGGCCGAGCAGACGCCAGCCTTGCGCTGCGTCGTGGGCGAGTACTTTCTGCGCCAGCCCGAAAGTCAGCTGCTTGTGCGGCTGTTCTGGCATTTCACCGCTGGCCGCGCGCTCCAGGCTGCCGAGAATGCGGTCGCGCATCTCGGTCGCCGCCTTGTTGGTGAAGGTCAGCGCCAGCACTTCCTCGGGATTCTCGACGACGGCCAGCAGACGCAGATAACGCTGTGTCAGCAGCTCCGTCTTGCCAGCACCTGCCGGCGCCTCGACGATGAACGAGGCGACCTCGAGCGCCCGCTGGCGGGCAATTCGGTCTTCTTCGAGGCGGTCGGGCGCTGGCTGCATCAGGCCTTCAGTTTTCGTGACCAGTTGGCCAGCGCCTGCATTTGCGTAGCAACCAAGTGGATCAGCTTGGCGTCGGTGAGGTTGCCATCGGCATCAAACAAGCCGGCAAAGGCGCTGGCGAAAACTTCCGGCTTGTTCAGCGGGTGCAGGTCCAGAAACACGCAAACCTGCCGCAGATGGTATTGGGCGCGCGAGGTGCCCATGCCACCACCGGCGCCCATGATGGCGATTGCCTTGCCGGCCAGCAGGGCGTTATCCGGCTCCCGCGAGGCCCAGTCGAGCGCATTCTTCATGGCCGGTGCCATGGAATAGTTGTATTCCGGACAGGCCAGCACCAGCGCATCGGCCGCGCCGATCTGGGCCAGCAACTGCTTCACGGCAGCCGGCTTTTCGGCAATATCGGCGTTATAAAAAGGCACGGCCGACAGATCGGCAATTTCCATCGTTACGCCTTCCGGCAATTCGGCAATCGCCGCCCGCAACAGGCCGGCATTGGTCGATTGACGGCGCAGGCTGCCGCAGATACCCAACAATTTCAGTTCACGCATGGTCTTCTCCTGTTCAGTCAGTCATTCGAGTCGGAACCCCGCCTCGTTCAAAAATTTACGGCTTGAGCGCAGCCTCAGCCAGCAGGCGTTGCCGCTCCGGCAAGCGCAGAAGCGGTAAGACTTCGCAATATTGCAAATCTCTGGTGTCGGCAAACATGACGCCAGCCTGCCCCTGCTTCACTTCCTTGGCCACCGCATGCAAGCGCTCACGCCAGTGGGTAATGACAGCGATCCAGTCCGGGAATTCAGCCGGGTCGAATGTTTTCTGTTTGTCGTCGCCGATACCCTGGACGCCGGGCAGGATGTCCTTTTCGTCGGCCACGCCGGCGAAGGCCGGCTTGTCGAGCAACACCTTGGCGAAGACGACGGCGGCCACGTCCTCATTGACCAGTGCCGCGTAGATCGGCAACTGCGGCTCGGTGATGCGTTGCTCGGCCCAGTTCCTGGTGTCGATGGCAGCACCGGTCTTGTAATCGATGATGACCTGCCGGCCATCGGCCAACTGGTCGATACGGTCGACGATCATCCGGACCTTGATGCCCTCGATCTCCACCTCGGCCGGCGCTTCGCAGGCAACCACCTCAAAACTCTGGCCGCGCATGGCTTCAACCTGCAGCCAGACCCCGAGCAGTTTGGCCAGTCGTGCTGCTTCCAGTTCTCGGAAGCGGGCGGGCAGTGTGATGCGACGGTCGAGTTCGAAATGCTGCAAAGCCTGGATCACCGCCTCGGCGATGGCCTGCTGGCGGGCTATCTCGCCCAAGGCCGCCAGCGCATCGGACGAACGGACGGCCGTCCAGAATGCTTCCAGCGCCTCGTGCACCAGCGTGCCACGGGCCGCCGGGTCCAAACCTTCGACCGGTTCATCCATCGCCTCGCCGCCCAGACGGTACTGGTAATAGGCCCAGGCCGGGCAGATCGCCTGGGCACGCAGAACCCAGCTGCCGCCGGAGACTTTTTCCCCCTCGCCAACCGGCGGCGCCATGGCATCGTCGATCGCCGCCAGCGCCGATGTGGATTCACCGGCCAATTGCCGGGCCAAGGTGACCACTTCGGCCGACACCGCGGTGACCAATGGCATGCCGGCGATCAGCGGACTCGGCCGAAGAACGCGGTTGCCGTCGGCCTGCGCATACGAAAAAGTCACCTCCGGTGCCGATTGCGACAGCCGGACATGTACGCGCCGGGCAAAATCAAGCTCGACGTCGGCGCTGGCATGGGAGGCCCCGGCGGCGCGCAGCACCTCGGCCGGCAACAGCGGATTGGGGCGCGGCGGTGGCGGCCAGAGGTCGTCATTCATGCCCATCACCCACAGCGCGTCGAAAGACAGGCCGGCGCTTTCGAGGACACCGAGCACCTGGATCGCCGGCTTGCCGCGCGTCTCCGGCTGGAACAAACGCTGGCGGCAAAGCTGCGACAGGCGACGCACCGCCTCGGCAAAGCCTAGCGGCCCGAGCAGGCCATCCAGTCGGCCAAGACCATCGAGCACCTCACCAAAAGCACGACGGGCCTGGAATTCATGGCTGGAGAGCGGGCGATCGCCGGGCCAGCCGACGGCTTTCAGACAGTTACGAAACACGCCGGACCACTGCCCCGGTAGCAGCTTGCGGCTGGCCGTACTGGCCGTTTCGACAAAGGCTTCAAGCGCCGCCACGGTTTGCGGACAGAGCGGCGCTTCGTTCTCAGAAAGGCGATGGGCCAGACGGATCAGGGCCGGCAATGTGGTGAAGTACGGCAGATCGCGGCGCAAGGCGCTATCGAGTCGCGTCCTGCCATCCGCCTCGCCTTCGGCGGCTGACCAGCCACCGGCCAGCAGCAATTCGGACAGCCGGCTTTGCTCGACCTTGGCTCGGCCACTGCCCAACGCCAGCAGATCGAGCGCGACGCGAATCAGCGGCAGATCGGCAAGCGCCCGGCCCAGCGAGAAGTTGAAACAACGCGGCGCTTCGGCCGCATCCGGGCGAATCAGTGCCGGGTGCAGGGCATCGTCAAGCAGGAACTCCAGCCGGTCACGGATACCGGCCAGATCAGGCGCGACAATACCGAGCCGGCAAGCCGGGTTGGCCGCCAGCTGTGCCTGAACCCAGGCCACCACGACGGCACATTCGGCGTCGCTGTCGGCGCAGGCAAGGACGGCACGATTGCCACGGTCAACCGGAAAAATCGGCTGATTTTCAAAAGTTACCCCACGCTGGCTCAGCGCCGCCATCAAGTCACGCTCAAGCGGTGTGTAGCGATCATAGCCAGCGAACGTCACGGCCGTGGGCAAGGAAAAATGACCGTCCTCGATCAGGGCTATCAGCTGTCGATGCAGGCCAGCCGGATCGATCCAGCCCTTGCTCCGGCAGCGTTTCTCGAAATCTGCCTGCCAGCCGACGAACAATTTGGCCTCGTCAGACAGCGCACCTGCCTCAGCCGGCAGCTTCCAGACGCGAACCAGCGCCTGCGCCTCGGCAGCGGAAGCGGCCATACCCTGAATGTCGAAAAGCGGCGCGGCTTCGGTCAACGATTCGGCGATGACCTTTTCCCAGAGCAGTCGCTCGGAAAAAGGATCAAGGGCGATCGGCAGATCGGCGATCCCGGTCAGCTGCGCTTCATCGGCCAATCCGGCCAGCCATTGCCCAAGCGTCAGCGCCTGCCGGGTGCGCCAGACAGCCTGCTCCGCCGGCAACTCGCCGCGCAGCGTTTGCGCCAGGCGAGTCGTAGCGCAGAAAAACAGGTGATCGCTCAAACCGGAATCGAAACGCTGCTAAAGTCAGTGAACACTGGCAGGAACGGCCGGACGCGGCAGCGCGGGAGCCGCCGGCGCGGCAGCGCTGACGGCTCCCGCGCTGCTCACCTTGCCGGGCAAGGCCGGGCGTGCCGGTGCCGGTGCCGATGCCGGATTGCTCGGCAATTTTCCCTCACTCAATGACGAAGCCGTCGCCGGCTTGCCGGGCATCACTGGCCTGGCAGGTAAAGCAGGCGCTGCAGGTTGGGCTGGACTTGCCTGACCCGGCGCCGCACTTGGGGCAACGGATTCTGCCTGCTTGGCCACTGGCGCCGGCAAGGCTTTGGGTTTCATCGGCGCAGCCGGCGCTTGCATCTTGGCAGCACGCCCGGCCTTCGCATCGTCAGCTTTCCTGGCGGACCTGGGGCTGCGCGCGCTTTCGGTGATCGTGCTTGCGCCGCTGTAGGCAAGCTTGCCTTTCAAGCCCTTGACTACGGATTCAGGAATATCCGGTACTTTCATCAAGTCCCTGTTCGACTTGAACTGTCCGTGCTGACTGCGATAGTCGATGATGGCCTGGGCGCGCACGGTGCCAATGCCTTGCAGTGATTCCAGCTCCTCTGCCGTTGCAGTGTTAACGTTGACCCGGGCCTGAGCCAAGCCAGCACAAAGCAGGCAGGCGAGCGCGATTATCCGCAAACGTGATTTCATGCTTTTTCTCCCCCAAAGGCTGATTGACCAGTATGCCACTGCCCGCTATTCAAGGCGTACCCACAAAAAGGAACAAATTCGACACCCCACTGGAGGAGTATCCGAAGCCGACATAAGTCGGCCCTAACGGAGTTTCACCCCCCAGATACACGGCCGCAGAATCCATGATGCCGACGTGTCTGGTCTCAGTGTAAGGGGAACCAATTTTTGCGGCCTCCAGCGCCAGCCCGATACGCATGTCGCCACGCAGGCCGAGCGGCAGACGGCCAATGATCTGTTCGGCCCAAATGCCGGCATAGCGAATATCGTCGCCGATGATCTGGTTGGGCGCCAAAGCAGTCAGATTCAGGAAGCCACCGATCGTGCCAGCATCATAGACAGGCAAGGTGCCGTGCGGCGAACCGGTATAGCGCACGCGGCCGTTGAACACCGTGCCGCCCCAGGCATAGGCACCGCGCAGGTCGACATCGGCGCGGGCGTAGTTGGCGCCGGGCGACTGGAACCATGAAACCTGGGCCGACCAGCCGCGGGTCGGGAAGTACATGCGGTCGAACTGGTCAAAATCGAGGCTGGCCTTCCAACCGGAAAAACTTTTGTCGGCCTTGGGTAGGGACGGATCGCCAATATCGAGATCGAAGTAGCGATGGCGCTGCACCCAGCCGAGTCGAACCGGGCCGAGCAGGCCGATATTGGCCCCCAAATAGGCGCCAGCGCCGGTCTCGCTATCGCGGTATTGGGCGATCCGTTTGTCGTCTTCATAGACATTGAGGCGCGTTTGTCCGACGCCGGCGGTTCCTTCGAAAAAGTAGCGCTGCCGGGCATCGAGTGGCTGGTAATAATTGATACCCAGCCGGTTGTTGGAGCCGATTTCGCCGGAATAGATCAGCTCGCCGCCGAGCTCGTTCAGCCAGGTCTGGTGATAGGCGGCACGCAGCCCGAAATTCGAACCCTGGCTGTTGTCCGCATGCAGGTTAATGGCAAAGTGGGCGTAATCCGGCCCCCAGCGCTTCTCGATCGGCATGATGCGCAGGATATTGCGATCACGCTGATTGAGCACGGTGTAATCAACACTCTCGTAATAGCCGTCACCGTACATCCGCAACAAGTCGCGATTGATTACCGATGGCCGGATGGTTTCTCCTGTTTGTACGCTCAGGTAGCGCTCGATGACCGCCGGATTGACCCGGCTCAAACCGACAATTTCGATTTCGTCGATGCGTGGGGAGGTGCGTCGAGTGACCTCGATACTCTTCCACCACGCGGCATAACTCGCTTCGCCAGTAGCCAGTCTGGCGAGCTTTTCGGCGACGGCCTCGGTCGCGGCGCGGCCACTGTCAGCAGCCGCTTCATGCTTGGCAAAATCCCCCGGCGAAATGCCTTCAAGCTTGGGCTGGATATAAATATCGCCCGGCTTGAGCGTCGCCAGCGAGCGGCTGACATTCTGTTCGGTCAAAATGCCGACCATCTGTGCCGACACGGTGAGCAGCGAACCGACCTCCTCGGCCTTGAGTAGCGGAGAGCCGACGTTGACGGCGATGACGACATCCGCCTGGCAACGCTCACGCACCTCACCGATCGGCAAGTTATCGACCAATCCCCCGTCAACCAGCTTGCGGCCCAGATGATCGACCGGCGCCAGCAAGCCGGGGACCGACATGCTGGCTCGCATGGCCGTGGTCAGCGGACCGTCACGAAAAACGACGCGCTCGCCGGTACCAATGTCGGTAGCGATGATGGACAGCGGCAGCGACAGACTCTCAATATCGCGTTCGCCCTGATTGGCGCGTACCAGCTGATTGAAAAAGAGCTTGATTTTCTGGCCGGACACCACGCCCGGCTGATAGGCCACGCCATTGCGCGACACCCCGCTCTCCGAGCCCGGCAGGTAAATTCGCGACACCATCTTGTTGCGCGAACTCATCTCAGCGTATTCCGGATTGTCGACAAACATGTCGCCCCAGTCGGCCCGCGCCAACTGCTCGCGCATGTTGGCCGGTGACATCCCGGCGGCCCAGGCGCCGGCGACCAGCGCCCCCATGCTGGTGCCGGCCACACAATCGATCGGCACGCGCATCTTATGGAGAGCCTCCAACACGCCGATATGCGCCGCCCCTCGCGCGCCACCACCACCCAGCACCAGGCCGATGCGTGGCCGGGTCTCGTCAGCACCCATTGCTACGGTCGACCCGAAAAAAAGGGCAAAAACCAAAAATGAAGCGCGGCGGCAAATCGACAAACTCATTCCCTCATTCAAAAAAAAGCCCCGCAGGGCGGGGCTTTCATTGAAGCGTCGGCCGATTACTTGGTGCCGATGACTTCGATGTCAACGCGACGATCCGGCTGCAGGCAGTCAATCAGCGCCTTGGACTTCTTGGTGCCCTTGCACTTGTCGCCGGTAACCGGCTGCTTCTCGCCCTTGCCTTCGGTGTAAACACGGTTGGCTTCGATGCCCTTGGCAACCAGGTATTCCTTGACGGCGGCAGCGCGCTTCTCGGACAGCTTCTGGTTGTAGGAGTCAGAACCGATACGGTCGGTGTGGCCAACGGCCAGGATCACTTCGAGCTTGATGGCCTGGGCCTTGGAGACCAGTTCGTCGAGCTTGGCCTTGCCGGCCGGACGCAGGACAGCCTTGTTGAAGTCGAACAGGGCATCAGCGGCGACGGTGATCTTTTCACCGGACGGCTTCACGCCAGCGACCGGAGCAGCCGGTGCGGCAGCCATCTTCGGCTCGCAGGTTTCTTTCGGCAGCAGGTCCTTGTCGCACTCGCAACCGGCCTTGTCGGCAGCAGCAGCGGCCGGGGTCCAGTAGCCATCACGCCAGCACAGGCCGAAACCGGACTTGGCGACGACGTCGCGCTGGTCGATTACATAAACGCGTTCTTGGGCAACAGCAGTAAAACCGATGCCGGCCAGCAGGGCCAGAACCAGAGATTTCTTGGCGATGTTCATATTCAGCAGTCCCGGAAAAATTAGGATGATTTAATTTTAAAACCCCGCAATTCTATTACGAAATGTCACATTTCAACCACTTGTCACGCACGGCAGATAGGCATTAACTAAGTTAGCATCCAGCCATCCGGCGATTACTCCGTCATTTTAAGATTGCAAAAACGATGGCAAAACCCCGCCTTTTTCTTCAGCGCGTATTCGGCAAACCGGCGCCAAGCGGCGATCCGGTGGCCGAGGCGCTGAACCATTTTCGTGCCCCCAAGGCCGACACGCTGGAACTGGCACGTCGCCTGGTTGCCACATTGCGCCCGCAAAGCAGGGGCGACACCGGCGCCGCCGAGCGCTATCAGGCAATGCTCGACCAACTGGAAGCAGACCCCGTGCTGCTCGCCGCCTTTCGCCGTCATATTGTCCATTTCGTCGCCACTCGCCGGCTGGTGACTTTTTTTACCGAAAGCGGCGTCCTGCCGGGTACCGGCTTTTTCTCCGAATGGTGGCGCATTCTGGGCAGCAACTTGCTGCCGGAGGTAGCTGACGAGCGCCGGCTGAAGGATTGCCTGCATATCATTTATGACCGCACCAGCGATTGGCGCTGGCTGGAGGCGATTCCTGCCACAGCCTCGCAACGTTTCTGGGCGCTGATCGCCCCGGCCGAGGAATTGCGCAATATCGATTGGCGCAGCATTCAGGAACAAATGCTCGATGCCGTCCTGCTACTGGCCCACCGGGTCAGCGGCCTCGGCGTCGAAAACGAATTGATGCGCGCCTCGCCGAATTTTGATGACGATACGCCGCGTTTCATCGCCCTGTCGGCCGAAGCGCTGGATTTCGTTAACGCCTTTCGCGCGACGCTCAATGATCCGACGCTGACAGCAGACAATGGCAGCCAGCTGCTGGTCATCGCCGACCAATGCAGCGAGACCCTACAACGCATCAGAAAGCGTGCACTCACTGTCGGTACAAGCCTCCATTTGTCTTATATTTTGACGCGCAGTGAGCAAAGCCTTGAACGCCTGCGCGACCTCGCTGCGATCCTGAACGCCGGTGAGCAGGCGACTGTTCGCGCCGATGCCATCCAGTCCTGGGGCGAGTTTGCCCACGCCGCCTTCCTGGCCGAAAACCGGCGCAACAGTTTGCGCTTTTACATGGCGCAACTCTCGCACTTGCTTGCCGTGCGCGTCACCGAAAACGCGGCACGCTCCGGCGGACATTACATCTGCGATACCCCGGCCGAATACCGCAAGATGTGGCGATCTGCTGCGGGCGCCGGGGTGCTGATCGGCCTGATGGCACTGCTCAAGATCGAGGCAGCGACATTGCAAGCGCCGCTGTTTGGCGAAGCCTTCATGTTCAGCATGATTTACGGGCTGGGCTTCGTCGCCATTTTCCTGCTCGGCATGACAGTCGCCACCAAGCAGCCGGCGATGACGGCACAAACATTGGCCGGGCTGCTCGGCGACGCCAGGGGGACGCGCAGCGCGGATCTGGAAAAAATCGTCGATGTCGCCGCCGCGGTCAGCCGCAGCCAACTGGCTGCCATTGCCGGCAACGTCATGGTTGCGCTGCCGGTCGCCGTTGCTGTCGGCTTCGGCCTCGGCTATCTGAGCGGCGAGCCGGTGATCAGCCTCGACAAGGGCGCCCACCTGATCGCCGACCTCGATCCGCTGTCGTGGGCGCTGCCGCATGCCGCCATCGCCGGGTTCTACCTCTTCCTGTCCGGACTGATCAGCGGCTACTTCGACAACCGCGCCGCCTACGCCGAGCTCGGGCCACGCATTGCTCGCTTGCGCTGGCTGCAGAGCCTGTTTGGCCGGGAGCAGGCCGGCCGCATCGGCAGCTACATTCAGGAACACCTCGGCGGCATCATGGGCAATTTCCTGTTTGGCTGCATGCTCGGCTCGACGGGTGTCATCGGCACCATTCTTGGCTTGCCGCTCGATATCCGGCACATTGCCTTCGCCTCGGCCAATCTCGGTTACGCACTGATCGGCTTCCAGTTCGCCTTGCCGCTGAAGGCCATCGCCTGGGCTGCCTTTGGCATCGCCGCCATCGGCTTCATCAATCTCGCCGTCAGCTTTACGCTGGCCATGCGTACCGCCATGCGGGCCCGTGGTATCCAGTTCGAGCACTGGGGGCCGCTGTTGCGTGCCTTGTGGAACCGCTTCAACCATCATCCGCGCAGTTTTGTGTTGCCACCGCGCCAAACTGCCGTCGACGCGTAAGATGACGGGGTGATCCACCGTTGCCTGCCCCACCCAGCATTGCTGCTCCTGCTCGCCATCGCCACCCCGCTGGTGGCCGGCGAACTGTCGGTGCACGCGCCCAGCGACATCAAGAAGCTGCTGACGCCTTGGTTACCTGACGACTCAGGCAACCAACGTCGCCTGCAGGGGCAATTGAGCGAAATCCTCGCCACCGAGGGCTACTTTTCGCCGGCATTCAATTTTGAAGAACGTGACGGCGGCCTTAATCTGACGATTGATCCAGGGCTGCGCACCACCATCACCGGCGTCGACGTCGCGGTCGACGGCAATATTGAGCCAAAAACCAAATCTTCATTGATTGACAGCTGGCAACTTCCCGTCGGCCATCCCTTCCGGCAGGATGACTGGAATACCGCCAAGCAGCAGATTCTTTCCGAATTGCTGGCAGTGGAATACGCCGATGCCCGGCTGGTGGACAGCGAGGCCGCCATCGACACCGAAGCGCACAGTGCCAGGCTGAGCACGCATTACGATACCGGCCCGCGCTACCGCTTCGGGCCATTGCGCGTCGAAGGCCTGCAGAATTACGGGCCGGAACTGATCGAGCGTTACAACCGCGCCGTGCTGGCCGGCCAGCCTTACCGCGAAGACCGCTTGAACGCCCTGCAAAGCACATTGCAATCGACGCCGTATTTTGCATCGGTGCAAACCTCGCTGGATCGTGATGCGGCTGAGATTCAGGATGACGGCACGGCCACCGCTCCTGTGTTGGTAAGGGTTCGCGAACGCTCATCGCATCGCGTGTCTTTCGGTGCCGGCTTCAGCTCCAATACCGGCGCCCGCGTCGAACTCAACTACCACACGCCCAATCTGTTCAACCAGGCCTGGGCGCTGGATAGCGGCCTGCGCATCGAACAAAAAAGGCAAACGGCCTACGCCGATGTCTTTCTGCCACCTGACGCGCGCAACCGGCGGAACAGCCTGGGTGCCATGGCAGAAGCATCCGACATCCAGGGCCTGCGCACCGAGCGTTATGCCTTCGGGGCGCAAACCGTGCAGCAACGGGGCATTGTCGAGCAACGACTATCCCTCAATTGGGAACAGGAGCGGCGCGAGACCGATGCTAGCTTGCCGAGCACCAGTCGGGCGCTGGTCCCGAACGGCGTATGGACCTGGCGGCATGTGGACAGCCTGCTCGACCCGCACCTTGGCTCGGTCGTTCAGGTGCAGATCGGTGGCGGCGCCAAGGCCGCACTGTCCGACCAGAACTTTGTCCGCCTGCATGGCCGCTTCCAGCAATACATCCCGCTCGGCCGCGTGGACACGTTGATCCTGCGTGGCGAACTCGGCTACACCTTTGCCAACTCGCGCCAGCATATCCCGCAGGATTACCTGTTCCGCACCGGCGGCGCTGGCTCCGTGCGCGGCTACGCCTACCAGAGCCTCGGCATCAAGGAAGGCAATGCCGTGGTCGGCGGTCGCTACATGGCCATCGCCAGCGTCGAAGCAACGCACTGGTTGAACGAGGCCTGGGGCGTTGCCGCTTTCATCGACGCCGGCGATGCGGTCGACGCGCTGCAGGATGTCCGCCTCGCCATCGGTTACGGCCTTGGCGCCCGCTGGCGCAGCCCGGCCGGGCCGATCGGCATCGACTTCGCGTATGGCGATCGCGACAAATCGCTGCACCTGCATTTTTCGCTGGCCATCCCGTTCTGACATGCGATGCACCCTAGCCCTCCTCGCCAGCGCTGCCGTCATCGGTGGCATCGGTTGGCTGACGACCAGTGAAAGCGGCCTGCAAACCGCCATCCAGCTGGCCGAACGAGGAACCGGCGGACAACTGCACATTGCAGACGCCAGTGGCCAGCTGCTCGGCAATCTTGACATTGGCCAGCTCAGCTGGCAAGCACCGGACTTGCAAGTCGAGGCCACGCAAATTCACCTGAATTGGACACCTTCCAGCCTCTTTCACGGTGCACTGCAAATTGCCGAACTCCGCATGGCCACGCTGCACATCGCCAGCACGCCAAGCCCGACACCAACGCCTGCGCCGACCGACCTGCAACTGCCTGTCGCGGTCAACGCCAAAAAAGTGGCTATTTCAAAATTTTCCTATGGTGAAGCTTTCGTCGCCAGCGAGCTTGAAGGCAGTTTCAGCAGCGATGGGCGTCAACATCGTCTCACCGAATTCCATGGTCTGACCGGCGACATTGCCATCACCGGCCGCGCCAACCTGGATGGTCTGGCCCCGCTCCCGCTCGACGCCAGCACCAACATAACCGGCCAGTTCGACCAGCGACCGCTTGCCATGTCGCTCACCGCTCGCGGCCCGCTGGAGCGTATTGCCCTGTCTGCGGTGGCCACGCAAGGCGTTGCCGGCCACGCCGACGTTGCCCTCACGCCATTTGCCGCCGCCGCTTTCGCCAGCGCCCGCATTGTCCTTGAAAACCTGGACCCGGCGACCTGGCAGCCGAACGCCCCCCAAGCCAAACTCAGCATTTCGGCCGACATTCAGCCACAAGACGGCGGCGTCATAGGCAGCTTCGGCCTGACCAACCATCAGCCCGGCCCCTTCGACCGTCAACGTCTGCCTATCGCCACTCTGGCCGGCACCGTCGACTGGCAAGGGGCAACTGGCAAATTCGCCAGCCTGCACGCCACACTGCCGGGCAGCGGCGAACTTGACGGCAGCGGCGAATGGCGCGATGGCGCGCTCTCCCTGGCCCTGACCGCCAGCCGACTGGATGTTGCACAAATCGCCTCAGTGCTGCGGTCAACCCGATTAAATGGCCAAATTTCAACACAGCTCAGCGCTCAGCATCAGCAGCTGAAACTCAACCTCAAGGACGCCACGTTCGGCCTGCAGGCCGACGCCCGCCACGCCGACAACAAAATCGAGCTGCCACAATTGCAGCTGAGCGCCGGCGACGCCCGCCTGACCGCGAAAGGCCAACTCGATCTGAAAACGCCCCGGACATTCACGGCCGAGGGCGAACTGCAACATTTCGACCCGAGTCGTTTCGCCAAAGTGCCGGCGGCGCACATCAATGCCAGCTTCAAGACCGCGGGCCGCCTCGATCCCCGCCCGGTGCTGGACGGCAATTTCACGCTCAAGGACAGCCGCGTCGCCGACCAGCCGCTGAGCGGTCAGGGCAGCCTGGTCATCGACTGGCCACGCATCCCGAAAGCAGACATCCAGCTGGTCACCCGCGACAACCACCTCTCGGCCAAAGGCGCCTTCGGCCAGCCTGGCGACACGCTCAACATCGACATCGACGCCCCCCAACTTGCCCCCTATGGGCTTGAAGGCAGCCTCAAGGGCCATCTGGCGCTCACCGGGTCGGCTCAACAACCCAAAATCAGCGGTCAATTAAACTCACCCAGGATCGGCCGCCCCGGCAGCTTCCGCCTCAACGCCCTCTCCGTAAAGGCCAGCGGCGGCGGCGAATCAAGCTCGCCGCTGAGCGTCGACCTCGCGATCGCTTCGCTCGACAGGCCCGATCAAGTCGCCCTGCTCCGCAATATCCGGCTTCAGGGCGAAGGCAGCAATCAGGCACACCACCTCACCGCCAATGCCGAACTGGCCGATAAAATCCTGCTCAGCATCGTCGCCGACGGTGGGCTCAATGCCGATTTCTCGGCCTGGCAAGGCAAGCTGCTCGAAGCCCGTGCCAACGGCCCCGACAAGTCCCGCAATTTCCGCCTCGCGACCCCCGCGCCTGTCAAGCTCACGGGCGGCGGCTGGAATATCGGCCCCGCCACGTTCACCGGCGACCCGCTGGATTGGCAGGCGACCCTTCAAGCCAGCGCCGATGCCCGCCAATTGCACGCCAACCTGAATGCCAGCGGCAGCCGGGTCGGCCTGGTGGAAGGCGAACTGAATGCGACCATGCTCGGCGCTTGGTCGCTCAACCAGCAAGCTCGCTGGCAAGGCAAACTCAAGACCGACATCGCCGATCTCGGCTGGCTGGCCGAACTGATGGGTGAAGGCTGGCAGAGCGAAGGCCGCCTCAACGGCGAACTGCAACTGGCCGGCACGCCCGCCAAACCATTGACCAGCGGCCGCTTCCAGGGCGAAAAGCTGGCCCTGCGCCTGCCCGAACAAGGCCTCAATCTGGCCCGCGGCAAACTCGATGTCGATCTGCGTGACAACCTGCTGCGCATCAACCGCCTCGGCTTCGACAGCCTGCTCCAGCCCATGCCCCGGCCACTTCGCCTGGAAGCCCGTGATGACGTGTCGGCGCTCACCAAACAACCCGGCCGCCTTGAAATTACCGGAGAAATGCGGGTTGACCGTGGCAGCCAGAGCGACAATGCCTTTCTCGACTTCCACCTGGATCGCCTTGGCGCCTTCCAGTTACCCGATCAATGGGTAGCAGTTTCCGGCGATGGCCGGCTGACCTGGAAAGATGGCGCCCTGGGAGCACATGGCAAGCTGACCGTCGACGCTGGCTATTGGCAACTCGCGCCGAGCGGCTCCCCCCGGCTATCCGATGATGTCATCATCACGCGACCCGGAAGCGAAAAGCCTGCTGCCAGCCTGCGCCCAAAGCTGGAACTCGACATCAGCACCGATCTCGGCCGAAATTTCATGTTCAAAGGGGCCGGCCTCACCAGCCGACTGTCCGGTGCCATCCGAATTTCCGCTCAGGGCCGCGACCTGCCACGGGCCAGCGGCACCATACGTGCCCGCAACGGGAGCTTCGAAGCCTACGGCCAGAAGCTGGAAATCGAACGCGGCATTCTCAGCTTCAATGGCCTGCTCGACAACCCCGGCCTCGACGTTCGCGCCGTGCGCAAAGGCCTATCGGTGGAAGCTGGTGTGCAAATTGGCGGCACCGCGCAAAAGCCGGTCATCAAGCTGGTTTCCGACCCCGAGCTGCCCGATGCCGAAAAGCTCGCCTGGCTGGTTCTTGGCCACGGCGCCGAACAAATGGGGGCCGGGGATGCGAGTTTGCTGTTTTCAGCTGCTGGCGGACTGCTCGGAAACAACTCGGTCAATGTCGTCCAGCAGCTGAAACAAGCTCTTGGTTTTGACGAGTTTGGCGTACGCCAAGGCGCCATTGGTGACACAGGCGGACGCCAGCCGGGCAGTCGCATTGCCGGCAGCAACTTCAGCGAGACGAGCAGCAACACCGGCCAGCAGATACTCAGTGTCGGCAAGCGCCTGTCGTCAAATGCGCTACTTTCCTATGAACAGACGCTCGGCAAGGCCGAAGGAATCGTCAAGCTGACGGTCAACCTGACCCGTCAAATTGCCATCATCGGCCGCGCCGGCAGCGACAATGCGCTGGATATTTTTTACACGTTAAGTTTTGGACGAAACCGCGACAAGACCCTTGAACAGTAATGGCGCCGCTCAGGCAGCCGCGCCGAGGCGAACGTCCGACGCCTGCGCCAGACGCCGAATCTCCGCCCGCAAGGCCACCTGCTGCCCCGCGGTAATCATGCGCTGACCGCTACCCCACTCGTAATTCACCGATCCTCCGTCAACGCCTGCACGGTAGAGTGCAAGCGCCATTTCACGCCAGTCACGCCGCTCAATATGACGTCCGTCGCTCAGTGCAGCGATAAATTCATTCTTGAAAAACATTACATTTGCAGTTGTAGCCATCACGTACCTCCTATGCCTACAAATTAGACCTATCAAATAAAACATCAGTGAACTATTTCACGGTTGTTGAAAAATGAAGAAAGCCTGAGCAAACTAATTCCGTTCATCGGACTGACGGCGCTTGGAGCGCCCATCCCCCCGCTCGCCCCTATCACCCCGGTCGCCCCCGTCTCTACCTTTTGCTGACTCATCGCGCCGGACAGGTCCCGGCTGCTGGATTGGCGCTGGTGCTGGCGCTGGGGCAGCCACCGGTGCCGGGCGTGTGTAGCTGTCGCGCTCCGGCCGAAACGCCGGATTTACCGGCGCTGATCGACCCGCATCACGCTGTTCGTAACGCGGCTGATTAGCGCGTTCAACTGGCGCAACAGGCCGTTGATCACGATAATTGCGCGAATCTCCTGCGGGTTCCCGGTACTGCTGCGGATAGCCTCGTTCCGGCCGAGGTGCGCTTTGCGGTACGACGGCGGGCGGCGGCATCGTTCGCTGACGATTGTCCTGTTCCCAGCGACCACCTGACTGGCGCCATTGGTCGCCATTACGCTCCCAGCGATGCGGCACCCACTGATAGCCCTGACGAGGAGCCTCCCAACGACCCGGCATCCACTCGTAACGGGCACCACCCCAGCCCCAGTAACCGGTAATCCAGACATAATCCGGGGCGGGCGGGTAGCCCAAGTACTCGTGCCGCGGCGGGGGTGGCGGCAGACGTACTGGTTGATCGTAGTAAGGATCCACTGGCGCCATGACACAAGCACTCATCAATGCGGAAACCGTTATTGAGGCCGCAATAAGCAGCCATCCATTCTTTTTCATCTTTTTGCCTTTGGATGGATTTCAATCCTGGATTTTACCTAACGCAGCACGAGGACTTCCGAAAAAACGACTCACTCCCTGAATCGTCTACCGAATTGCGTGACGCGCCACCCCAATCATTAATTCGTCATCAGTGCTCCGGCCGGGAAAACCGCCGGCGAAACCAGCTGATCAGATCATCAACATAGGTAAAAACAACCGGGATTACCAGTAAACTCAGAAAAGTCGAGGTAATCAGGCCGCCGATGACGACGATCGCCATCGGCGCCCGAAAGCTGGGATCGGTACCGATACCGAGTGCGATTGGCATCATGCCGGCCCCCATCGCCACGGTTGTCATCACGATGGGACGTGCCCGCTTGCGGCAGGCATCAAGCAAGGCTTCCCAGCGATCAAGCCCATGCTCTCGACGCGCGAGCACGACGTAATCAATCAACAGGATGGAATTTTTGGTGGCGATGCCCATCAGCATGATCAAACCGATCATCGATGGCATCGACAGGGCCGTATGTGAGACGAAAAGCGCCAGAAAGGCGCCCGGCACCGACAGGATCAGCGCCGCCAGGATGGTCACCGGCTGGACGAAATCCTTGAAGAGCAGCACCAGTACGATGTAGATGCACAGCACCCCGGTCCCCATGGCCAGCGCAAAGCTGGAGAACAGCTCGCCCATCGCTTCTGCATCGCCAACCGTGGTCTGGATGACGCCGGGCGGCAGATTGGCGAGGCTGGGCAACTTGAGGGCGGCAGCCTCGACTTCGCCCAGCGGCTGGCCATTCAGTTCGATTTCGAAATTGATATTGCGCAGGCGGTCGTAACGGTTGATCTCGGCCGGGCCGCCGCCAATACTGATCGCGGCGACGTTGGCCAACATGACCGGACCGTGCTTGCCGGGCACGGTCAGACGTTCAAGCAATGCCAGGTCGGTACGCGCGGCCGGCGGCAATTTGACGACGATGGGAATCTGGCGCTGGGCGAGATTGAGTTTGGCCAGGCCCTGATCGTAATCGCCGGCCGTGGCAATGCGCAGCGTGTCGGCAATTGCGGCCGAAGTGACGCCGAGATCGGCCATCCGGGCAAAATCTGGGCGAATGACGAGCTCCGGTCGAACCAGACTGGCCGTCGTCGTGATATTACCCAGCCCCGGCAGGCCACGCAGTTCGCGTTCGACAACGCGCGCGTGCTCCGAAAGTAGCGGGCCGTTCTCGCTAGCCAGCACGAGGATGTATTTTTCGTTACCGGAAGCCAGGCCGACCTTGGCCTGAACCCCGGGAATGGCGGTCAGCCCTTCACGCAACTGGTCTTCGATCACCTGCTTGCTGGTACCGTGGCGCTCACTACGCGGAGTCAGGTTCAAGGTCAACGTCGCCTTGCGCACTTCGGCCGCACCGGCCGGGGCAAATGGGTCGCTACCCGCCTTGCCACCACCAACGGCGGTATACACCAGCCTGACGTGCGGATTGGCCTCGGCAACCAAGCGCGCCCGCTCGGCGGCCGCCAGCGTTTCCTTGAAGGTCGCCCCGGGGGGCAAGGACAGGTAAATTTGCGTCTGCGAGACGTCATCCGGGGGGAGAAAGCCCTTGGGCAGCAGCGGCACCAGCATGAAGGAACCGACGAAGAAAATCGCTGCCCCCAGCATGGTGATCACGCGATGTTTCAGGCACCACGCGGCCCAGCCTTCGTAGCGCGTGAGCCAGCCTGGTGTCGGCTCGTCATGCGTCACCGGCTTGAGAATGTAGGCAGCCATCATCGGCGTCAGCATGCGGGCAACCACCAGCGAGAAGAAGACGGCGATGGCTGCGGTCCACCCGAATTGAACGAAGAACTTGCCGGCAACGCCGCTCATGAAAGCGGTCGGCAGAAAAACGGCAATCAGCGTAAAGGTCGTGGCGATGACCGCCAGGCCGATTTCATCGGCCGCCTCCATCGCGGCCTGATAGGGCGTCTTCCCCATGCGCAGGTGGCGCATGATATTTTCGATCTCGACGATGGCGTCGTCGACCAGAATACCGACGACCAGCGACATCGAGAGCAGGGTCACGACATTGAGCGTGAATCCCATCAGGTACATGGCGGCGAAGGTCGGGATGGCCGATAGCGGCAGCGCGGCAGCGGATACAAACGTAGCGCGCGCATCACGCAGGAAAAGCCAGACGACCAGCACGGCAAGCAGCGCACCTTCGATCAGCAACTTCATTGAGCCTTCATAGTTGTCGATGACGGGATCGACGAAATTGAAGGCCTCGGTAATTTCAATGTCCGGATGATCTGCTTTCAGCTTCTCCAGCACGCGCTTGACGTTGTCGGCCACTTCGATCTCGCCGGCACCCTTGCTGCGGGTAATTTCAAAGCCGACGACCGGCTTGCCATTGAGCAGCGCCGCCGTACGCTCTTCGCCCACGGTGTCGCTGATGCTGGCCACCTGATCAAGCCGAATCCGCCGCCCGTCGGTCAACACAATATCCATGCCGCCCAGCTCGCCGGCCGTCTGCACGGTGGCGATAGTGCGCACCGACTGCTCGATACCGCCGACGTCGGCGATGCCGCCTGACGCATCCTGCTGGATCTGCCGCAACTGCCGCGAAATATCCGCCGCCGTGACGTTCAGGGCGAGCATCCGGGCCGGATCGAGTTCGACGCGAACCTCGCGCGTCACGCCGCCCACCCGCGACACCGCCCCCACCCCGCGCGCCGAGAGCAGCGCCTTGGTTACTGCGTTGTCGACAAACCATGACAGCGCCTCGTCATCCATCCGGCTCGATGCCACGGTGTAAGTCAGAATCGGCGCGCCGGACAGATTGACCTTGCTGATCACCGGGTCCTTGATGTCGCCGGGCAGATCGGCGCGGATGCGCGAAACAGCATCGCGCACGTCGTCAACCGCTTCCTGCGTCGCCTTTTCCAGGCGGAACTCGATCGTCACCGTCGCCGTGCCGTCCTGCACCTTGGTGTAGATATGCTTGATGCCCTGCAGCGTCGCTACCGAATTCTCGATCTTGCGCGCCACCTCGGTTTCCATCTGCGCCGGCGCCGCGCCGGGCAGGCTGGCGGTCACAATGACCGTCGGCAGGTCGATGTCCATGAACTGCTGTATTTTCATGGCCTTGAAGGCCATGACGCCAGCCAGGGTCAGCAAGAGGAAGAAGAGGATGGCCGGCGTCGGATTCCGGATCGACCACGACGAAACATTCATCGCGCCCCACCCTTCCATTCAGCCAATTGTTCCTGCATTGGCACTGCCACGGTCAACCGGAAAAAATGGCTCATTTTGAAATTCCGTCGACCACCTTCACAACGTCGCCATCGGCCAGAAAACCAGCGCCAGCCGCAACGACGCGCGCCGCAGGCGCCAGTCCTGAAACAATCTCCACCTGCTCACCGACGCGACGCCCCAGATTCACCTTGGTCTGCGCCACGCGATCTTCGCCCTCCATCCGGAAAACATAGGCAAAGCCTTCGCGCTGGACAACCGCCGTCTGCGGCAAGGTCAGCGCCGAGCTACGCGCCAGTTCGAACTCGCCACGCGCAAACATGCCGGCACGAATCCCTTTCGAGGCAGGCAAATCGACATAGACCAGACCGTTGCGGGTCTGCGGATCGACGCTCGGCGACACGGTGCGCACCTTGCCTCTGACCGTTTCGCCGCCAGGCGCCGTCAATATCGCCACGGCACCAGCGCTGACCTTGGCAAGATCGGCCGACGGCACTTCGGCCCGCCATTCCAGACGGCCCCCGCGAATCAGGCGAAACAGCTCCTGTCCGGGCTGGGTCAGCGACCCCACCGTTGCACTACGCGCCGAAATCACGCCATCGTCCGGCGCCAGCACCCCGGTCTTGCTCATTTTCAGATCGGCCGCCTGCTGGCGAGCGCGAGCGCCAGCCAGACGCGCTTGCGCCGTGTGCTCTGCGGTCTGATATTGGGTGTTCAGTTGCGAGCTGTAAAAGCCCTTTTCCCGTAATTCCTTGGCCCGTTCGGCGTTGCCCTTGGCCTCGGTCGCACTAGCCTCCAGTTCAGCGACCGAGGCCTTAGCCTCTGCCAGTTCGCTGGCCACGGTATCGCTGGCGATGCGGGCCAGTACCTGACCTTTCCTGACGGTGTCACCCACCTGAACGCGAACTTCCGTGATCCGGTAATTGGCGATCTCGGCGCCAATCACGGCCTCCTGCCAGGCAACCACGTTACCGTTGGCCGGCAGCACCAGCGGCCAGTCCTGGGTTTGCGGTGCAATCAGGCTGACGGTCAGGGCGGGCCGGCTCGTCGCTAGCGGCTTGGCCGACTTCGGCGCGTCGCCACGCAGAACAAATAAAATGCCAGCCACCGCCAAAACAGCAATAGCCAGCACGATGCGACCATTACGCCCACCAAGCGGGGCCAAAAAATTGGATTTCATGCAAAAACCTGTGTCGACCGCGGAAATCATCAAATGATACCGCGGCCGACATCAATGTCACTTACTTAATGACCCTTTGGTCATCATTGCTTTGCTAGATGTCCTTCAGCCTCGTCGGCGCTTTCGTAGAGATGCGGAGAAATCTTCTGTTTCTCCAGCGCCTCGCCAAGCTTCATGCGCAGGAAGGTATTGGAGGTATAGCGCGTGACATCATGGTAATGACGATCCATAATGCCCTTGACCACCCCGATGTAGTCATCGACCAGTTCGGGCACGATCGAGAATCGATCGTAGTTAACAACAGCGTTAACCTTGTGACCAATGGGCGCCAGCTCGTGCTCGACAGCTTCGAGAATTCGCTCAATATCGGCTTCATTGCGTACACTCAAGCCGGCAAAATTGACGAAGAACAGGTTTTTGTCCGGATCAAATGAAAGCCGCTCTGCCATCGGCATCTCCAGCATTTCGGCACGGATACTCATCGGCTCCTCGGCAAAGATCCGGGCATCCATCAGCTTCGGCTCACGATTGATGATGGGCTTGAACTGCATCTTGTCGAGAATGTCCTTCTGCAGATCAATCCCCGGCGCAATTTCGGTCAACTCCAGCCCGTCAGCCGTCAGTTTGAAGACGCAACGCTCGGTGATGTAGAGCACCGTTTTTCCCCATTTGGCGGCTTGCGGGCCGCTGAAGGTACGGTGCTCGACCTCTTCAACAAACTTCACCGCCTTGCCGTCTTCCAGAATGCTCAACTTTCCGGCGTCGACCGCGATCTCAAGATTTCCCGCGGTAAAGGTGCCGACGAAAACCACCTTCTTGGCATTCTGTGAAATGTTGATGAAGCCCCCGGCACCAGCCAGTCGCGGGCCGAACTTGGAAACATTCAGGTTGCCCTGCTTGTCGGCTTGAGCCAGACCGAGGAAGGCAATATCCAGCCCGCCACCATCGTAGAAATCGAACTGGCTGGGCTGGTCGATGATCGCCTGGGCATTGGTCGCCGCCCCAAAACTGAGGCCGCCGGCCGGCACGCCGCCAATGACACCGGGCTCGGCGGTCAGCGTCATCAAATCGATGACTTGTTCCTCAGCGGCAACATTGGCCACACCTTCCGGCATGCCGATGCCGAGATTCACCACCGCATTGGCCTTCAGTTCCAGCGCCGCCCGACGGGCGATGATCTTGCGCTCGCTCATCGGCATGGCAGCAATCGCTGACATCGGCACCTTGATCTCGCCGGCATAGGCCGGGTTGTACTGCTCGATGAAGGTCTGCATGTGATATTCCGGCTTCTCGGCGACCACGACGCAGTCGACCAGAATGCCGGGAATCTTCACCTGACGCGGGTTCAGGGTGCCGCGCTCGGCGATGCGTTCGACCTGAACGATCACGATACCGCCCGAGTTGCGAGCGGCCATCGCGATGGCCTGTGCTTCCAGTGTCAGCGCCTCCTTTTCCATCGTGACATTGCCATCCGGATCAGCCGTCGTGCCGCGAATGATCCCGATGTTAATGGGGAAGGCCTTGTAGAACAGACATTCCTCCCCATCGATCTCCATCAGGCGAACGACATCCTTCGTCGTCATCTCGTTCAGCTTGCCACCGCCGAAACGCGGGTCGACGAAAGTCCCCAGACCAACGCGGGTCAGCGTGCCGGGTTTGCCGGCCGCGATGTCGCGAAAGAGGTGAGCGATCACGCCCTGCGGCAGATTGTAGGCTTCGATACGATTGGAGACAGCCAGTTGCTGCAACTTGGGCACCAGGCCCCAGTGGCCGCCGATCACCCGAGAAACCAGGCCATCATGGCCGAGGTGATTGAGGCCACGTTCCTTGCCATCACCCTGACCAGCCGCATAAACCAAAGTCAGGTTGCGCGGCCGGCCGAGACCATGCACATCGGCCTCCTCACCTTCAAGAAACAGCTTTTCCAGCGCAACGGCAATATTTTCAGCGAAACCGATACCGACGAAACCGCCGGTAGCAACGGTGTCGCCATCCTTGATCAGGCGCACGGCATCGCGCGCCGAAACTACCTTGCCGGTGTCGGAGGCTCGTAGTGACGAGGCCATCGGGTGACGTGACAGGGGCATGATTTATCTCCTCCTTATTTTTATTGGATGTTCAAACAATACCGGTAGCGTAGAACGTGCCAATGATCACAAACACGGCCATCGTCTTGATACAGGTAATCGCGAAGATATCCTTGTACGATTGGCGATGGGTCAAACCCGTCACTGCCAGCAGCGTGATCACGGCGCCGTTATGCGGGAGCGTATCCATACCGCCCGAAGCCATTGAGGCAACCCGGTGGAAGACTTCCAGCGGAATGCCGGCGGCGTTGGCATTGGCGATAAAGGTATCGGCCATCGCAGCCAGCGCAATACCCATGCCGCCAGAAGCAGAACCGGTGATACCGGCCAGCGAGGTGACGGTAATGGCCTCGTTGATCAACGGATTGGGAATCGAGCTCAGTGCATTGGCGACGACCAGGAAGCCCGGTAGCGCAGCGATCACGGCACCGAAACCGTATTCGGAAGCGGTGTTCATTGTCGCCAGCAGGGCGCCGCCGATGGCGCTCTTGCTACCTTCGCCGAACTTGGCGGCGACCATTTTCCAGCCAAAGACAAAAACGGTTGCAATACCGATCAGCAGCGCACCTTCAACTGCCCAGATGGCGGCGACCGCCTTGGTTTGCTGGATCACCGGGTGGGCATTGCCGATCACCGCTGCGTTGAACTCGACCTTGTCGCCATAAAGCAGCGGGATGGCATTGGTAAAGACCTTGTTCATGACCCCGACCATGATCAACGGCAGAATGGCGATGGCCGGATGAACCAGCTTTTCGGCAGAAACAGGTTCCGGTTCATTGGTATGTCCCTCACCATAGCCTTCACCCGCCTTGGCGGCGCGACGACGGGCGCTTTCCAGATAGGCCATACCGACGATGAAGATAAAGATAGCGCCAATGATGCCAAGCCAAGGTGCAGCGTAGATATTGGTCTTGAAGAAAGTGGTCGGGATGATGTTCTGGATCTGCGGCGTACCGGGCAGCGAATCCATCGTGAAGGTAAAGGCGCCGAGCGCGATGGTGCCGGGAATCAGACGCTTTGGAATGTTGCCCTGACGGAACATCTCGGCGGCAAAGGGATAGACGGCGAATACCACGACGAACAGCGAAACGCCACCATAGGTCAGCAATGCGCAGACAATGACAATGGAGAGGATGGCCCGCTCGCTGCCGATCATCTTGATGACTGAAGCGACTATCGACTTCGAGAAGCCGGACATTTCAATCACTTTGCCGAATACGGCGCCAAGCAAGAAAACAGGGAAGAAGTTTTTGACGAAGCCGACCATCTTGTCCATGAAGAGGCCGGTAAACATGGGCGCCACAAGGTTAGGGTCGATGAAAAGCACTGCCCCCATGGCGGCAATTGGTGCAAACAGGATGACGCTGTAGCCGCGATAGGCCACGAACATCAAAAAGGCCAAGGCCCCCAGTACGATCAGAAAGTCCACAGTTGTCTCCTTGTTGATTATTGCGGAACCAGTCCTTACGCACGGGCTGTGCCAGAAAACTCAAGGTATTGAATATTATAAAATTCGGCGTTTTTTCCGGTTGACCGCGGCCAACAGGTGTCTGCCTGCCGATACACCTTCGTCCTGCTTCCCGGACACCTCAGGCAAGCTGCACATCGACCCCGAGCACTGCAATTTTTTCGTACAGTGCCGCCCGCGATATGCCAAGCAGGCGCGCCGCCTGTGCCTTGTTACCCAGACAAACCCGCAAGGCCGCAAGAATCGCCTGACGTTCGGCCTGCGCAACGACTTCGGCAATACCGAGGGCATTCGCCATGGACGGGACCAGCGAAGCTTTCACCTTGGGCATGACCAGGTCGAGGTTGTCACTCTCCAGGATGTCGCCATCACTCATCAACAAGGCGCGCTCCAGGACATTGGCCAGTTCGCGAACATTGCCCGGCCAGTCATGCTGCAACAGGCGATTGAGCGCCGATGTACTGATGCCATGCAGCGGAATACCCTGTAGACGGCAGATCTGCTCGATCAAGTAATCGGCCAGCAAGGCCATGTCTTCGGGACGCTCGCGTAATGGTGGCGTCCTCAGGGTGATGACATTCAAACGGTAGTAGAGATCTGCCCGGAACTGGCCGTCGGCAACCATTTTTTCCAGATCGCGGCTGGTTGCCGCCACGATCCGCACATCGACGGCCAGCAGACGGTTCGAGCCGACCGGCTCGAATTCACGCTCCTGCAGTACTCGCAGTAATTTGGCCTGCAAGGCAAGCGACATGTCGCCAATTTCGTCGAGAAACAGTGTGCCGCCATCAGCTACTTTAAACTTGCCATCCCGGCCGCGCTTGTCGGCCCCGGTGTACGCCCCGGCCGCGACGCCAAAAAACTCGGCCTCAAGCAAGGTTGCCGGCACAGCCGCAATATTGACAGCCACAAACGGACCGTTGGCGCGAGGGCTGGCCGCATGAATCGCTTGAGCGAGCAACTCCTTGCCGGTGCCGGTTTCGCCAAGAATGAGCACCGACGAGGAAGTCCGCGCAGCGCGCCGTGCAGCCTGTTTCAGATTGCCGCAAGCCGCGCCGGCGCCGATAAAGCTGGAAAACGTGTACTTGGTCCGCCGGGCATCGGCCAGCTTGCGCTCGGCTTCCGCCAGATCCGCTCTCAGGCGTTGATAGCGGGACACCACCGGTGCCAGCTGGCGCGGGTCGTCATAAAGAATAAAACCGACTGCGCCGACCACCTTCCCGCCCGTATCCCTGAGCGGCAAGCGGGTCACAACATATGACTCGTCACCGGAATCCATGATGTCGAGCAAGATCGGCTGGCCCGTATGAACGACCTGTCGCAACAGGCTGTTTGGAATTACCGCTTCGATCGGCCGCCCGACCATCGCCGCCAGATCGGTGATTCCCAAGTGTCCGGGATATTTGTCATTCATCCACACAACATTGGCCTGGGCGTCGACAATCACTGCCCCTTCGCACAGATCGGTGAAGTGCGAGAGCAGCGACTGCGATGCCAGCTGGCGCAGATCGTCAGGGGTATTCATGCCGAAGCCGGCATTAGTTGGACAGCGCCGCCTCGATTTCAGCAAACGTACTGGCCAGTTCAAAGCCAAGCACGGGAACACCGAGCAAACGCCCGATATGCGTCGCCGAGAACAGCCCGCGCACGCGGGGCTGGCCCGTCGCCATATCGACATCCTCAACCAGGATATGTTGGCGACCGAGGCGCTTCAATGCATTCAGGATATCCACGACACGGGCGTTGAGCACCTCGCTCAGATAGAGGGTGTCGACATTGCCAACCGGCGTCATCAGGTCGGCCACCAGAAGCTCGTCACGCTTGCAACCGCGAGCGTGTGCGATCTGCATCGGCTTCTCACCCAGAATGTCACGGGCGGTAATCAAGCCCTCGACCCGATCATCGGCAGCGGTCACCATCAGCAGACGAACGCCGCGTGAAATCATCTGCGCGTTGGCCTCCTTGATCGACGCCTCGGCGCCGATAACGACCACACTGACCCGGAGAAAGTCAGTCATCGCCTCGATAGCCGGCGAATCAGCACCAATCAGGTTATATCCCGATGGGCTCAACGTCGCGTTTGTGGAAATCTTGTGCGTGTGCACCTTGGCAGCCAAAGTCATGTCTCGATCCTCCAAGCAGTTATTGTTATGGTGACAATAGATTTCTTGCGAATCAGTGTGACACTGATTCGCACAAAGTATTCGGCGAATCGCACTGTAATACAAGCCCCCGAAGGGAAATACCCAATCCGCCACCTGAAGCGAATATGGCAAAAATTCGATGCAATAAAAAAGGCGGCCGAAGCCGCCCCTGTGGCTCGCTTGAATTAAATCACGCGTGCAGCTTGCGCCGACGAGCGATCGCTCCAATCAGACCAAGACCAGCCAGCAGCATGGCGTAGCTCTCCGGCTCGGGAATGGCCGCGGCGATCAG
This sequence comes from Betaproteobacteria bacterium, assembly GCA_016709965.1. Classification (NCBI taxonomy): domain Bacteria; kingdom Pseudomonadati; phylum Pseudomonadota; class Betaproteobacteria; order Rhodocyclales; family Azonexaceae; genus Azonexus; species Candidatus Azonexus amarohabitans. The sequence continues at coordinate 1,441,909 of JADJLT010000001.1, forward strand.
GCTGAATTTGATTTCATTTTGTGGATTGGACGTGATGCTGGAGAAAAAGCCGCCGCTTGCACTCAAAGTCAGCGTTCCGCCAGTCACGACGATAGCGTTAAAAGAACCCGCGCCGCTCGAATCAGAGCCGGACAAATAACCCGTGGAATACCCGGCACCGCTCAGCGTGGTCGTTTTGGTCAGGATACCGCCGAAAGGAACCAGCGGCCCGCCATTGACGGAAGCATTAGCGCCAGCGACCGCTTGAGTCGTCGCGCCACCGACCTCGGTAAACACCAGATTACCCACTGAAGCGCTCAAGCCGCTAAGGCTGTACCCAGCATTGGCGGTGATCGTGAAGTCCGGCAATACAAACGTGTTGGTCACCGGCGCGCCAAGGCTGACCACATTCACGCTGGTCGGCAGATTCCAGCCGAACCCGGCGACATTGCCACCGCTCGTAAAACTGAAAGAAGGGCTGCCAAAGATTGTACTGTCGTCAAATGACAGGCTATACGAGCCGTAATCGTTGGTTTGAGTAGCAGCCCCCGCAGCAGTAGCGACGGATAGCGCTAGAAGAGAAATCAAGGCACGGATTTTCACAGACAACTCCTGGAAAGGTTTATGACATAGAGCCAAGAAACTAAAGCTGGCAATTATTATAAATAATGCAATAAACATGCCGCACTTATCAATATGCTGATTCGATTAAACTAAATGGCATCGTTGAAGGCGCAGTCGATTCTCGTGTAAAAAAATCCGACATTCAGCTTCTACACCCCCCCGGAAGCGTATGATCGGCACTCCGTGACGAGCACCGATCAATGAGCGACGAAACGCCCCCAAAAAAATCGAAGACCCACGTCATTCTGTGGATCGCTGCATCGCTGTTCATCCTTTTCGCCATCGCTGGCATGTGGGCCGCAGATTATTACTTTTCACCAGAAATGCTGAGTCCTACCAGCGTTCCGGACGCCGTCGGAAAATAATCAGCCGGAGCAGCGGAAACCCTGCTGGCGTAGCACTGGCTGAGCGATCAGATTGCAGCTCAAGTGCAGCCTTGCATTAAAGCTAATGCGAAAAACCCAGCGTCCAATTATATTCCAATCGAATATAATCGCCGCTTGCATGAGGAAAATCTGTGATTTTTCACTATCCGAGATGATCCTCTAACCAACACAGCCCTATGGATTTTTTGCCATATTAGCGTTCACTTTCAGCGATACAAAGCAATTCAACGCCACTACGAATACGCTCGCGCGTAACGACAGCTTCTTAACATTTTCGAAATACGAACATGCCAACATGCCAGGCCGCTGCAAGCCCAATGCTCAGGCGTCAGGGCAAAACAGGTGCACAACACTTTCCGCCGCCAAATTTCATACCATCGCTGGCGGCAAACGGAGGGAGAAGATGAATACTCAAGCAATCATAGGTCTCGTTCGAGGTCAATTTATAGCTACGCTCAAAGACGGCAGCAGTATTGAGCATTCAGATATGCACCACCTTGCCAGTGCCCTTTATCAAGCTGGCGTAAAAGCAAAAGGGGTTCACTATGAATGGCGACCAGGCCAAAGAATGATTACCGCAGGTCAGCAGGTCGCGCTACGTGCCGCCTTGCGACAGCAAGAGGCATCTACGGCAGCCTTGCCCTCATGCGAGACACAGAGTGTCTGAATTCACTCAGAATTGCGACTACATAGATTATGTGGCGACCACACACCTGAAGACCTCCGACATCACAACGGGAATAACTGTCGGCCAATGGTGCCAAAAACAAAAAATTGATCGATGATTGGCTTGTTGGTGGAGGGAATGAGGATCGAACTCACGACCTCCGCATTGCGAACGCGGCGCTCTCCCAACTGAGCTACCCCCCCAACGTAGGAAGATTCTAGCCTACTCCAATTTGTAGATCAAAGTGCCGCAGCATCTGCACAGCATCGCGAATGCAAATTTTCGAATTTGCCCGTTTTTCCCGGTTGACCGTGGCAATCCACTTTCAAGACTGCCCGGCGCCGGCAACGGCGCGGCGCAGGCGGTCGGCGACTGCTGCCCAGGCAGGATCGTCGGGCAAGGCTTCGACGGCGATCAGATTGACACCGGCGTGGTCCATGTCGCGTAGCGCGGCGTAGAGGTCGTGGGCGTAGCCGACCGGGTCGGCCGGCAACAGGCGCCAGGCGTGCGGCATGCCGGCTTGCGGTGGCTGGTTGGTGCTGATGACGCCACAACGATCGCCTTTGTGGCGTTGGGCGTTGATGAAATCGAGCAGGCGTTCAGCCGGCACCAGTCGCATCGGCGTTTGTGGTGCATAGTGGGCGGCCAGCGATCCGGAGACGCGCGGGGCGCCGGCAGCGGTTTCAATGGCTGGCCGCCGGCCAAGGACGGCTTCGAGGTGCGTCGGGGCAATATGCCCGGGACGCAGCACGACTGGTTCGCCACGCGAGCAATCGACAATGGTGGATTCGATGCCAACTTTGCACGACCCGCCATCGAGAATCAGCGGCACGCGGTCGCCGAGTTCTTCGCGAACGTGATCGGCCGTAGTCGGGCTGATACGGCCAAAACGGTTGGCCGATGGTGCTGCGATGCCAGCATGCTCGCCGGCAACGGCGGCAAAGGCGCGCAGCAGATCCAGCGCAACGGGATGTCCGGGCACACGCAAACCAACCGTATTCTGACCGCCGGTGACCGCATCCGGCACCCATGCCTGCTTTTTGAGAATCAGCGTCAAAGGGCCGGGCCAGAAAGTCTCCATCAGTTCCCAGGCGACATCGGGCACCTGCTCGGCCCAGTGGTCGACCGCATCATGGCCGGCGATATGGACGATCAGCGGGTGATCGGCCGGGCGCCCCTTGGCGGCAAAAATTTTGGCGACGGCTACCGGGTTGGCGGCATCCGCCCCCAGGCCGTAGACCGTTTCCGTCGGGAAGGCGACCAGCTCGCCAGCCCGCAGCAGTGCTACGGCACGGCTGTAATCAGTGGCGACCGGGATCATTCGCCCTGAATGCCGATGGCGGCACGAGCAGCCCGTGCGATCGCTTGAACTTGCTCGGCGTTTTCCCCGATCACGGTGAAATGGCCCATCTTGCGACCAGGACGGGCGTGGTGCTTGCCGTAGAGGTGAAGTTTGAGATTGGGCACGGCATACAGCTTGGTCCAATCGGGTTCGCGGTAGTGTTCGCCGCTTTCGCCCTTTTCGAACCACAGATCGCCGAGCAGGTTGACCATGACCGACGCCGAATGCGCGCGCGGCTCGCCGAGCGGCAGGCCGCACAGGGCGCGGACCTGTTGTTCGAACTGGCTGGTCACGCAGGCATCGACGGTGTAGTGGCCGCTGTTATGCGGCCGCGGCGCCATCTCATTGACGATCAGACGGCCCTGGCAGACAAAGAATTCAACGCCCATGGTGCCGATGTAGCCGAGCTTCTCGGCAATCCGGGCAGCGACATCCTCGGCGTCGCTACGCAGACAGACGGAGGTTCGCGCCGGCACGATGGAGACATCGAGAATGCCCTGGGTGTGCTCGTTTTCACCCGTCGGAAAACAGCGCACCTGGCCCTGTTCATCCCGCGCCAGAACAACGGAAACTTCGTAATCGAGCTTCAGGCGTTGTTCGAGAACACAGGCCTCGCCTTTGAAACGGGCAAAAGCCAGCAGCGCTTCTTGACGATTGCTGACCATCGCCTGCCCCTTGCCGTCGTAACCGAAGCGGGCAATCTTGAGAATGGCGGGAAAAAGATCGGCAGGCGCGATTTTGATATCGTCTTCGCTGCGAATTTCGGCGAACGGCCCATGCGGCAGGCCGTTATCGCGCAGGAATGACTTTTCGGCGATACGTTCCTGGCAGATGGCGACAGCGGCGGCTGATGGGCGCACCGGAACGAACTTGGCGAGGTAGTCGAGCGTTGCCGACGGGACGTTCTCGAACTCGGTAGTAATCGCCGCACAACCGGCTGCAAACTCGTCAAGGCCAGCGTAATCGTCGTAGTCGATACAGAAATGGCGCTCGGCGATCTGGCCAGCCGGACTGTTTTTATCCGGATCGAGAACCCAGACCTGATAACCCATTTCGTGCGCGGCAGTCACGAAGAAGCGCCCGAGCTGGCCGCCGCCGAGCATGCCCAGCGTGGCGGGTGGAAGAATGATTCCGGAAGCCATGGCAATCACACTTCCGGCAATTTCATGGCGAGGACTTTTTCTGCCTGTGCCTGGCGGAACGCCTGCAATTTTTGGCTCAGTTCCGGGTTTTCATTGGCCAGCATGGCCACCGCAAACAGCGCGGCATTGGCAGCACCCGCTTCGCCGATGGCGAAGGTGGCGACGGGAATACCCTTCGGCATCTGAACGATGGAGTGCAGCGAATCAACACCAGACAGCGCCTTGGATTGGACCGGAACGCCGAGCACCGGCACGGTCGTCTTTGCAGCCAGCATGCCAGGCAGGTGCGCGGCACCGCCAGCACCGGCGATAATCGCCTTGAGGCCGCGGCCTAGCGCCGCTTCGGCGTAGGAAAAGAGCAGATCCGGCGTCCGATGGGCCGAAACAACCCGCGCCTCGAAGGCGATGCCAAAATCCTTGAGAACGCCGGCAGCCGCCTGCATGGTCGGCCAGTCCGAGTCGGAGCCCATGACGACACCGACGAGAATCTGTTTTTCACTCATAGCCCGGCCTTCCGTTCCGCTGCTTCAATGGTATTGGCGAGCAGCATGGTGATCGTCATCGGCCCGACACCGCCCGGCACCGGGGTAATCTGGCCGGCCACTTCAAGACAGCCAGCGAAATCGACGTCGCCGCACAGCTTGCCGTCCGGCATGCGGTTGATACCCACGTCAATGACGACGGCACCCGGCTTGACCATGTCGGCCGTCACAAATTTAGGCTTGCCGACGGCGGCGACCAGAATGTCGGCGCGGCGGGTGTGCCCAATTAGATCCTTGGTGCGCGAATTGCACACGGTGACGGTCGCACCGGCATTGATCAGCAGCAGCGCCATCGGCTTGCCGACGATGTTGGAGCGGCCGATGACGACGGCTTCCTTGCCTCTCAGATCAACGTTACCTTTTTCAAACATCTTCATCACGCCGTACGGCGTGCACGGGATGAAACGCGGATTGCCCTGGGCCAGCGCACCGACGTTTTCGGCGTGGAAGCCATCGACATCCTTGTCGGCGGCAATCGCTTCGAGCACAGCTTCTTCATCGAAATGCTTCGGTAGCGGTAGTTGCACGAGGATGCCGTGGATATTCGGGTCCGCATTCAGCTCGGCAATCTTGTTGAGCACCGTGGCCTGATCAACCGTGGCGTCGTAAGTGATCTTTTCCGAATGCATGCCGATGGCCAGACAGCCATTGACCTTGTTGCGGACATAAACTTCGGAGGCCGGATCGGCTCCGACCAGAATGACCACCAGACCAGGCTTGTGGCCCATGGCGGTCAGCGCCTCGACACGGGCCTTGAAGCCTTGGCGAAGTTCTTCCGCCAAGGCTTTGCCGTCGATAATTTGAGCTGTCATCGTCGCATCCAACTAAAAAGAAAAGGGGAAAGGCACTGGCCTTTCCCTTTGAATTGGCGCGTATTTTAGCAGAATACGCCGACGCATCCTGCGCCGGACCTTTGCAGCGCACGCCTTTGACGCAATTCAAGCCCGTTGATGGACATCAAGGCTCTCGCCCTCGCCGCCCTGAACAATGCGTGGTCAGAAACCTATCGACCATGAACGCCGTCAACCAGTTGGCCCACACCCCACCCGCTCGCATTCCCGGCAACAAGGGAATCTGGGCCGGCATTACTTGCGAGTTCGTCGAGTTCACCGTGCTCTTCGCGGTCTATTTCATCGCCCGCGCACATTTTCCCGATGCCTTTCACCAAGGCGCACAACGGCTTTCGGTGACGGCCGGGACCATCATCACGCTATTGATGGTGACCAGCAGCTACTTCATCGCCTGTTCGGTCAATGCGATTCGTCAGGACAAACACAAGGCGGCCGTCATCTGGCTGCTTGCCGGCCTCATCATCGCCATCGGCTACCCGCTGACCAAGGCGCTGGAAATCCACTGGAATCTGGCACACGGCATCAACGGCGAGTCGGGTATTTTTTTCACGGTCTACTATTACCTGACCTTCACCCATCTGGTGCACGCCACCTGGGGCATCCTCGGCACTCTCTGGGTGCTGGCTCGCCTGCTTTGCCACGGCTATTCCGCCGACGACTATAGCGGGCTGGAAGCACTGGCCAGTTACTGGCACGCCACCGACATCATCTGGCTGGTCATTTTTCCGTTGTTTTACGTCCTGGCCTGAGCGATGGATTTCAAAAAAGACCATTTTTTCCGGTTGACCGCGGCATGGCTGGGGCTGCTTGCCCTGACCCTGGTTAGCCTCGGTCTCAGTGAATGGTTCCGCGATGCCGGCTGGCTGCCGTTGCTGGTCGCCGCCATCATCTGGCTGAAGGGTGCGCTGGTCGCCCGCTGCTTCATCGAGTCGCACATCGCACATCCCTTCATTGCCCGCGTCCTGAGCGTTTTTATCGCCATTTCGCCACTCGCACTGATCGCCACCGCCTTCTTCGGCGGCACGCTGGCCCGCTGGGCGTCCATTTAAACTCTTCGTTGCTAATGCAAAAAAAGTCCCATGTACGGGTTTGTCCTTATTGCACGATGCGAATTTTGATTTTACAATGCGGAACGATGCTTAAGGGAAACTACGGGCTCGCATAAGGAGCAATAAGCGGATAAAGTTGTTTTGCTCAACAGGCAAAACAAAATGAAATTCAACCTCGGAGACAAACCATGGCCAACCAACCCAATGCCTTGCCTGAACCTGCAGACATAGATCCGCAGGAGACCAAAGAATGGACCGATGCACTCGATAGCGTCATTACCCAGGAAGGCGCCAAACGCGCTCATTACCTGATCGAGAAGCTGATCGGCCAAGCCCGCGAAGACGGGATCGACCTGCCCTACTCGGCCAACACCGAGTACATCAACACCATCCCTGCCGACCAGCAGCCCAAGTACCCGGGCAATGCCGACATGGAAATCAAGATTCATTCCTACATCCGCTGGAACGCAATGGCCATGGTCGTGCGCGCCAACAAGGACACCAACGTCGGCGGCCACATTGCATCCTTCGCTTCAGCCGCCGCGCTGTACGACGTCGGCTTCTCGCATTTCTGGCGCAGCATCAACGACCCGTCCGGTGGCGACCTGATCTTCTTCCAGGGCCACTCAGTGCCGGGCGTCTATTCCCGCGCCTTCATGCTCGGTCGCCTGAGCGAAGAGCAGATGGACCACTTCCGCCAGGAAACCGATGGCAAGGGCATCTCCTCCTACCCGCACCCGTGGCTGATGCCGGATTTCTGGCAATTCCCGACTGTCTCCATGGGCCTCGGCCCGATTCAGGCCATTTATCAAGCACGCTTCATGAAGTACCTCGACTCGCGCGGACTGGCCAAGGCCGGTGATCGCAAGGTCTGGGCTTTCCTCGGCGATGGCGAAACGGACGAAGTCGAATCGCTCGGCGCCATCGGCATGGCCGGTCGTGAAAAGCTGGATAACCTGATTTTTGTCATCAACTGCAACCTGCAGCGCCTTGATGGCCCGGTGCGCGGCAACGGCAAGATCATTCAGGAACTCGAATCCGAATTCCGCGGCTCCGGTTGGAATGTCATCAAGCTGGTCTGGGGCACGCAGTGGGATGCACTCTTTACCCGCGACAAGAAGGGCATCCTCAAGAAACGCATGATGGAACTGGTCGATGGCCAGTATCAGACCTTCAAGGCCAAGAATGGCGCCTACGTCCGCGAGCATTTCTTCAACACCCCGGAGCTACGCGAGTTGGTGGCCGACTGGACTGACGATCAGGTTTGGCAACTGAACCGCGGCGGCCACGATATTTTCAAAATTTTTGCCGCTTACGACCGTGCCATCAAGCACAAGGGGGCACCGACCCTGATCCTGGCCAAGACCATCAAGGGCTTCGGCATGGGCCAGGCCGGCGAAGCGATGAACACCTCGCACCAGCAAAAGAAAATGGACGTGGAACAGATCGGCCGTTTCCGCGACCGTTTCGATCTGCCGGTACCGGACGACAAACTCTACGAGCTGCCCTACCTGAAGTTCGCCGAAGACTCAGAAGAATACAAATACATGCGTCAGCGCCGCATGGATCTCGGCGGCTTCCTGCCGCAGCGTCGCCGCAAGGCCGCACCGCTGGAAATTCCTGCTCTCGACAAGTTCGACGCACTGCTCAAGGCATCCGGCGAAGGCCGCGAGCTGTCCACCACGATGGCCATCGTCCGCATCATGAACATGATGTTGAAGGACAAGAATGTCGGCAAGAACGTCGTGCCCATCGTGCCGGATGAGTCCCGCACCTTCGGCATGGAAGGCATGTTCCGCTCGGTTGGTATCTGGAACCAGGAAGGCCAGAACTATGTGCCTGAAGACCACGACCAGTTGATGTTCTACAAGGAATCGAAGACCGGTCAGGTGCTGCAGGAAGGCATCAACGAGTCCGGCGCGATGAGCGACTGGATCGCTGCCGCCACCTCGTATTCCGTGCATAACGTCCAGACCATTCCGTTCTACATCTGCTACTCGATGTTCGGCATGCAGCGCGTTCTTGACCTGTGCTGGGCAGCGGGCGACCAACGCGCCCGTGGCTTCCTGATCGGTGGTACCGCTGGTCGCACGACGCTGAACGGTGAAGGCCTGCAACACGAAGACGGTCACAGCCTGATCCTCTCCAACCTGATCCCGAACTGCATCTCCTACGACCCGACCTTCCAGTACGAAGTCGCCGTCGTCACCCAGGACGGCATGCGCCGCATGCACGTCGAGCAGGAAGACGTCTTCTATTACATCACCGTGATGAACGAGAATTACGAGCACCCGGAAATGCCGGCTGGCTCGGAAGCCGACATCATCAAGGGCATGTACCTGTTCAAGCAGGGCGGCGAATCGGCCGGCCCGCGCGTTCAGCTACTCGGCTCCGGCACCATCTTCCGCGAAGTCATCGCCGCTGCCGACCTGCTCAAGCAGGACTGGGGCGTCGAGTCCGACCTGTGGGGCTGTACCAGCATGAACGAACTGGCCCGCAACGGGATTGATACGCAGCGCTGGAACATGCTGCACCCGCTGGAAGAGCCGAAGCTGTCGCATGTCGAGCAAAAGCTGGCTGGCGCCAAGGGCCCGGTCGTTGCTTCAACCGACTACATCAAGCTGTTCTCCGAGCAAATCCGCCCCTTCGTCAAGGCACCGTACGTCACGCTGGGCACCGATGGCTTTGGCCGTTCGGATACCCGCGAGAAGCTGCGCCACCATTTCGAGGTCGATCGTCACTGGGTGACGCTGGCTGCCCTCAAGGCGCTGGCCGACAACGGCGAAATCAAGCGCGAAGTCGTCGCCGCCGCTCTGGTCAAGTACAACCTTGACCCGAACAAACCGAATCCGCTGAGCGTTTAAGGGAGAGACAACATGAGCCAAATCATTGAAGTCACCGTCCCCGATATCGGCGACTTTTCCGAAGTTCCGGTCATCGACCTGTTCGTCAAAGTCGGCGACACCATCAAGGTAGACGACGCGATCGTCACCCTCGAATCCGACAAGGCCACGATGGATGTTCCTTCCACCGTCGCCGGCGTCGTCAAGGAAGTGCTGGTTTCGCTCGGCTCCAAAGTCGGCGAAGGCGCCTTGCTGATCAAGGTTGAAACCGGTGGTGCTGCGGCCGAACCGGCTGCTGCACCGGCAGCCCAAGCCGCCGCACCGGCACCAGCCCCTGTTGCCGCACCGGTCGCTGCTGCGCCGGTTGCCGGCGGCGGCGTGGTTGAAGTCAAGGTGCCGGATATCGGCGATTTTGCCGAAGTGCCGGTCATTGAGCTTTACGTCAAGGTCGGCGACACCATCAAGCTTGACGATGCCATCGCCACGCTGGAATCCGACAAGGCGACGATGGATGTTCCTTCCACGGCAGCAGGTACGGTCAAGGAAGTGCTGGTCCAGCTCGGTTCCAAAGTGGGCGAAGGCACGGTTCTGATCAAGATTGAAACGGGTGCCGGTGCAGCCGTCCCTGCTGCGGCACCACAAGCTGCCGCTCCCGCACCGGCTGCTGCCGCGCCGGTTTCTGCGCCGGCGGCGGCTGCTGCCGCTGCAGCACCGGCAGCGCTGGCCCCGGCCCTGCCGCTTGGCGCCAAGGTCCATGCTTCGCCGTCCGTCCGGGCCTATGCCCGCGAACTCGGGGTCGATCTGTCCAAGGTACCGGCCACCGGCCCGAAGAACCGCATCGTCAAGGAAGACCTGACCAAGTACGTCAAGGGCGTCATGTCCGGCGCCGTAGCCGGCCCGGCTGCTGCCGCTGCTGGCGGTGCCAGCCTTGGCGGCGGGCTCGATCTGCTGCCGTGGCCGAAGGTAGATTTCGCCAAGTTCGGCGAGGTCGAGGTCAAGCCGCTGTCGCGCATCAAGAAAATTTCCGGCCAGAACCTGTCGCGCAACTGGGTGATGATCCCGGCCGTGACCTATCACGAAGATGCCGACATCACCGACATCGAAGCCTTCCGCGTGCTGCTCAACAAGGAAAACGAAAAGGGTGGCGGCGCCAAGCTGACCATGCTGGCTTTCCTGATGAAGGCATGCGTCAAGGGTCTGCAGAAATTCCCGGAATTCAATTCGTCCCTCGACGGTGACAATCTAGTGCTGAAGAAGTATTTCAACATCGGCTTTGCGGCAGACACGCCGAATGGCCTGGTTGTACCGGTGGTCAAGAATGTCGACAAGAAGTCAGTCTTCGAACTGGCGCAGGAATCCGGCGAAATGGCCAAGCAAGCCCGCGACGGCAAGCTGAAGCCGGCCGACATGTCGGGCGCCTGCTTCACGATTTCCAGCCTGGGCGGCATCGGTGGCACCTACTTTGCACCGATCGTCAATGCACCTGAAGTCGCGATTCTCGGGGTCAACAAGTCGGCCATGAAGCCGGTCTGGGATGGCAAGCAGTTCGTGCCGCGCCTGACCCTGCCCTTGTCGCTGACGGCTGACCACCGCGTCATCGACGGCGCCCTAGCGACCCGCTTCAATGTCTATATCGCTCAGTTGCTGGCCGACTTCCGTCGCGTCGCGCTGTAAGGGGGAATGACCATGAGCAATCTGGTAGAAGTCAAAGTCCCCGACATCGGCGATTTCGCTGAAGTGCCGATCATCGACCTGTTCGTCAAGGTTGGTGACGCCATCAAGGTGGATGACGCGATCTGTACGCTGGAATCGGACAAGGCGACGATGGATGTGCCGTCACCGGTCGCCGGTGTGGTCAAGGAAGTGCTGGTTCAGCTCGGCGCCAAGGTGGCCGAAGGCAGTCTGTTGATCAAGGTCGAAAGCGTGTGCTGCTGCGGTCAACCCGGAAAATCCGCCGAAAACTGAAACACCGGCTGCAGCGCCATCCACAGCTGCGCCGGCGCCGGTCGCCGGTAGTCATGCCGGCGGTGCCGATCTTGAATGTGAAATGCTCGTCCTCGGCGCCGGCCCCGGCGGCTATTCCGCCGCCTTCCGTTCCGCCGACCTCGGCATGAAGACCATCATCGTCGAGCGTTACGCAACGCTGGGCGGCGTTTGTCTGAACGTTGGCTGCATTCCGTCCAAAGCCCTGCTGCACGTCGCTGCGGTGATGGACGAAGCCAATCACATGGCCGATCTCGGCGTCAGCTTTGCCGCACCGAGCGTCGATATCGACAAGCTGCGCGCCCACAAGGACAAAGTCGTCGGCAAGCTGACCGGTGGTCTGGCCGGCATGGCCAAGGGCCGCAAGGTCGACATCGTGCGCGGTTTCGGCACCTTCCTCGATCCGTATCACATCGAGGTTGAAGTCACCGACGGTGCTGGCCAGGGCAAGACCGGCGCCAAGAAGGTCATCAAGTTCCAGAAATGCATCATCGCGGCCGGTTCAGCTGCCGTGCATTTGCCTTTCATTCCGCAAGACCCGCGTATTGTCGACTCGACCGGGGCGCTTGAACTGCGCTTCGTGCCGAAGAAGATGCTGGTCATCGGCGGCGGCATCATCGGCCTCGAAATGGCCACCGTCTATTCGACGCTGGGCACCAAGGTCGATGTTGTGGAAATGGCCGATGCCCTGATGCAGGGCCCGGATCGCGATGCCGTCAAGGTCTGGGAAAAGCAGAACCTGCCGCGCTTCGACAAGATCATGCTAAAGACCAAGACCGTCGCAGTCGACGCCAAGGACGACGGCCTGTGGGTCAAGTTCGAAGGCGAAGGCGCACCGAATGTCGATGCCACGCGTTACGACATGATCCTGCAAGCCGCCGGCCGCTCGCCGAACGGCAAGAAGATCGGCGCCGACAAGGCGGGCGTGGCCGTCACCGACCGTGGCTTCATCAACGTCGATGCGCAGATGCGCACCAATGTGCCGCACATCTTCGCCATCGGCGACATCATCGGTAACCCGATGCTGGCCCACAAGGCCGTGCATGAAGCACACGTCGCGGCCGAAGTCGCGGCCGGCCACAAGGCTGCATTCGATGCCACGGTGATTCCCGGTGTCGCCTATACCCACCCGGAAGTGGCGTGGGTTGGCTACACCGAGGCGCAAGCCAAGGAAGAAGGCCGCAAGATCGAGTCCGCCAAGTTCCCGTGGGCAGCCTCCGGTCGCGCCATCGCCAACGGGGCCGAGTACGGCTTCACCAAGCTGATCTTCGATGCCGAAACGCATCGCGTCATCGGCGGCGCCATCGTCGGCCCGAACGCTGGCGACATGATCGGCGAAGTCTGCCTGGCCATCGAAATGGGCTGCGATGCGGTCGATATCGGCAAGACCATCCACCCGCACCCGACACTGGGTGAAACGGTGGGCATGGCGGCCGAAGTGGCGCACGGTACCTGTACGGACGTGCCGGCACCGCGTAAAAAGTAACCCTCCCGACACCGGCCGGAAACACCAGGGCGACGGTCAAATGACTCGTCGCCTTTTTTTCGTCTGCATGGCATTCCGTAGCACGTTGCTTAACCTGACTTAAATTACTCTGTAATAACCCGCTTGCATCATGGATGACACGGGGGTGCGTTCTGTAAATATCGGACGACGGTTGGTATGTGTCGTTCACGAAATTTACGCCAAGTGCTCCCCTTTCCCGAAAACCAGATCACCCAGGAGCATCCAATGCAAATGAAATACATCACCGCTGCCGTCGCCAGCGCTCTTGCTGTCATGTCCGCCGGCCAGTCCTACGCTGCCCAGGGCGTGAGCAGTTCACAGGACGCCTACCTGCAAGCCGTTGCACCGGGCGTCGAATTCACCTCCGTGCTGACCACCGGTGATACGGTTGGCAACTACCGCATGGTGGGGCTGCCCGATGGTCTCGGCGCCTACGACAACGGGAACGGCACCTTCACCGTCCTGATGAATCATGAATTTGGCGCCGGCTCCGGGGCTGCCGCTCATGGCGTGTTGGGCGCTGGCTCCTTCATATCCGAATGGGTCATCAACAAATCCACCCTGCAAGTCGTTTCCGGCGGCGACCTGATCAAGAATGTCTATGGTTGGGATGCCAGCACGCAGCAATCGAGCACCGTTGCCAGCCTAGGCGTCTCGTTCAACCGTTTCTGCTCGGCCGATCTCGCCCAGAGCACGGCCTTTTACAACGCCGCCACCGGCGTCGGTACGACCGCCCGCATTTTCCTGAATGGCGAAGAAGGCGGCGCCAATGGACGCGCCCTGGCGACCGTCGCCACCGGTGCTGACAAAGGCAGCACTTTTGTTCTCGGCAAGATGAATCAATCCACCAACGGTTCCGGCACAAGCGCTACCGGCGGCTGGGAAAACCTGCTGGCCAACCCGTTCGCCCAGAACAAGACCGTGGTCATCGGCAATAACGATGGCGGCACCGGCATGATGAACAACGCTCTGGCGGTTTATGTGGGAACCAAGCAAGCCACCGGCACCGATGTCGACAAGGCCGGCCTGACCAACGGCACGACCAAGTTTGTCAATGTTGTCGGCATCACTAGCGAAATCAGCAACGCAACGAGCCGCACCACCAGTATTGCTGATGGCGCCCGCTTCACGCTGGATGCCACCAAATCCACGACCTTCTCGCGTCCGGAAGATGGCGCCTGGAGTGCAGATGGCAAGACCTACTACTTCGTCACCACCGACCAGCTCGACAAGACCGAGCTGACCGGCCAGACCCAGAAAGGCGGCACCCGTCTGTGGGCCATGAACTTCGACGACATTTCCAACCCGGATGCCGGCGGCTCGATCAAGAAGCTGATTGATACCAGTACCAATTTGGGTGGCGTGGGCGAAACCAAGCCAAATATGTTCGACAATATCGCCGTCAACAAGGATGGCACGCTGACCATCCTCGAAGACGTCGGCAACGCCGAACACAATGGCAAGGTGTGGAATTTCGACCCGATCACCGGCAAGATGACGATGATGGGCAAGTTCGATCCGGCCTTGTTCGGCGATGTCACCAACGGCAGCTTTGTCGCCGGCACCCATACCAAGGATGAAGAAACCTCCGGTGTCATCGACATCACCAACATCCTCGGCCGCAACGATGGCAAGCAGTACAGCCTGCTGGTTGCCCAGGACCACGCCTCAGCCGCCAGCCTTGGTCTGAGCGACCCGACTGCCATGGTCGAAGGTGGCCAGTTGCTGGTCATGGCTGCCGTACCGGAACCCGAAACCTACGCCATGATGCTGGCCGGTCTGGGCATGATCGGCTTCGCCGCTCGTCGCCGCAACACCAAGTAATCTTAGCGTCACATCAGTAAAGCAGCATGCAGGGCCGCGGCATTGCCGTGGCCCTTTTCCGTTTTTTTCCCAAAGCCAGAAAGTTTGTGCATGAGTACCCTGCGCCTCGACGCCCTTGAGCCCCTGTTTTTCACCCCGCTTGCTGTATTCAACCTGCCTGATGCCGCCGCCCTCAATGCTCGCCTGCTTGAAGAGGCTTTCGCCCTGCGTGCCAGCAGCGACGGGCAGCAACGGAGCAACCAGAACGGCTGGCATTCGGCCGATAATTTTTTTGACCGGACCGAGCCGGGCTGCAGCGAGTTGCAAACTCACCTCCTTGAAGCCGTCCGCCAGGCCACCCTGCGCATTTCACCCAACTTTGATTTGGCCGCCATGGCTGCGCAAGTTCAGGGCTGGATCAATATCAACGGCAAGGGCGGCTTCAACACGCCGCACGACCATCCCGGCTGGGCCTGGTCCGGCTGCTATTACGTGCGCGTCCCGGATGGACGAAGCGAGCGCAGCGGCAGCATCGAGCTGCTCGACAGTCGAACCAATCTGCAAGTCCCTACCATCAAGGATGCCCTCTGCTTCATGAGCAAATTCACGATCAAACCGGCGGACGGGATGTTGTTACTCTTCCCGTCGTGGCTGCGTCACTGGGTCTACCCCAACGAGGACGAGATCGAGCGGGTCACCATCGCGTTCAATGCGCGTTTTGTACCCCGTTAAGCACATCAACAATTTCAGGCCTCCCGGCAAGGCGCGGGAGATGGCGGATTTGGCGTAGACTTTGGGGACGACAACGTCGTCGCCCCTTTTCATTGATTCGCTCCGATGCCCAACGTCCCTTTGCCCCACCGCTCACCTGAAGAGCAAAACCATCTCGATATCACGCTGCGCTACGTTTTCGAGCACCGTCTCTGTTTCAACGAACTCCTGGGCTTCCGCGTCGAATCGCTTGACCCGGCCGCGCCGAAAATCAGCTTTGCCATGCGTCAGGATCTGATCGGCCATTACCAGCACGGCCGCCTGCATGGCGGCGTCATTGCCACGGTGCTTGATACGGTTGGCGGACTGGCGGTGACGGTTGCCGTCGCCGAAAAATTCAACAGCGAAAACACGGATCAGGTCAGCCAGCGTTTCGGTCGTATCGGCACCATCGATCTGCGCACCGATTACCTGCACCAAGGGGTCGGCAAAAAATTTACGGCCACCGGACGGATTACCCGTCTCGGCGGCCGCATCGCCTCGGTGCAAATGACGCTGGAGAACGAAGCCGGCCTGCTCATCGCCACCGGCGGCGCCTCCTACGTCGTCAGCTAGCCCCCGATCCGGAAAACCCGCTTGCTGCGGTCAACCGGAAAAAAAAAGCCGAAAACAAAATTTTCCCGACGGGCCAAATTTACAGAATCGGTACGCCCTGCTGCTCGCCACGCTCGTAAACCACATTGGCGCGACCGACGATCAGCGGGTCCAGATTGCCGATGCGCGTCATATCCTTGTTGTTGTACGGCAATTTGTGCAACACGTAACGCATGGCATTCAGACGCGCGCGTTTCTTGCAGTTTGACTTGATCACCGTCCACGGTGCATCGGCGGTATCCGTGTGGAAGAACATCGCTTCCTTGGCCTTGGTGTAATCATCCCATTTGTCCAGCGAGGCCAAGTCGATGGGTGACAGCTTCCATTGCTTCAGCGGGTGCACCTTGCGCTCGCCAAAACGGCGGCGCTGCTCCTCGCGGCTGACCGAGAACCAGAACTTGATCAGATGCGTGCCGTTGCGCGCCAGCATGCGCTCGAATTCCGGCGCCTGGCGCACGAACTCGCTGTATTCCTGCGCATTGCAAAACCCCATCACGCGCTCGACACCCGCCCGGTTATACCAGGAGCGATCGAACAGGACGATCTCGCCATTGGTCGGCAGGTGCTGCACATAACGCTGAAAATACCACTGGCCACGCTCGATTTCGCTGGGCTTTTCCAGCGCAACCACGCGGGCACCACGAGGATTCAGGTGTTCCATGAAACGCTTGATGGTGCCCCCCTTGCCCGCTGCATCGCGGCCTTCGAAAAGGATCACGACCTTCTGCCCGGTTTCCTTGACCCACGCCTGGAGCTTCAGGAGCTCGACCTGCAGACGGTATTTCTGCCGCTCATAATTGCGGCGTTGCATCAGGTTCAGATAGGGATAACCACCATCGCGCCAGTCCTTGGCCAGTTCATCATCCGGATTGATCGGCAAATCGCTGGCGGCAACGCCTTGCTGTTTGAGCAGCCCCTTGAGCAACGCGACCGATTCTTCCACCGGCATACCCGCAATGACGTCACGCATCGCCCCCATTTTTGATTCCTGGGCGCCATCAACGGCTGCACTCACGGTAAAACCTTCGATACCTTGCGGGGTCAGCGCCGGCGCCACATCGCCACTGGCCACCTTGCGCCGGCGCCCCGGCTTGGGCATGGCTGAATTCGCTACAGCGCTCGGCGAATGTATTGTTGCTTTTTTTCTGGTGACCATCTCTCTCTCCATCCATTGATGCAAAGAGCTTATTTCACGGCAAAGCCGACCCCTTGTCTAGTCCAGCATTTCAACCGGGATCGCAGCCCGGAGCACGGTCTGGGTTTCACCCCGGCGAACACGGTTGCTCAACCACCAAAGTGCACCTTTCTTGATGCTCCACTCGGACTCCTGCCCGGCCAGCAACAGCGACGCCATACGGCCCAGCGACGGCTGGTGACCAATAATCAGCACGGAACCCCGGGCGGCCGGCCAACCGGACGCCGCGATCAGCTCCGATACGCAGGCGTCCGGACCAATCTTGCGTAGCGTTTCGAAGGGAAGTTTCAGAGCCTCTGCCGTTTGCTGAGTGCGCACTGACGGGCTGACGATAATACGAAGGTCCTTGGGCTGGCGCTCACGAATCCAGGACGCCATCATCCGCGCCTGCTTTTCGCCGCGCTCGGTCAGACGCCGCTTCATGTCGTCTTCGCCATCTTCAGCTTCGGCGTGCCGCCACAAGAGCAATTCCATGATGTAGCCTCTTCGAAAAGCCGGCATTGTGCCGATCAAATATTACCGCAACATGTCATTGCCGTGCTGATCGGCAAAGACGGCTCTACGGCACACCGGGCCAGATCCCGAAATGTCATGGCCTGGGCTTCAGCGCCTTTTTGGGATAAACATCATAACGACAAGACTTTCCCTCCAGGGCATAGCCAGGCAACCCGCCATCCACATTTGGCGCTTTGCGCGGTCGCTTGACGACCACGCGATGCGTTGCCAGCGCCAATGCGGCCGCCAGCAACAGCGCGGCATCATCATCGTCACCTACCAGCGGGCGAAAGACACGCATTTCCTTCTTGACCAGCGCGCGCTTGTCCCGATGCGGGAACATCGGATCAAGGTAGATGACTTGTGGTGGTTCACCGGACCATTCCTGGATAATTTCTATGGCATTGCCAAGCCGCAAATCCATGCGCTGAACAATCGGCCCGACCTCCTCATCCAGCCGCGCGCGCCCCATGCCATCAGCCAGTAACGCGCCGATGAGCGGATGCCGCTCTATCAAAGTCACATGGCAACCCAACTGGGCGAGCAGAAAGGCATCGCGTCCCAAACCAGCTGTCGCGTCCAGAACCACCGGCCGTACACCCGACTGGATACCAACCGCCTTCGCAATCATCTGGCCGCTGCCACCGCCATGCAGTCGGCGATGGGCGACGGCCCCATCAAGGAAATCAACGCGTACCGGCCCGCATGCATCCGGACCGAGCGCCTGGAGTTGCAGCCCTCCCTCCCCAAGCTGCAAGGCAAATTCCGCCTCCACGCCTTGCGGCAAACCCAGTGCTTCTGCCATCTCGAGAACCCTGCCTGAATACTCCGGCAACATGGCCTCGATGCGAACGTTTGTCTTGGTGACCAAACAGGACCTCAGGTTTTGGGAGACTCGTTGACGGCAGGCCCGGGAGAGAGCGAGTCGGAGGAATTCATCGCAACGTCCTCATTCACACGCTCAGCCGCCTTGTCTGTGAGCTTCTGACGCCGCTTCTCTTCCTGTTTGCTTTTCTTGGCGAGATCTCTTTGGCGCTTTTCGAACTGGTAGTTTGGTTTGGCCAAGAGGCCTCCTAATCGCCACAATGGCGCAAAACAGGTGAAGGGAACTTCAGGAAGAACGCGTTCACACCGGTACAAGCCGGGGCCTCTGACTGCGGTGCCACAATGCAAAACGCCAACCCGTTTAGGATTGGCGTTTTATCCTTGAATTACAAGGGAAATGCGGTGGTGGCCAATCGCGGAATCGAACCACGGACACGCGGATTTTCAATTCAGGAACAGCCAATTTGTTGACTATAACAGATCTCCCAAAAACCAACTAGCGTTCAGAGACAACAAGTATTGGAAAGCAGCCATTTCGGTGAGGGATGAGGTTTTTACCGATTTTCGTGCACGCTTTCCTGCCTCAAGACCGGAAAAACTCCGGTCCGAGAAAACAGAACGGCTGTTCAATGCGAATCTAAGTCCGAGTTTTGAATAGCTCGAATCTGCAATCACCACCGATACACTTGGACCGGATGCAGTCCTGAATTAGCGCAGGTCGTACCAAACCCCTCGGCCACTGCCATGCTGGTTCAGCGTGCCGCGTTCGACCAGGGTACGAAAATGCTGCTTGAGCGTATTCCGGCTAGCGCCGGTCAACTTGATGGCATCGCCAATAGTCACGCGACCATGCTCGCGGGCGAACTCGACGATCTGTAGCTGCAGCTCAGGCATGGCCGCCAGCACGATCTTCTCGCGCTCGACCTTCTTCTCCAGACGCCGCATCTGCTCGGCCAAGGAACGTAGAAAGAACACTAGCCACGGCTGCCAGTTCGGTGACTCCGTGCGGATCGTGCCTTGCGTCTGACGCAACGCCAAGTAGTAGGCTTCCTTGCTGTGCTCGATCACGCTTTCCAACGAACTGTACGGCACATAGGCGTACCCGGCCTGCAGCAGCATGAGCGTGGTCAGCACCCGAGAGAGCCGCCCGTTGCCGTCCTGGAAGGGATGGATCTCCAAGAAAACGACAACGCACAGGGCAATGATCAGCAGTGGATGCAGTCGCGCAGTCTCCCGCTCCTGGTTAACCCAGGCCACCAACTCAGTCATCAGGCGAGGCGTATCGAAGGGTGACGCGGTCTGGAAAACAATACCGATCTGCGCGCCGGTTTCGTCGAAAGCGGCAACGCTGTTCGAGTTGGTTTTGTAATTGCCGCGATGCCAAGTGTCCTTCTCGCTATGGTGCAGCAGGATCTGATGCAACTGTTTGATGTGGTTCTCGGTGAACGGGATGTCCTGCCACGACGAGAACACCAAGTCCATCAACTCGGCATAGCCAGCCACTTCCTGCTCATCGCGGGTGGCGAAAGATTTGATCTCCAGGTTCGACAGTAGCTGTTCCACCTCCCGATCGGACAGCTTGCTGCCCTCGATGCGGGTGGAGGAGCCGATGCTCTCGATGGTAGCCACGCGACGCAGAGCCGATAGGCGGTCCGGCGCGAGCGTACCCAAGGCACGCCAAGCGCCCTTGAACTCGTCGATCTTGGCAATGAGGCTCAAGATCTCCGGGGTGATCTGGATGGAGTCGGTTTTTAGCACGAACCAATACTACACCCATTTACACCCAATAAAGCAGAAAACCATTCTCACACCCGATTACACCCATTTCATCGACTTATACCGTAGTGTTGCGAAACATCGGGTGATTGACTTCTGACCCGATGGGTCGGAACGGGCGTGCAGGAGCACGCCCACCCGGTAATACCCTTCCCGGCCGAAGGCGGCCCGGTCACGCACGTTCCATTTCAATCTTTGAATGGAGTGCATCATGACCAAGCAATGCAAAGCCTGTGGCAAAGCGTTTCAGTCTCATCCCAAGGTTCCCACCCAAACCTACTGTTCGTCCCCAAAATGCCAACGCGAGCGTCGCCGGCGGTGGCTGGAAGAAAAACGGCAGGTTGACGCTGACTATCAAGGCAACGAACCGCAAAAGATCGAACAGTGGCGAAACGACCATCCTGACTACTGGAAGCAATATCGCCAGGCCAATCCGGACTACGCCGACCGCAACCGGAATCTACAGCAGACCCGCAATCAGCGGTCCAGAAACCCTGCGATTGCAAATGTATACGAGTTGCCGGAGTTTTCCCCGTTGCCTTCAGGGCGTTACCGGCTCATCCCGGTCATTGCCGACGTGATTGCAAATGAATACGAGTTGATCGTTGAAATCACTGTCCTATCAATCCCTTAAGTAATTGTCGACGTCCGATTGCAAATGAGGACGTGATAGAAAATGCCGCGCCGGGCTGATAACTTCCGGCGCGTACATTCTCGATCTTCAGCGCAACCGTCTCTGACACGATGCCCGACGATCGAGAGGCAGCGTTTCGTATGCAAAGGGGCGACCTCGGCGATGGAAGAACAAGAAAACACAAGTGGCGAGGGGCAAACCCAGGCATCCCTATTCCGGGCCGCTGAATACGTGCGTATGTCGACCGAGCACCAGCAGTACTCAACCGAAAATCAGGCCGACAAGATTCGTGAATATGCAGCCCGACGCGGCATCGAAATCATCAAGACCTACACTGATGCCGGCAAGAGTGGTCTGCGCATCGATGGCAGGCAGGCACTGCAGCAGCTAATCAAGGATGTCGAAGCCGGGGTGGCGGACTTCCAGATCATCCTGGTCTACGACGTCAGCCGCTGGGGGCGTTTCCAGGATGCCGATGAGAGTGCTTACTACGAGTACATCTGCCGTCGTGCCGGCATTCAGGTCGCTTACTGTGCTGAGCAGTTCGAGAACGATGGCTCACCGGTCTCGACCATCGTCAAAGGCGTCAAACGGGCAATGGCTGGTGAATACAGCCGGGAACTATCGACCAAGGTATTCGCTGGCCAGTGCCGACTGATCGAACTCGGCTATCGCCAGGGCGGCCCGGCCGGCTATGGCCTGCGCCGCATCCTGGTCGATCAGAACGGATCAGTGAAAAGCGAGCTTGCGCGCGGCGAGCACAAGAGCCTGCAGACCGACCGCGTCATCCTGATGCCCGGCCCGGACGACGAGGTTCGCACCGTCAATCTGATCTACCAATGGTTTATCGATCACGGCATCTCGACATCCGAGATCGCCGGCCGCCTGAACGGCATGAAGGTGAAAACCGACCTGGGACGCGAATGGACCCGTGCCACCGTCCAGGAAATCCTGACCAATGAGAAGTACATCGGCAACAACGTCTACAACCGGATCTCCTTCAAGCTCAAGAAAACGAGGGTCGCCAATCCCAGTGAGATGTGGATCAAAAAGGAAGCGGCCTTCGAGCCCATCGTTCAACCTGACTTGTTTTACACGGCACAGGGAATTATCCGAGAACGGAATCGGCGCTATAGCGACGAGGAGTTGATCGAGCGACTGCGTGCCCTCTACGAGAATCGCGGGCTCCTGTCAGGATTGATCATCGACGAGACCGAAAACATGCCTTCGGCCGCTGTCTATATGAATCGCTTTGGCAGTCTGATACGCGCCTACCAGATGGTCGGCTTTACGCCCGACCGGGACTATCACTACCTGGAGGTCAATCGCCTCCTGCGCCGAATTCATCCTGTCATCGTGGCAGACACGGAGGCGCAAATCAGAGAAATTGGCGGACAGGTCGTCCGCGATCCGGCGACCGATCTGCTACGAGTCAATCAAGAGTTCAGCGTTTCAGTGGTGGTGGTTCGCTGCCACACCACCGAGGCCGGCGGTCATCGGTGGAAGGTCCGTTTCGATACCAGCCTGCGGCCGGACATCACAGTGGCGGTGCGCCTGGACCATTCCAACCAAACCGCCCTCGATTACTACCTCCTGCCGCAACTGGATTTCGGCCAACCACGCATCAGCTTGGCTGAACACAATGGAATCGAGTTCGAGAGTTACCGGTTCGACAGCCTGGATTTCCTCTATGGCATGGCCGAACGCATACGGGTTAGGAGAGCCGCATGAATAAAGAGTGCCCATCCAGCAACTTGCAAATGATCCCGATCGACAAAATCGAGGTACTCAACTCGCGTGACCGCAATGGAAAGGTATTCGCGGATATCGTGGGCAATATCAAGAATATCGGCCTGAAAAAACCCATCACCGTGACACCGCGAACCGACGCGGCTGGCAATGAAAAATTCTTGCTGATTTGCGGTGAGGGCAGACTTAACGCATTCAAAGCACTGGGCGAAACGACGATTCCAGCGATGGTGGTCGAAGTCAGTGATGAAGACGCTTTCATCATGAGTCTGGCTGAAAACATTGCTCGCCGCCAAGGACGTACTCTGGAACTGCTGGCAGGCATTGAAAAACTGCGTGACCAAGGCTACGACAAGAAAGCGATCGCGCTGAAAACAGGCCTCGGAGAGGACTACATCTATGGCATTTTGCAACTACTCAAAAATGGTGAAGAGCGACTGCTGATTGCAGTCGAACAAGGACGTATTCCACTCAACGCCGCCTTGACCATTGCAGGTGCCGGCAGCAACGACAAGGATATCCAAGCGGCTCTGCAGGAGGCGTATGAGAACGGCCAGTTGCGCGGCAATCACCTGATTCAGGCGCGCAAGGTGATTGAGAAACGAAGGTCTCTGGGGCGGGCCATTGCCCGAGGAATGCCTCGAAATGTTCCGGATGTCACCTCGTCTAGCCTAGTCCGCACCTACCAAAAGGAGGTCGATCGCCAAAAGCTCATGGTCAAGAAAGCAGAATTCGCGCAGCAGCGATTGCTGTTTGTGGTGGAAGCGATGCGCCATCTCCTCGCTGACGAAAACTTCACTAATTTGCTTCGTGCTGAAGGGCTAGAGTCATTGCCGAAGCACATCGCTGAACGCGTTTGGCCCGGAGGGAACGCTGCATGACTCAAATGCACCTCGGCTTTATTCCTGAACCCATTACGGTTGCATTTGACAAGTTGCTGCCATCACGCAAACCGCCAGAAGGTCTTGCACACTCCCGGAAATTTAAGCAGATCGTTGCATCCATCGATGCCATCGGCTTGATTGAACCCCTGACCATCGCCAAAGCGGACAAGGACACCGGCATGTACTTGCTGTTGGATGGGCATATTCGCATGTTCGCGCTCCAGGAATTGGGGTTCAGCAGTGCACTGTCTCTGGTCGCCAAAGACGATGAGAGTTACACCTACAACAACCGAATCAACCGGCTGTCGACTATTCAGGAGCATTTCATGATCCGTCGCGCCGTGGAACGCGGCGTCACGCCTGAACGCTTGGCGAAATCGCTGGAACTGGACATCGAACACATCACCAAGAAAATCAACCTACTGGATGGCATTTGTGCCGAGGCGGTTCGACTACTCAAGGACAAGCATTTCTCGGCCAATTTGAGCCCAGTACTGCGCAAGATGAAACCGACCCGACAAGTGGAGTGCGTGGAGCTGATGGTAGCCACCAACAACATTACTGTGTCTTACGCTCAGGCGCTGCTGGCGGCAACGCCCAGCAACATGCTGGTGAATGAGGGCGTGGCAAAGAAAGTAAAGGGCGTCACGCCCGATCAAATGGCAAAGATGGAGCGCGAAATGGCGAATCTCGAGGGGCAGTTCAAATTGGTCGAGCAGTCCTACGGTCAGGACGTTCTCAATCTGGTGCTTGCCAAGGGTTACTTGACCAAGTTGCTGGACAACGAAGCCGTGATCCGCTTTCTATCCCAAAACCATCCCGAAATCCTGCGCGAGTTTTCAGCCATCGTACAAACGACGTCACTGGACAAATAGTGAATGCAATCTAACGCCAGACACGTACTCGAGCAATAACCAGCATCAAAAATCCCTCTATGTAGAGGGTCGTAGTGCTGCCCGCGTGGGCGATACGGTGATCTTTAACAATCCGGATGCATCAGGGTCGTCGCCTCCGAAACGGATGTCCTGTTTCTGCCCGTGATCGTGACGACGGCTGACAGGCATGCCGCTGGCCTGCACATTCGTCTATGGTGGAGATGGATGAGCGAACAGCGGCACCTGGAATTTGTTGGGCAGGTGCCGTTTTCATCCACACTGCTTTTCATGGTCGATAGCGCGAAGCTCCTGACGAGTCAGTTCCTTGAAGTAGCGGCGGGGATTGCCGCACATCCAGCAGCTGCAGGGCGTCATCAAGCTGTTGTATCGCTATACACAGCAGCAGATGCAATGCAATTTGTAAGCGCCTATATGTTGCTACATAACATTCGGGCCAATCAGAGAGGGTAATTAGTCTGTGGCATGCGGCTGCCCACCGATTAGGCAGCCAGCTTTAACTTGATTACGACGAAAGTACGTTTCTCTCATAGGTTCGGATGACATTCCGGTCGCGCTCTCCCAAATGGCAAACTGTAAAAACTTCAATCTCACGATTGAGTCCGGGCTGATGCAAAAAGGCCATTCGCGCTTTGCTGCCAAATATGCTGATAGACAAGTCCGGCCACTTCCTTCTTGTCATCCGCAGTGTATGGAGGCTCAGGTAACGCCATATAGACGTGATCAAGAATGAATACTTCAACCTCTGCTTGGGTTTGCTCTTTTTCAGTCCATTGCTCTAGCGGAGCGATCAGACGTTGAAGTTCGGCTAGCAGGTCTCTGCTCTCCTGTTTTATTTTCTCTCGCTCAGGTCCACTCAAGGACGCCTTACCCAGCAGATCAAATAGTGCGAGCTGATCTTCGGTTAAGCCCAATTCGACAGCCCGTCGCTGTTCATCATCTAGGCCACCCGCCAAGTCGATCAATTTGGCGAAGGTATCTTCAATGGTCGCCCGGTCCTTGTCCGCGTTATAGGCAGCTAGAATCTCCTGGTATTTCTTTTCATAGTTCATTCGTAGCGGATTATTGGCTAGCATCATTGCCAACTTCTCCTCGACGACCTTCCTGATATCCTCAATCACAGTCGCCTTGCGCCTGACCTTTTTGCTGAATTCGTCACGCAGCTTTTCCATATTGATTTGCGACAAATCAACCATCAAGCCCTTTGCCTGATCCTCTCCCGGTGCTTGTGTAGCAATTGCCTGATTAACAATACGCTGCAACACCTTGATCAACTGGCTAACGTCGGATGTGTCGCGACGCTCGCTTAGCTTCTTGTAAATAGCCTCAATATTGTCGTGCCGCTCAGCATAGGTCAGAGCAGACGGTTCCACTAACAGCGCCTTGAAACGGCTGAACACGATCCGCGCCAAAATCTCGAAACGGCGCTTGGATTCGTCATCGGTGTAAACGGCTTCAACAGCGTCAGCCAATAGCTGAATGCGTGCAAACCCTTTCGCTCCGATCAAGCGTGCAGGATCAAATCCCAGGCTCAGCAAATGCGCCTCCGTAACCGCGATAGCATCCTGCAAGGCGACCACACGCTCTTCCAATGGCGCGACTATTTCCTCAGCGCCACCATCATCGCCCAACGCGTATTGAGCGAGGGCTTCTCGCAAGCTTTTCAGCATGCCGTTGTAGTCAACGATCAAACCAAAATCCTTGCCGGCATAACGCCGGTTGGCACGGGCAATTGCCTGCATCAGCGTGTGCGCCCGCATCGGCTTATCAATGTAGAGCGTCGACAAGCATTCAACATCGAACCCGGTCAGCCACATGGCGCAGACAATCGCGATGCGAAAAGGATGCTGCGGGTTCTTGAAAGCAGATTCGACATCCACCCGCTTGCCGTCCGGAGTCTCAAAGCCCTGCTTCATGCAAGCCCGGTGCGGAATGATGTCGAAATGCCATTTTTTGAAGTCGGCTACTTCGTTTTGCGCCTCACTGATGATGATCTCGATGATTGTTTCATCCATCCAGGCCGCTTTTGCCAGCAGGCGATCACGTCTAGCATGCAGTTGCTGCCTCGCTTCTTCATCCGCTGCGGCAGCAATCTCAACCAATTTGGATTCCGCTTCTGCACGAACCAGATCAGCTTTCACTTTCCACTTGGGTCCGACCAGCATCAGCATGCGGGCACAGGTAATCTTGTCGATGCAGACCAACATCGCCTTGCCCGCTTCCCAGCGTGTCGTGCAATGCTCAACAAAATCCGCAGCGATTCTCTCTAGGCGCTCGTCGGCGGTGATGACCTCATAGTCCTTGCCGAGCAGCTTTTCCAGCAGGGCAGTCTGGTCAGTATCAAGGTCGGCTGCATCGACAGCACTGGCTATTTTTTCGTTCAGATCGAGCCGGGCCAAGCCAAGTTTCTCGCCCCGGTTTTCGTACACCAGCTTAACCGTTGCCCCATCCTCCTCGCTGCGTTTGAAATCGTAGCGGGAAACGTAATCACCAAAAATTCGCTTGGTCAGTTCGTCGTGCTTGAGCAACGGTGTGCCGGTGAAGCCGATAAAGGCCGCATTAGGCAAGGCCAGCCGCATGTTACGGGCAAGTTTGCCAGCCTGAGTACGGTGCGCCTCATCCGAAATCACGATGATGTCGTCGCGATCGCTATAAGGCTCGCTCGCCTTCACTTCTTGATTGAATTTATGAATCAGGCTGAAGACGTATCGGTAATTCTGCTTGAGCAAACTTTCCAACTCTTTGCCCGATCCTGCACGAGGCGTCTGATCGTCTGCCACCCCGCACCCAACAAATGTCTTGTAGATCTGGCTATCCAGGTCATCGCGGTCAGTCATTAGCACAAAAGTGAAATTACCCTCCACTGTGCGCCGGACCTTCTCAGCAAAGAAAGCCATGGAATACGACTTACCGCTGCCCTGTGTATGCCAGACAACGCCCAGCCGCCCTAGATCTGGGTGAGCCCGCTCAATAAGCTGCAAGGTCTGGGGTTCCTGTTCGGGTAGATAGGTGGGCGCCAGCGGCTCAGCGGCTATCGGATAGGACAATATCGACTCATTGGCCGAAGGGTCGCCTCGTGACAATGGCAACTCGATCACACGATGCTTTAGTCGCTCGCCCAGCGGAAACTCACGCTTTAATGCCTCTTGCCGAACCACCGCCGCTACCGCCTGGTTTACTCCCAGCAACTGATGGTTGCGTGCCACCACCTTGCGCACCGAACCAGCCTTAGAGGCATCAAACAAAATGAAATTTTCAACGAGGTCGAGCAAGCGATCCTTGGCCAGCATGCCATTGAGCAACACCTCGGCAGCCAGGCTGCCCTTGTCCCGCTCATCTAGCCGCTTCCACTCGCCAAAATGTTCCCAGGCACTGGTGATTGAGCCATAGCGAGCGTTATGGCCATTGCTGACAATCACAAAAGCGTTATGGTGAAAGGCGTGGGCAATAACGTTTTCGTCGAGATAATCGCGTAAATTCCCGTCGAAGCCGGCGCGGATATTCTTGTAGACGGCTTTCAGTTCAATGAATACCAGCGGCAAGCCATTGACGAAACAAACCAGATCGGCACGACGATTGTAGTTAGGGGTGCGCAACCCCGTTATTTTCAGTTCGCGCACAGCCAGGAAACGGTTGTTGCTCACTTCTCTGAAATCAATCACCTTGGCTTGGGCATGCCGCAAGACGCCTTGGAGATCGTGATAGCTCACCGGCACACCATCGCGGATCAGACGGTAGAAAGCCTGATTGTGCTGGAGCAAGGAACGTGAATAATCGTGATAGGTGAGCTTGCTTATCGCTTCGTTGATCGCACTTTCTGGCAAGGCAGGATTGAATTTCGTCAGCGCAGCCCGTAGATCACGCACCAACACGACATCGCGCTCGCTCGCCCGACCCAGCGTACCTTCAGGGCCAAAGACTTCCTTGTTCCACGCATAAACGTTATCCCAACCAAGCGCCTTTTCGAGATGATCGGCAAAGGTTTGCTGGACCAAGCGGTCTTCGTTGTTGATATCGGTATAGGCCATGGGTGATTAGCTCGGATATTGGCTTAGATTTGGCTCATTAGGAACGCACTGAAACATTGGAAAAAACATAGGAAACAACTGGATACGAACGCATTTGCAAATCATTTGGCTCAGAATAGCCGACCGATTAGCCCGATTTGGATACATTCGAGCCAAATGAAGATGGGTCATTTCTTTGCAGCCAGACGATAGCGCGCCCCGTTGCGCTGCCCATCCATGACTACAGCAGCGAGGCTGACCAGTTCTGCCAGTGCACGTTTTAGTTGCGAGCGGTTCACTTCCTGGCCAATGCGTTGGCTAATTTCGCCAATTTTCGAATTTGGATAGCGACGCAAATCCTCACGAACAAGCTCCAGCAAACGGTGAGGCTCAATGCGGAGCAGCGTTGTCGGAACCTTGAGTTCAGAACCACGCAGCAAGCTCGGATCGATAAAATAGCGTGTTCCTTGCGTACGGCCGCTGCTCTGTACCAAGGAAAACGACTGTAAGCGCCCGAGCCAGACTGCCAGGGCATCAGCCCCTTCTGTTTCCAGCATCCCACCTAACTCTCTGGCCGTCATCCCTTCCGATTGGGCTAAGACGCCGAGCGTGATTCGCTCGCGCTGAGTCAATTGAAAGCGTTCGTCCGCTTCCGTAAGCAAGCGCATCACCTCAGGCTTCAAGATACGACGTTGGATTGTCACCTTGACCCAATCAGCCCCCTCCTCCGGCACGGGCGCCGGGCGCCCCTGCGACAACAGGCGGTCATAAATCAGGTCAAAACCGCTACCCTCACGCTCCATCAACCCTAGGTCATGGAAGACACGGGCCAGTCCGTCGTTACGACGCCGACTAGCATGCAGGATATTGCGTGGCGTCACACCCAACGGCAGACGGCCAGGATTCACTACCTCCAGGCGCTCTGGATGGAGATTCAGGTAAATATCACCCTGCTGGGTGTAGGGGCGATGTACCAACGCATTGACCAGCAACTCGCGCACCACCTTCTCGTCGTAAGCTGGCACGCTGCGCCGATATAAGCCCTCGGCAACCTCGTAACTCTCACGAAAATCTGGCACATCGCGCCAGATCGAATCAACTAGTTCGACCGGTGACAACGCACAATCGTCCCAGACCCACTTGTTGACCTTTTTTCCTTGCTCGTCGTACTTGATCGCCTGAACAAGTGGAGCAGTACCCAGCGCACGCCGATCGGCAGCAGTCCCAAGCAGTAGCACACCTAGGCGGGTCAGCGTAGCCCCCTGCGCCAAACCATAATGGGTCAGCAATTCATCAGCGGCTTTTTCCTTGACCGATGCTTTCACCCGATCAGATTTATCAATTGCCAGGATGAAGTGAGCCAATTTGGTTGCATCAGTTGCATCCCGAGCTACGCCACTATCCATCGACTCCCAAGGGCGGCCCGGTCGCTCATTGGCCAAACGCAGCACGTCATCACCCAACACCGGTTGGCAAGTATCGCCAACTCGCAAAAAATAACGCCCCTCGCTTGTCGAAGCAACGCTTGGCGAACGATCAATCACCAACTCAATGAATTCGCCACCGTTGTCGGCACGCTTCAGAATGGGCAACGCCTGCACATTCACCGTCAACTCACCGATACGCTTGCGCAACCGATCAATTAATTCTTGAGGAACCAATTGCCCAACCGGCGGAAGCACCTCGCCATCTTCAATACCGATTAGCAAGCGACCGCCAGTGCCATTGGCGAAGCATACGCAATCCTTCGCCAGCTCAGCCCAATCGGCAGTCTTGCCGGTTATAGTCCGGAGCGATTTCAAGTCGGTATGTTGATCCTCAATGGTCATGCAACCTTCTCCGCCTCCGCTGCCTGTACCAGGGTCATTGACATCAGTTTCACATTAAGCGCCAAGGCAATCGCGCGTGCTCTGCTCTTAACGAATGCGTCGTAGTCATTCAACTTGATGCCGTACGTATCCATATCCTTGATCAGGTGGGTTTCGAGTGTTTCTGCCAATTCCGCGTTGCTTTTTTCAAACTTTCCGACGTATTCACTTGGCGCTTTTTTTCCGATGCGGTGCTTGTTCGAGTACCCATCAATCAGCGTGATATTGGCGATAAGATTCGCTTCCTTGTCTTTCGCGGCATTCGCCAAGTAGGCCTTAGGGAAGAAATGATGGTAGTTCCGGCTAGAGGCGATCTTCAGATTGCTATTATCCAATATAACCATGCCATTGGTATCGAAAGACTTGGGTTGCTGATAAGCCAACAAGCAAAGAATTGCCTTGCAATAGGCATTACCAGCCGAGAACCAGGTTTCCTCAATAGCTTGCGGAGCGATCGAAATCTCAGTGCCTGAGTAATTCGGCATCACGCCCTTGACGATCAAATCCATCTTGTTGAAATCCTCGCTCAGCTTGGATTCCGTTGCAGAGTTGTAGCGTACGGTCAGCCCTACCCAGTAGAAAAACTGCTCTAGCAATCGAACCTGTTCATTACTCGGCTTTTTGTTACCCGTGGAATGGAAGAAATAGGTCAGCGGAACTAGCAAAGCCGGATATGGCACCAACTGAGAAACGGGCACTCGTAGTTCTGAACGAATAAAGTCGATAGCCATGAACAGTGCGGCCTTCATCGGGTCCCAGTTTTCAATGAAGGTTTCCCGGCGAATTTTCAGAATGTCCTTACTGCGCACCGCTCGCAAGGTAATGGCCGCCACACACTGCATGATGATCGACTCGGGCAGCGTCTCGAACTTGGCGGCGGTCAGGCACTCTTTTTCTTCATCCGAACCATCGCGCAAGAGCTCGTATTTTTCGGCAAGATCAAAACCCTTGGTTTCGTCGTAAGTCTTGGCCACCATGATTTCGAACACGGTCAGCGCCTTGCCGCCGGTGTTGATGCGGGAGAACACCTCGCAAGCCACCTCGATGGGATAGTCCTTGATCGTGATGGTAGAAAAATCATAATTGGTCAGTTTATTTTTGTACGCTTCAACCTGATCCGCTTGCTCATGGCCGAGTGTTTTATAGAACGTCCCGAGCGGTTTACTAAGAACGTCATGCACCGAGACATAGTGTTTACCTGCAACCTTCTCAGTCACCACGATCTGCTCATCATTGACCGGGTCATGGTCCAGGTTAATGAAAATGTCCCGGTAATCCACTTCCTTGCCATCCTTCGTGATGCGAATGCCTTTGCGAATCGCGTACAACGAAGTAATCCGCTGCTGCCCGTCAAGTATGTACTGGACATAGTCGCCCTTGGGCGTTTCCGGCAACTTGTGGTTGCCCACCTCCTTGTAGCTGCGCAACTCCTCCTTGGTCCGCCAGAAAATGAAGGTACCAATCGGGAAGCCCTTGAGAATGGAGTCAATCAGCTTGGCTGACTGTTCTTTTTCCCAGACAAACTCACGCTGAAACATCGGCAGCTTGATCTGACCGGTATCGATCTCGACAAACAACGCCTCGTATTTCTTGTTGTGGTTGTCCGGCTGAAGCAATACAGGAGTTTCAGGTTGAGCAGAAGCTACAGTTTGTACGGGTGCATTCATGGAGTTTTTCTCAATCAAACGTTGATTTCGCCACTCATCAGGCGAGGTAGCAGAAGGTCGCGAGCAGCGCAGAGTTTTTGGTTTTGAAGTTGCAGCACTTCTTGTTCATCTATCAATGGCTCGACAAATTCGTGGAATTCTCTCTGAATGCGCTGTGGCGGAACCAGCATCTCTACAGCAGAAAGAACTCGTGCATTTGCATTTGGCTGCGCTGCCCCTGCAATTCGCGACTGGACGTAATTTTTGTAGGCATCCGACTCCACGAAAATGCCAACCATGACATTGTCCACATCTGGACGTAACCTCAGACGCACCAAGTACGATGCAAATACCGATTCTGGATGACGCTTATGAAGACGTTTTGCGTAACCAACGGTTGCCCCCGTGCGAGCAATCACGATATCTCCCTCAATAAGCCGAAATTTCTCCAGCCTGCGGTCCTCAATTGGGCAGTATGGAACTTCGGACCAATCAATCGCATCGGGAACTATATCGGTTATGCGTAGAAATTTCGGGCCGACCTGATCTCGATCCGCACTGGCGGTATAGCCGTATTCAATTAATTCGCATAATTCTGACAGCGCCCTTCTCTCCCATCCCTCGGGCACGCCATCTATGACATCAGTGTGTCCATGCCCAGGAAAGCGGAGGCGGACGAACCATTCACTGTAGAGCAGCCACGCCGACTCTTCTAACAGAGCCATTCGCCGCCGGTTGTTTTCAATCAATTCATCGTAGGCAGAGAGTGTACGACTGATACGGCACTGTATCTCGTAGTCCGGAACAAGAACCTTTATCTCATGAAGGACATTACGGTCCACCCCAGGAACTGCCGCTTTTTCACTTTGGTAGCCTTTCAAGATATTTCGTAGGAAATATGCGGAAAATCGAGGGTCATTTCCTTTGAAGTCGATGACATACAGTGCGGTATTTAATGGCCAATAATCTTCTTCAAGAAAAAAAACTTCGCCGATGGTTCCGTACCTACCGGTGATGACACCGGGTGCTTTTGCCTTTGCCTCTTTGTGAAACCCAGTAATGCCAGACGAAGAAACGACAGGCACCTCACCGTCTTGGCGCGCATGTTCAGGTAGATCGTGACCACGCTTCAGCATCATCACGTCACCTAGTCGGCATGATTGCCAACTCATGCCCCCAACCCCTCAAAACTCTCCAGGATCTTCGCCGCCAATTCCGCCGCCTCGCGGTTCAGATCAGCCAGTTCGACATGGATATCACGCATGGTCTGCTCGAAGTCGAAGTCCTCGTCAATCTCCGCTGGTGCTACGCCGACGTAGCGGCCGGGCGTCAGGCTCCAGTCGGCAGCAGCGATATCGGCGCGACTCACTACTTTGCACAAACCCAGTACATCCTGCATTTCGGCATTGGGGAAGCGCTCGATCAGCCAGGCTGCGTGGCGTTGGTAATAGCGGACTTGTTTCAGACTCTCAATTGCCGCATGGCGAGAAGCTTCGGCGGCTTTGCGGGCCTTGTTGATATCGCGGCTATTCCACTTCGCGCTGTCTTTGGCGGCCAGTTCCTTTTCGCACAGATCAATCGTCCGTGAAGTGACCTTAAAGGCGTGATCAAGCGCGGCGATCAGGCTGCGGCTTTGCTCGGCCAGAGGCATAAGCTGGGGGTCATGTACATCTACCGCTCCGGCCATTCCTTCGTCTGACAGGTTCCAGTGTTTTTGCACATCTCCGGCAAACAAGCGGAATGCTTCGATCTGGCCGACAGGGTCGTTGGTGCTATCCCAATATTCGGCCAGCGCGCTGGCGTGCGGCGATGCTTCGCCCATGCCTTCGACAAACGGAGTGATGAGATTGCGCAATTCGGCATAAGCCCACCGGAAATCGTCCAGCGGATCACAGGGCGTATCGCCGGATTCATCGAGGAAGCTAGCCTGTGCCGCATTGATCGCGCTGTCGATATGTTGCTCGACCAGTTGGACGAAGCGCTCACGATGGCCGCGATAAAGCCAGACGATGGAAGTCAGGTTCGCTTGCTGTTCTGGGCTGAAGTCGTAAATCTTGCGCGTGACCTTGCGGTAAATGTGGCGGGCATCGAGCATTAACACTTGGTCTTTGCGGTCGACCGATTTGTTACGGTCAAAATGCCAAAGCTCACAGGGGACAGTGCGGGTGTAGAAGAAATTTGGACGGATAGCGATCATCACGTCGACATCACCGGTTTCGACCAGCTTGCGGCGGACTTCCTTTTCCCCATGGCCAGCGCTGCTGGCCTGAGAGGACATGACGAAACCGGCCCGACCTTTCTCCGACAGGTAGCTGTGGAAATAAGAAATCCACAGATAGTTGCCGTTGGAAACGTTTTTTTCCTTGTTTACGCCAGGCAAACCGAAAGGAAGACGCCGATCATCCTTTACACGCTCAGCGTCGACCATATCGACGTTGAATGGCGGATTCGCCATTACGAAATCGCAGTTACCCCAAAGGGCACGGCCATCCTGCAGGCGATGCACATCGTCGTAAAATGAATTTGCTTCGCGGATATCGCCTTCCAAGCCGTGCACGGCTAGGTTCATCTTGGCCAGACGAATGGTAGTGCCAGTTTTTTCCTGACCGTAGAAGGTGACGCGCTGCATGGTGTCCAGACCTTCATGCTCGATGAAATGGCTGGATTGCACGAACATACCGGCTGAACCACAGGCCGGATCGAAGACCACACCGTGATCAGGCTCGATGATATTGACGATGGTCTGGACAAGCGAGGGCGGGGTGAAAAACTCACCGTTATCCTGCGCACCCTGCATGGCGAACTTCATCAAAAAGTATTCGTAGATGCGCCCGAAAATATCGCCACTCGCCTTGCGCAGCGCCTCCGAGTCGAAATTGCGTAGCAGGTCTTCGAGCAGCTTGTTGTCGAAACGATCGTAATCCTTGGGCAACTGCCCAGCCAGAGGCTCGAAATCGGCTTCGATGGCATTCATGGCGTCAACCAGCGCGGCACCGAGATTGCTACCGGAAGGCAACTTGAGCAGGCTGTCGTAGCGAGAAGTCTCAGGCAAAAGCAGGGCTCGACGTTTGATGAAATCCCCTTTCACCAAGGGTCGCTTGGGCATCTTGCCGGCAGCCTGATCTGCCTCGATAGATAGCACGGCCGCGTTATAGCGGTTGGTCGCATGGCGTAGGAAGATCACGCCAAGTACAGGCATGCAGTATTCGCTACTGGTCAGTTTGGAGTTGGCGCGCAGTTGGTCAGCAGCTTCCCAAAGGCTGGCCTCAATCTTGGATATATTTTGGAAGATGTTGGTGCTCATTGAATCATTTCTAATTGGTTTTTTGGATGTGCGCTGCAGACCGAGATTCAGCACTTTCTTCATCAAGACGGCGCATCCGAGATGATACGAAGCTCAAGTTCATCAGTTTGGTCGAGAAATGTCATTTTTCCAATGACCAACCCGCTTGAATAGTCATTAGCACAATGAATAAATCGAAAAACAAGCGTTGCAAGCGCCAGGCCTCACAAAAAAATCCGGAATGGCCATTGCCATTCCGGATTTCAAATTAGAGTCACTTTGAAAACATCTCAAGCCACCGCCTCAAGCTCGGCATTCTTCTCTTCCGCTTCCTTAAGCTTGGCCCTGGCTGCCGCAACAGCATCAGTCACCGCACTTCCCACAAACGAACTGGCTTCATGCAGCATCTTGTCCGCCAGATGCGCATATCGAAGACTCATGCCTGGTGTCGCGCAGATTATGGATACGCGTCGAAAGCGGCAACTTTGCCGGCTCCCCTACGAGCCGACAACAGTAATCATGCTTAACACCACACGAGCCCTGCTCATCCCCACGTAGTGGAGTGAGAGCAGGTCTGCGCTGGAGCCAGGTGTAGGAAGATCGACAAGCACGATGACCTCACTCTCCAGTCCTTTGAAATCCGGGATCTGGGCAAATCCGATGGTCTGTCTGACTGAACTGAGCGGTGAAGCACCATCCAGAATGGAAATCGACTTGCGCCAACGGTGAGACAAGGAGGAAGCCAAAGAAGCCGCAAATGGCAAATGAGACAGAATGACTATGTCGCCATACATGAACCCCTCTTTCTCGGTAAGAGTTTCTAGTTCATGCTCAATAAATTGGATTGCCTCTTGATGATCATTTGCAAAAGACTCACGAACTGATGGTCCGTCTCCGACACCAGAATTGCCCATGTCTGCCTGAAGCGCATCTTGGATACGATTTAAGATTGGCAGTGAATTTCGACAATTCGTTCTTAGCGGTATTTTTGTCGGCGCAAATATGCTCAGGTATTCATAGGCATCAGGTACATATGCACCACACAATCCAGATTGATTGTTGATATCGTGAAAAAAACACCAGCGCCCCTTATCAAGTCCGCCTTTCACGTACGCATCCAGCTTTGACAGACTCTCCATATTCAAGATGTCTTGCCCTTCATCGACGACCACGGCGTCGAATTTCTCGATGCCGTTTCTTCTTGCTGCGAGATGGATGGAGTCAGACAAGCAGACCGTTAATCCAGCCAAGGGGACGCGGTCCAAAAAACTCTTCAGCCAAGGCGAATGGCAGGTCATAGCAACGGTCATCCCGGCTGCAGTCCAGCGCTTCGCCAACTCGAGACCTAGCATCGTTTTCCCTGTTCCCGCACCGCCTGAACAGATAACGCGGTCATTGGCTTCAACTGCATCAATCAGGCGTAGTTGGTCTTCCGTCAGTCGGGCAATCCGGGACTCGACCGCACCAGCAGTTACGTGCATCGGAACTACGGCCTCGAAATCGGGGCGCAGAAGTTGTTGTAGCTGCTTCAGTTGCTCGAATGTCGCATGTGGTTTGCGTGGATCTTTCGCACTCCAGTGTTTGATGAGTCGGCTCAGCCACTTCTCGAACTGTTTGAAGTCTTTGGCATCCGCAAATACTGCGCGGTCCCACTCAGCGCTTTCGGGCAGGTTTTCTACATCTGGCATAACTACGCCGTAACCTGAAACAAAAACAGGCTCAAGCAGATGAGGGAGCTTTTTCCTTAAGCCATGCAGAGCACCTTCGGCTTGTTTAAAGGGAGACTCCTTTAGCCGGTCTGTCTCACCGTAGCGATTCCTTGTTACCCAGACTCCATCTCGGCACGACACGCCGCCTCCCTTAACCTCGAGAACAAGCAGGCCATCAGGACCACATACGATAAAATCAATCTCGCCGAATCGTTTGTATTCGTGCCGAGGGAGATTGAGTGAGTGCATGGAAAACCAGGCCATTTGGTCTGGCCCAGAAAATGCTGCTCGCAACTGATCAAATACGCGCTTTTCCGCATCACTATTAGTATGCAGGGGCTCGCGGGGAATCATCCTCATACTAAGTTTATCTCCCCTTTTATCTTGGGATTTAGATACCCCCTTATTTTGAGCTCCAACTCTGTGTCGATTGGTGGCCATTCCCCAAGACGCTTTAAGAAAGCTTGATGCCTGATTTCAATTGTTGAAGTCGTTTCCCCGTGAAAAATGAATTTTCCGCTTTCCTGCTTTGGCTCATCTAGAGGAGAACCGTCAGCCGATGCAACAATCATTTCGATGCAATCCCGCCACTTGCTGCTTTTTGCGATTTCAATAGCAGCATTCGTTTGGCTCTTATGCCACGCATCTGCATCCGAGGGAAAGAGAGCACGCAGAGGTTGCGGGCTTGGCGTTTCAGCGAGCGATAAAACGTCCCCTTGTTTTTGATGTGCGACACACGAAATGCGGTACATGACATAGTCAGACAGTGCCTGGTTTCTCATCTCGTAAGGCAGCCTCAGCCAACCATCCCGGAGTCCGAATAGTATGCCCGCAAGCAGAAACTCGGCATCACTCAAAAGAGGGTGCGAGAATTCAAGCAGATCCACGCAATGTTCACGCAAGCAGAACAATAGCAATGGTCGTGATAGGGAACCTTTGTTGCGCTCGAAAAGTTCAGTAATAGTCCCGCCGCCAAGGCCGAGAAAGCCTCGCATATCTGCGATCAACCGCTCCAGACGAGATCTGTATTTCTCGTCTGTCAACTGAGTGAGTTGAGCATCGAGGTATTCCAGTACAACGGCCACAGGTTGTGATGATTGATTTTCTTCCTGTGCCGCAACAAGGGCGTTCACCGCCCCCCAATATAGTCTAGCTGGAATGGGTGAATGATCCGAAAGTCCACCTCCATTCAACCAATTCGGCAACTCTGCCAATATGGGGTCTTGAATGAATGTTCCATCTGGATTGTGCACAGAATCTGTTAGTAGTTGAAAAACCTTAACCCCTAACTCGCTACGGCTGGCGCCGTGATAAAGCATGGCAAGTAATCCACCCAAAGCCTGGGCAGAGACGTGACGATTTATTTGGGCCGCCGACACTTGCGGAGCATCTTCCCCCCCGCCAAACAAATCACCTAGCTGGCTATTGGATTCCTTTTGACGGGTGTTCCGGCGCCGGGGATTACCTGATTGTATTGGCGGCCAGGCAACGTCAGTTGTGTTGCAAAGCAAGGAATTCTCGATTTCGATGCAATATGGCCTCAAGTCCACATTGGAAACATCTTTGGCTGCGATCTCGAATACCTTCTTGTCTTCATCCGTAAGGAAACATATGCGGGAAAACAAAGTCAGAGGTAGAGGCGCTCGGATGAGGATGGCGTCATCATCTTTTCCAAGCCGTACTTTGGGAAAGTCGGCATTGCGAATCTTGCCTTCTCGGGACAACACTTGTACGGGGCCGGAAACGCCCGACAGATCAAACGATACAATGCAGGGGCGCAAATGCTTGCGTTCGCTGACGGCTTGTTCAAGCGCCTTGGCCGGAATGGCATTTCGGAACAAGGGGATCCAGCCTGGAATGGCACCCAACGAATCAACATAGTGCTTTCCACGGAATCCGGAAGGCTCCATCACCAGACCGGCAGCCAGCATATACAGCAAGTTCAAATGGTTGGTAACTAGATACCATGTCTGTGCGATTTTCCGTGCGCTTCTTTCCTTTGAGCTTGTAGTTTTCATTTGTCTTTCCTGACGAGGATGGTCGAGTCAGTGGGAAGCAGACTTTCCACGACTGGGCAAGCATTTCCGGTGCGCAGCAGGATGACCTGCTCCCGACCGCGCGCCACCATCACATAGAAGCGTGATTTCAGCGTATGAATATCCAGCTTGGGTTTGTGTTGATCGATATTGGCAAGAATGGCAACATCGAACTCCAGCCCTTTGCAGGACTGTGCGTTGATGATCATGATTCCACCTTGCCCAAAATCCAGCGGTTCTTGTTGTCCAGAAACAAAGGTTTGTATGAGTGGTTTGTCATTGTCCAACCTTGGGTTGGCCTTGATAAGGGCTTCATAAAACCTTTCACGAATTCCATTGTCAGGGGCGATGATTCCAATAAGTTTGCTTTGGAAACGATCACTCAACTGAAGAATTCGCTCAACGATTTCATTTAATGATGGCTGACCAATAGCTCCGTACGTCCAGAGCTCCGGACATGTAGCAGTGGCTTTTGGATCGGGTAGTTCTGGCCTTGGGCTAGCGGGGTCAGCTGGATAAAAGTGCTGTGCTAGCTGCGCAATGGGACGGGTATTTCGATAGTTTGACTTAAGCTCTAGAGTGTCCGTCGTATTGATTGCCAGGGCATTTTCGATGTCTTGACGTGAACTGCATTTATCAGGCTGCAGTTGTTGATTCTGATCAGCCACGACATAAAAATTTTCGGCTCCCCATCCTGCGAGTGTGAAATAAAACTGGGGAGGCATATCTTGCCCTTCATCAATGAGCAAAAAATGGCTTCCGTTCAGAGGTAATTCAATCCCTTTATGGATGTCAGATGTTTTCTCGACAGCTTTCCAGTCAATCGGTTTATAGGCACCAGGATCTTCTTGGGGTATTGTAGGGACTGCTACTTTGAAAATGTACTTGTACATATCCCTGAACCATTTTTCCCAAGTATTTGAGACCAATGGTTGGGTGAAACCGAACAGGTGTCGGTTCGAACCATTCAGCAAATGGTTGTAGACAAGGATTCGATATTTTTTTTGATCTGCGGCCAATCTCCGTGCACGAAGTAAGGCCACCACCGACTTGCCTGTTCCAGGCCCACCAATGATGAGATGCTGTCCCTCCAAGGGGAGGGCAAGCGCCTCGTCCTGGTCTTTGTTAAGGTCCTGAATGCCGGGCAGGACAAAACGGCGAGTGCGGTCTCCAGGCATGGTCACTGCACGCCGAAGAATGAAGTTAGTCCATGACTATCATCGCCTTTGATGAAGCTGCGATCCAGCAAAGTATTGCCGTATTCACAGGCCGGTTCCGGCACCAACGCGCACGCATGGCAGGCGGATCTGTTCAGCAGACCCGGCCCTTGCCCATCGTGTTCACTGCACACAGGGTCGAGCGAACACCAACGGGCATGTTCCAGCGCCCGTGACAAAATGCCCAAAAACCGCTTTGGTTCGGCCAGTTCCGCCAAGCCCCCCAACGAGCCAGCGAGGTCAGGGACGGCGACATGGATGAGAATGCCTGCCATGCGCTTCGGCGAAAGGGTGCAATAAATACGCTCGATAAGTGATGCCGCCGGATAGCCACTTTCGGATTCGATCTGCCGCATCAGCAGGTGAGACAGCGTATGGAGCAGCATGAAGCGCGGTGTCAGCGGATTAGGCTCTTCGCGCCCAGATTGGGCAAACCGAAGCTGCAATTTCTCGAGTCGTGACAGCACAGCAGGTTGTTGTTCCCACTTTCCCAACTTGCCGTCATCCAGCGCGATGAAGATGCCCTCTCCATACAATTCAATTGCCGGTAGCCAGTCGGACTGCCCAACGATGTCCGGCGGGACTAGGTCTTCGCCGCCAAGGCGAGTAAATCCACGGAACACTTTTACTGCCTTGAGTCTATCCACGCGCACAAGATGCTGAACGCAGCGGACAATGGTTTTTGATTCTGCACTCACATCAGCAGCTTCCAATGCGCGCCATTCGTCACTTTTGTTCCGCGTAACTAGATCTTCGTCATCGCGCTGATCTTTCAGGATTTCCAGATAAGCCTCGAACTCACTCTCCCGTAACTGTCCTGGCGTGAGGTTTTCGCCATACAAGGGATATCCGCGATCGAGTTCAGCCAAAGCAGCCTCGATATCCTGTGGTTGGCATCGGTACTCGGTTGCCAGAGTTTTGATGGCAGACTTTTTCGCCAATGGTGTTCTGGCATTATCAATTTTTTTGCGCTCGACCGAATTTCGATAGAGGAGATCGACAACAGTGCCTTTGCGAACGCGGGATTCCGGCGGAATGATCAACACGGATACCACTGTGGGCGAATAGGCGCGGGTGTCATTAATGGCAAGCACCTGGGCTAGGTTTTGCCTGCCCTCATCGGGGTCGCCGGGTGGTGCGATATCGGGTGGTGCGCAATCATCCTTTGTCCAAGGTTGCATGCGTTCCTGGCCGAAGGGTAGTCGTTCATCGCCGCGAAATCTTGTCTCG
The DNA here is from genome assembly GCA_016709965.1 of Betaproteobacteria bacterium. NCBI lineage: Bacteria > Pseudomonadati > Pseudomonadota > Betaproteobacteria > Rhodocyclales > Azonexaceae > Azonexus > Candidatus Azonexus amarohabitans. Next base: position 1,483,439 of record JADJLT010000001.1, read on the forward strand.
GCACTACATGCATCACAACGCAAGATGCGCTGTTCGTAGCCACGATCAATCAGTTGAAGCCGGTCGCGTATCTTGCAGTTATGTTGGGCTGGATTGCGTGCATCTCGATGGGCAAGAAAATGCCATGGCACATCGGCCAAGTATCCAGCCGGGTGAGCCATGACCCAAGTAACCTGTTCCAATCTCGGCTTGTTTTTGCACTGCTCCCAATGGCAATGAGGTGCGCTCTCAGTCGGAGCATCTTTCCACGGGCGCAGATAGAGCGCGCCGCAACTCGGGCAGCGCATCCAGGACGGAAACCTCGTTGCTGGCACACAACTGCCATCGATCTGGCCATTGGCCAACTCCTTGGCAACCGGCGGCTCGCGTAGCGCTTGAGAAATTTCCAGCGCGGCGCGGACGCGCTCGACGTATGGAATCAGTTTTCCGGCAGGTTCGCCTTGGCGATCAGTCCACTGGCGGGTGTCCTGAACCACCGCCAGGCTATTCGCTCCACGGACAATCGCGCCGACGCCGCTCTGGCCCAACACATGTGACAAACGCACTGGAATCAATTCATTGGACATGGGTTAGAGCGCCTTGAGCAGTGCACTGTTTTCGACATTGCGCAAGGATTGCAATGTCGCCCATAGACCACGAATCCGGTCATCGTGGTTGTAGAGCAAACGATCACGCCCGGTATCTCGATCTGGAACCTGATATTCCAATTTTCTGCGTGAATCACGACAGCGCTCGACTTCGTTCCGCCATTCCGCGACAAGGGCGTCGATATGCGCATCCACGTCGCCAGAGTTCTCTGAAACGGATTGCTTGCAGCGTCGCTTTAGGCGATCAATGGTCTTGGCAATTAATGCGTCACTCGGATCGAAATCACCCGCATTTTCGTTGCCAAGCATCCCTTTCCCTGTGTGGCGGATGACGATGACCAATGCCGCGTGCAGGGCGCGCATCCGCGCCTGATAAGTATAGGGCGTGACACTGGTGGGTTCAACGAAGCGATAGAACGCGTCGTGATACGGACGAAAGCTTTCGTAATGTGACAGGCTGCGTGCCTGGTCGCGATAATAATTGGCGAATACCAAGCCGGGAACTTCGCTTCGTCCCACACGGCTGCTGGCCTGGATGTATTCCGCTGTGGTCAGGGGCTGGCCGTTGATGATCATTAAGCCAAGTCGCCCCACATCCAACCCGACTGAAATCATATTGGTGGCCAGAACTGCATCTAGGCAGCCCTCTACATCGCATTCCCTGTTCAACCTGGCAAATATGTCTGCATTTTGCTCGGCTGTTTGCAGACTAGTTAGCTGGGCAATGCTGGGCGTCGTCCGATTGTCATTTCCAGGTCGGGGTTGCAACAGCCGCATAAAGTCTCGGACAGCACTGGAAAACGCCGTATGACTGTTACCCACGCCCTTCAAGCTACCGTGATACACCATTTGTGTCCACCATGCGTCCAGTAACTCTCGCTGATCCTGTTCGCTTCCAAACAAGGCGTTCGGGGCCAGCAATAGGGTAGCGGCGAGCGGCGCCATGCAAGCTTGGCGGTTTAGCATGGGCGCCAGATAGCCGACGTAAATGCGGCCCGGGCGCTGCGTCAAAGGCACCGTTCTGGCAAAGAAAGAGTCATCGCAGTTCATGCCTGGCGGCGGAAATATGGCCACGTCTCGGCCATATAGCCGTTTAACCTGTTGGCTCGCCATGCGAATGGTGGCGGTTGATGCAATGTATTTCGGATACAAGCCACGCGATTGAACGACGGTATCTATGGCCGCTTCATACAGCCCAGCGACTGAACCGAGTGCGCCCGCGATCAGGTGCAACTCATCCTGAATGATGAGTTCTGGCGGCAAATGCCGCATTCCGCCGAAGAAGGCATTGGCACGCTCTTCCCAGGCCAGCCGGGCAAACTTGTCCACGGTAGCGACCAGCATGGTTGGCGGTTCGGCATACAAGGCCTCGTCCACGACGTTGCACGGTAGCCTGCCAGAGACAGAAGCACCGAAACTGCAATCTGTATTTCTACACAAGAAATGAAACCGCTGTTCCGTGCTGTCGTAATTGCGTTTTGCCGAAAAAGCATCGCCGCACCAAGGGCAATGGTCGAGTACCAGTGCCGGTTTATCGCCAGTGATGCAGGACCTTTCCAAAAGTTCTGCGGCCTTCTGGAAGGTATTCGGACTGGTGGCTTCGCCAACCCACATGCCGACAGAGATCGCCTCCACGCCAAGGTCATTGCGCTCACGACGAATCAATTCCAGTGCGCAGATCAAGCGCGTGGCACGTATAAATTGATCGCGCGTCAACAGGCGCAAGGTGTAACGCATCAAAACCGTCGTCCCACCTCCCGTATCAGGGTAGCGTAGGCGCCTCAACGCGATCTGGAATGCAATCAAGCCAAGATATGCCTCCGTCTTGCCACCGCCAGTCGGAAACCAGATAAGGTCGAGCGTGTCGCGGAAGTCGCTTTCCGGATTTGCGGCGGATTCTAAGGTGGTCAGCAAAAATGCCAACTGGAAAGGACGCCAGCGGTAGGCATCGTCACCGCGGGGCTTGCCATGCAGCCTATCGCTCTGGCGCATCTGATCCAGCATGGCACGATTGGCCAGCGTAAAGGCCTGTCGAACCCGCTCATCCTTGCTCAGCAAACTCAGCCCAGTGCGCATGCGCAACACTGCGACGAGCATCCGACCCACGATGCGAATTGCCGCAGCGCGATCGTCCTCTGATTGTTCTGTGATGCTTCTCTCTTGTTCGGAAACCCAATTGGCGTATCCATCCACGAAAGCATTGAGTTCAGACTGAATGCCTGCATGCATGTCATTTATTGCTGACAGCCTTGCAAGCGATAGAACCGAATCGCCGCTTGCGCGAGTGTCGGCAGTCATCTGCGGCACTTCTACCGCCGGCATCATATCGGAGTAGATCTCGATCACTTTGCCGCTTTCGACTTTCCATTCAGCAGCACAGCCGTGACCGATGGCATAGACATGTCGTCGTGTGTATTGTAGTTCGATCTCTTGCTCTTCCCTGTCGAGCAGATTTCGATCCACGCGAGGATAGGCTCCCACTTCACCAACGTCGATCACGCAGCGCAGAGATGCTTCGAACAAAGTCTTTTCGGCGCGTTCGAAGATAAAATCCCCTGCCGTCTGTTCTTCGTTTAAGACTTCATTCGAGTTGCAAAGAGAAATCGTCGCAATCCAGCCGTCGGCGAAACGCCGCCACTCAACGTCCAGGCGGGCGTTGCCGCCAAGTTTTTTTTCAAAGCTCTGGCGTGAATCTTTCGATGGGCACGCAACGTTTACAAACTCGTCGTTTTCATGAACTCCTGAGACAGTACTTTTTCGAGTCCAGACATTTTTGAACCGCCCACGCTCATCTCGCTCGGTTCTTTCGTACCGGGCAGCACGGCAGAGAATTTGAAAGCGAATATTCTCCCCTTTGATGAAGAACGAGAAACCTAGTGAAGAAGGCGGTATATAGCGCCGCACAACCGCTGGCTCTTCTTTTGTTTCTCCTGTTCCGTTGGGCAGGGAATCATCCTCACCCCCATCATCGGCGGCAGGATCAATGCCTTCGCCGGAAGGAGAAATTGGATACAGTGCCCCACTGGGGAAACGCTCTGTAGGCAACACACCAACGATATCCGAACCGTCTTCCATAGAATCTGGAGGCCCGATCAGTTGCTTGCGCACCCAATCAATCAGGCGCTTTCGGGGCTCAACGAAGATGTTTTTCTGTGGGACACTTTGGGTCTTCATTACAGACTGCCTCAACCGATCAGAGTCTTGAAACTGGTCGCCAGCAGCGATGTATTCAATTTCGCGGACGTTCTTATTAAATTCCATCAGGCCGTAACCATCCATCATCCGCAACGTACGTGACAGGTTCTTCACCTGTCGCCCAGTGAGTTCAGTCAGCGATTTGGGTCGCTTGTCGCGGATTAGGAGCAGTAAGGAAGATTGTCCTCAATAGCACCGCCTCAATCGTGGTCATCGAGGGGAACCAGACTGTCGGCATTTCCTTTCCCGGAGGCGACACCAAGTCATCGGAGCAACGAATACCAACGACACAACGCTTTATATCGAGGGTACTAAGAGGCTTGTCATAATTGGAGCATTTTATCCATTTGACACAACCGCATCCAGCTTTTGCTGAAGAACTTGGCTTCCTTATAGTTTAGCCCGTGAATGGGGGCAGCAGCCTGCCATAACAACCAAACCCACCGCCCTCGAATCCTAAACGGTCGAATTTTAGATTTGGCCAGACTGCAGTCACATGGCTTTCCTCTCCATATACTGGTGCTTGTGAGTACTAGCTGGCGTGCTGGTGGCAAATGATTTTGCGCTAGAAAACCACTTCTGAGACGAATGAAAAAGGCAACCCCGAAGGACAGCCTGATGCAATTTTTTGTGTGACAACGTCCAGGTAATCGACACCGAACCTTACCGAACTTTCTGCTGAAATATGAAAGGACGCCGCCGCAACATATTTCCCAACTGGCGGAATGCTGTCGGGTAACTGTCGTGTTCTGCCATCACGCATGTGGGCATTCTGGCTACACTTTCAAAACACAAGGAATGTCGCCATGAGCCAAACAACTCAAATCAAGCCGCGTCTGATTACCGATGAGGAACTCGGAGCATTCATCAAAACCTACCGCGAGATGCGCCAATGGTCACAGGAAACATTGTCGGCGTTGTCAGGTCTGAGTACGCGGACAATCCAGCGAACTGAACGTGGCGAGCCATCGGCACCCGACACCCGCCGCGCACTCGCTCGCGCCTTCGAGTTCGAGGACATCGACCTTTTCAACAAGCCGATGCTGATTCCTAGCGACGATGAACTGGCTGCCGAACGCAAGCGGATTGAGGAAGAGTACCTGACCATCAATGCCACGATGCTGAGTTCAGGAAAGGTACTTGCCCAGCATGCTGAATCAGCCACGATGGACATGACCAGTGAGCGGGACGAGCTGTCCGGTGAAGCGGCAGCAACCTTCGCACAACTAACCGACTACATGCGCGACTATCGCGATGTCGCCACAGACTACTCTGCAATCGCCAAGCTAGACATTCACGCTGAGCTGCAGGACATCATTGATCAGCTAGGCAACCTTGGCGCAACTATTGTGGTTGCGACACGAAAAGTTCGGATTGTTGGTAGGAACTGGGAAGACAAGACGCCTTGGGAGTGCAACCTGCTTTACATGGTCGCCTGCAAGAAGGGTAACGAACCTAGCACCCTGATCGTTCCCAAAAAGGTCGACTTCCGCTTCTAACCTCGAAGGGATGGGCCGAAAACCGTCTCGACCGACAAGAAAAAAGCCCCTGACCACTAGGATCAAGGGCTTCTTACTTTATTCTGGTGGCCAATCGCGGAATCGAACCACGGACACGCGGATTTTCAAGACAAATCACTCGACTTGCATCGATCCGCTCAACTCGAAGAATTGTAACAAATTTCCTGCCCTTCCGGCCGACCGTCGAAACCCTACCGAACCCCCTACCGAACTTTTGTGGCTTATCGGTTGCTGGCTGGCCATTTTGTCGAACAGCATCAATGGGATGCGCCGGATTTCACCGATCCGCTGCCGATATTGCGCTGGTGCCTCGGACTGCCACTTCCGCATTTGGCCAAATGCGGCAGTCGCCTATTCTCCAGAACCGTGATCTGAACGGCTGCTTGTCGCAGCCGAAACCTGCCCGCCCCCCAGCCTTTGCTGATGTTGCGCCATATGAGGGACGGTGTCAGCAAAGCGACAGGTTCCGAACAATCGTTTAGCCGGGTGACCTAGAAATTCACACAATAAGGCCAGTCCAATTTCCGGAGGTATCAAAACGCAATGACACATCGTTATTAGCAGAAACGAGAAACCCTATCCACTGCCCTGTCGGATCAAATATGTTCGCACCATTAGCTATATGAGAAACAACGAAGCAAGAAAATTTGGCAGCACGGCTATCAAAGATCAGTGAAACTTTATCGTTAGCCCGAACCACAAACCCTTCTTGAATGAGCTGCTGATCGTAAACAAATGGTCCCCCATAAGATATGTTTCTTCTTGGGTCGATCATCATGTTTCGATTCGGATCGATCATCATATTTCTTCTTGGGTCAATCGTCATGTTTCGGTTCGGATCGATCGTCATGTTTCTGCGCGGGTCGATCGTCATGTTTCTGCGCGGGTCGATCGTCATGTTTCGGTTCGGGTCGATCGTCATGTTTCTGCGTGGGTCGATCGTCATGTTTCTGCGCGGGTCGATCGTCATGTTTGTATTCGGATTGAGCGAAGAGTTTTTTCTTGGGTCCTTAGCTGCGAAGAAGTTTGACGGAGTCGTCGAACGATTAGCCTCAATTGAAATATCCAGCAGAAGGCAATACTCACCATCGTCATCGCTTGCGAAGCTGCCGTACACTCGGGAATTTCCAACGCGCATAGACCAAATATCATCGCTTAATTGTCTAAACTCAATTCCGTCGGCGCCACTCTCAAGTTTGCTTTTCTCGGTTTCCTGAACAAGCTGAACGATTGAATAAATCGCTGCCAGATCTTCCTTTTGCAAGGATGCAAGTTTCTCTGTAAATCCTGGGGTAAGTAGCAATTTCATTTCAAGAGTTTCTCAAATTCTTTCATCGCACTGGTAAGGTCGCCCTTCTGGCCAGACCGAATTAATTCCTTGTAACGCTCCGCTGCCTCTGGAAGACATTTACTCCTCATATAGGCGCGGCAATAGTCGTCATCTAAGAATCGATCGATTTGGCGCTCGTACATATAAACCGCTCGGAAATATATGTAAGAGATCGTGGCAACGATTAGCAGGCCATAAAAACTCACTGTTTTATAGAAGACAGACCAATTGAGACCTGTCGACGTCGTAAGTTCTGTGACAAGCGTACCGGAGAAGACACCGACCACAATAGGAATTACCACCGAGAAAAACGTCTTCCACCCCGGTGACTCGAGAATTTTTTCAGTCATACCTGCAGTAGGTTTATATGTGGATTTGTGATGAAATTTGGAGTCATTTGAATGCCAAGTGGCCAACCATTTCGCCGTATAACTCGAGAAACGTGGACTTTAACTCATCTACAGTCGAGTAGCCCAAAAGCATGCCAGATGACTTTTGACAACAGCAGCACGGTAAATCACGTCATTTTCTTTCTGACAGATCTGAATCGGATATTGGCTAATAGCAAGTGCATACCAGTCATCAATGATGCGCCTCACCAATGACCGCACAGAACTGTTGATCGTGAGAAGTCTAGTTGGATAGCTGCTCAACTCTGAAAGCTGCCGGATACCCGTTGCTGTCGTTTGGTCAGTCACCTTCTGAGTCCCATGACTTCCTACAATGAACGGCTGCGATACCAGGTCTCTTTCGCTACCCCTGGTTCTGATTGCTCGCGGCGAATGGTGAATATCGCCGATTCGTGCAGAACCTGACGCCAGCTTGAACATCCATAGCGCTTCGGCGTGTGGTTTGGCTCTTGGTCGGAGATGTACTCAATGGCCCTGGCAAGGGGCGTCCATCCATCCACAGCAAGCGTTGCCTCTGCATCGCGCAAGAGATTCACGATGGTGCATGAAGACCATATCGCGCCAGTGCCGCCAGGTAGGATTCCATGTAGCAGGAAGTCTTCAAATTCACCGGACTGCATTACATTAGCCATCTCCTTCTGGGCTTCATCTTGGTGCTGAGCAATCTTTCTCAATTCCTCAAAGCGCTCGTCGATCAGGCGAAAACAGTCGTCGAGGTAGGCATCTGCACTGGCACAGCCTGCTACCGTCCAGATGTCATGGATTTCAATGAAGTGATGAACCAGTTTGTTCCGCAGTTCGACAAGCTCAGCAAGCCTCTGCTGTGTGCGTTGATGATCTTCCGGCGACATCTCGATTCGGAATGAGGTGCGAAACCGAATCTTGGTTGGATCCCCTGGATGCTCCTGTTGCTGGCCTTCCTCGTTCAACGGCAGCGACAAGAGGTCAGTCGTCAGATCGCCAACGACCTGACCCAAGGTCTTCTTGGCTACATCTTGTTTTCTTTTGTCCAAGAAACTGTGCATGTCTCCAGATTCGCTCTCGATGACACTATGAGCGACCATGGATTTGACCATGACCTCCAACTGTTGGATGCGTAGGTAGTTTCGCCCTAACTTGCGTTGGACTTCCCGCTGGGCTTCAGCAATGTTTTCTGATTGTGATGGCATATGGAAATCCTACACCAGCAGATCGGCCGAAAACAGGCACATTGCGGATAAACAATTTCTGCGGCCGCATCTGATGGCGTTTGCGTGGGCTGACCGCCAAGGGTTTTCTGCTGATTGGCTGGCAGGCTCACGTTACGCCCGGCGCCGAAAAGAAAGAATACAAGCAAGGCTGGTGGGTTGTCAGGCCGCTTGAGCCGGCGCCATCAAAACCGCTAGACTCAGCGCATGTGCAATCGTTATGTAGCCCCCGATGAGGCCGCCTTATAGCGTGCCTGGCACATCGGCCGACACAATCAACCCAAGTGGGGACTGGAGGTCTATCCGCGCGCTCCAGGCCCGTTCCTGCGAGCCGCAACGCCGGGGCGAATTGAATTGATCGTCGGCAACTGGGGTTTGATTCCGGATTGGTCCGAAACCCCAAAGCTGACGTATTCAACCAACAATTGCCGAGCTGAAGAAGCCGCAGGGAAACCGACTTTTCGCGATGCCTGGCGCAAGAGCCAGCGCTGCATCATTCCGGCCAACTCATTCGATGAACCGAATTGGGAAACCGGCAAGAATGTCTGGTGGCGCTTCCGTCGCGCCGATGGCCTGCCGTGGGGGTTGGCTGGTCTTTGGAATACATGGATTGACCCGAGCACTGGCGAGATCTTCGAGAGTTACACAATGTTGACGGTCAATGCGGACGAGCATCACTTGATGTCACGTATGCACAAACCAGATCCGAAGTTTCCGGCAGATCAGCAGGACAAGCGAAGTGTGGTCGCTATCGAGCAGGCGGATGTTGAGCAGTGGCTAAACGGCACCGTTTCGGATGCCATTCCGTTGATTAAGGCGCCAGATTTTGAGTTGATTGAGGCGGGGCCGGCTTAACGGCTGGCTCTTTGCTGTCTCAGTTCGGCCAATTCCGGCCTGTCATCGCGTACACGAATTAGCCATGCAGACGGCAGCTTTGCCGCACCTGAAACCAGCCGTTTAGCCTCCGAAGCCCAGAACAACCGCAACGGGCACAAACGAAACCCGAGCGAGGTACATCAGTACGACATACCCCGCCCGGCCCCTAAACTTATGCCACTTTCTGGAACGGCACGACCACGCCGTTTGGTAGCGGCACTTCCGATTTCAGTTTCGGCACAAGCAACGACGCCGTGTTCGCTGCCTCCTTCAACGTGTGCATCGACAGCCTTGCGTACCTTTGAGAAACACGCGGATCTGAATGACCCAAGAGAACCTGAACGTCATAGAGGCTTCTTCCACTGGAAATGACGAGGTCCGCGAACTGGTGTCGGTAACTGTGAATACGCATCTTGCCAATACCTGCCGCCTTCCGCAGTCGATACCAGACACGCGTAATGGTGGTGAAGGGCTTTTCCGTTTCCGGGTTGGCGAAGATGGCGTCAAACCGTTTCATCTTTTCCGCTTCAGCCAAAACCCATAACGCACTTTCATTCAGGGGCACGGTGCGAGACTTCTTCGACTTGGCTGTTGATGCCGGAATCGTCCATAGCCCTTTCTCCATATCCACTTGACCCCATGTTGCGGTCAGCGCTTCGGACAATCTTGCGCCGGTGCTCAACAAGAACATCAGAATATGGCAGACAGGACGATTGTGGTCGTTACGCAATATCTCCACCAGACGCTGCAACTGTTCGTCGGTGGCAACATCATGTAGCTGGTTCTCGACATTCAGCAGCTTCACTCCTTTCAACACGTTCCTTTCGAGGAATTCCCATTCCACCGCCAGATTCAGGGCATGGCGGATGAGCTTGATGTGGTGATCCTGACTTGCCGGGCTCAATCCCGAGGTGGATAGATCGTTCTGGAACTGCTGGACTTGGTAACGGGTGATGTCACAAAGCCTGCTTTCGCCGAATTTGGGCTTGATGCGAATGCGGAACAGCTGGTCATCGCGGACCCAGCTACGTTTGTGTAGCTTCACGTGCGGAAAGTAATGATCAGCCATGAAGGTATCCAAAGACATTTCACAGAGCACCGGCTTTTCCTTGGCGGGTTGTTTTGCCGCCTTGGCGTGCTCGACCTTCTTTTCTGTTGCCAATTTCCGCGCCTGAACGAGGGAGAGTTCCTTGATGGTGCCGAGGCGGTCATAGGCGGTCTTGCCGTCACGCTTGAAGCGCAGAAAGTAAGTGGGCAGCATCTTCCCGGCAGCGTTGGCCTGGATGAGCAAGCCACGGACGTTGGTGTCACAAAATTCAATTTTCTTCTCTCCCGGCGGAACGATGAGGCCGGTGTCGATGAAGGCTTTGGTTAGTTCGATGATCATGGTGACACCTCGATAGTAGTGGCAGGGTGGCCAATGGTTAACTCTGTTTTCATAAGTGAAAATTCCTTTTAATTGATCAAAATTGTGGCAGCCGTATCGCGTCCAACTGCGCCGGTTTCGTCGTGGCGGTGCCCGGTGGCGACGCGGGGCTGGTCGAAAAGGGGTGGTGATCCCGGCCCCCCGTTTGCTCGAAGGCGGCACGCGGCGGGGGCGACTCGGGGGGGTTGGGCCGGGAGAGATCCCCGAAAAACCATCGTCAGTCAGTTTCTGCGGCCCAAATTCCACCCGGACGCAACAAAAACCTGAAAACCTGCGAAACTGGAAACCTGATTTCTCGAGGAGCGCCGGGTCAGTTGTCGTCAGGCACCGGATCAACAATGGCATACACCTTTGCGCCACGATCCTTGACAGTAAACATCCAGTGATGAAGGGCAGGATCGACACCGGTATATTTTTCAAGCACTCTGATTGCGATGCGTTTGCTGACACCGATACGTTGAGCCACCGCCTCAGCAAGATTCATTTTTGTATTCACGCCAGCACGGATGCAGAATTTGACGGCGGCAATTATTTCGCTGTCAGATTTGGTTTCCTCGGCCTGTTTTAGGTGCTCGAATTGAGTGTCATCAATCGCACGAACCGAGCAGAGTGTTTCGCCATAGGAAATGCCGCATTCAGTACTGTAGCTGTAGGCTGCACGCTGAGCGACGCCACCACGACACTTGATGTTCTCGAACGCAACGACCTTATTATCGGTAGTCGGCGATTGCACGGCTGACAGCGTATAGGCACAGTCGCAGTCATCGCGTATGTCGCTGGTGCCACCCACAACGAGTTTGCCATCTCGCCCGGGATTTTTGTTGGTATGAGCTAGACCGATGACGGTGCCACCTTTAGTGATGAAACTGCGCAAAATCGTGGAGAACCTGCTGCTCTCCTTTTTATGCATTACATCAACAAATTTTTTGACCGTATCCAAAATAATAACGATGCCAGTGGCTTGATCCTTATCGACAAGCTCCATGATCAGAGTTAGAAAGTTGCCTGCAGAGAAAGAGCGATGCCCTTCGGAGAGCATGTGGAAGCCAAACTCTTCAGCGACAATATTTTTCTCCAAGAGCCCCTGAGCAGAGTCGTCAACATTGATGTAATAAACTTGGGATGGATTGAAACGCCCCCGTTTTATGGCCTCGATAAGCAAGAAGAGGACGATCAGTGTTTTACCTGAGTTGGGTGGTGCAAAGAAAAATGTCATTTGGCCCATGAGCGCAATTGGATCAAGCACAAAACGTTGCTCAACTACATGCTTTTCCAGATCCTCTGAGCAACCCATCAGAGAGTACTGATCCAGAACATTGGGGGTGGCGCTGGTCTCAACGCCTGGTGGTGGAGTAATTTTTTCAAATTGAGGGATGCTTGCATCACGAGCAGCATCCAAGTCCATACCTGATGCAGTGGCCATCATGATCAGCGTGCCAATCGTGATAGGTTTTGAAACATCGATTTTGAAGGAACCCCATTTTTCCCGCATTTCGTGGTCACCTGGATATTTGCTGCTTTTGCTGCTCCATGCCATGGCAAGCGCCAGTCCCTCATCACTACTGCTTGTTTCATGGAAGATCGCCGCCAATACCTTAAACCAGTCTTCATATCCGCAACCCGGATCGATATGGTTCAGTAAAATTTCAAGGAAAAATAGATTATTTCCGCTCGGTGGTTGGGAGGATTCCGCTGATACATCTCCAGGCTGAACTACTCTTGGGGCCTTACGTTCATTGTGTTTAAAGACGGCATCAATGAACTCTTGGGGCGCTTCGGAAAGTTCATTGACATTATTTGCCTGAAACACCTCAATCGTTTTCCCAGTGCTTGGCGGCAGAATGATTTGACCGCGCCCAGTCTTTACATCGATACGCGCTGGATGCTTTTTGCTGTCGTGTGAATCAGATTTTGCGAAGGCACCTTCGGGACGCCGGAAGAGGTGATGCTCGCCCCTTAAGGTTTTGACGATCAGCAGGGGTGCGAGATCATGCTTCTTCTCGGTGGCAACAAGCGCTGCAATTGCTTCAGGGCTGTCTGCATCGAACACAATTACGTGATCACCGACAATGAACCCGAGTTCGTGTTCTGGATATCTGCCCCAGTGGACTCTAATTTTCGCTTCGGAGAGGTTTTCGAGCCAAGGATCCCATGAGAGGGTAGCTTTTTTTGTCCCGGCCAGGATTGGTATGACCTTTAAGCCATACGCGAACCAGAACAGAGCGGCTTCTAGGTTACTGGCGAAGGGTGGAACTGTTTTTGTTGAGGGAACAGCAGCCGCTGAGGGCTGAGTCATTGCAAATTGATAGGCCATAGCACACCTTAATATGGGATGTGCGCCCGGTTAGCGGGGGGAATAGATAGCAGAATTTCGGGCGCAAAACTCCTCTGTCTGTCCGCTAACCCATTTATGAGGCTGTCGCAAATAATCTAGATGATCCCAACTCCATCGCGTGGACCACGGTGGTCAATCGTCGTCATCCGACACTGTCATGCGCTATCGATAGTCTACGCGCATACAGCGTTAGCTATTTGGGTGACCACGCTATCGAACGTGATTACCCTCCCAATGGCCGATGTCTAAAGTCTGGGCGGTTGGGCACATATACCAGACCACTTTGCGAGCATCGCGGGCCGAGTGTATTGAAAAATAAACTATTCATCAAGCCCTGTATCCAGGATCAGAATTTTGGGTGTCGGGGGTACTAGATCCTGGAAAACTGAAAATCTGCCTCCACCGGCATCGCAGAAAATCAGGTTTTCAGTTTCCCAGGATTTTAGTTTTTTTGCTCCCCCTCCCCTCAGTCAGTCGCCGCCAAAATCCCCCCGGCCTCGACTCCCGCAACAGGTGATACTGCTCGGTACAGACGTCAGCGAAATCGCCACTGGCAAACGACAGATGACTATACGCATAAAGACAAGCCGAAATCCCCAAGGCATGGCCGAGCAATATTGCCGATGATGCGCTCAGTCGAAATACAAATTAGCCAGCATGTGCGCAGAGGTCACGGCCAAGTCAGCCATATCCAGATCAAGCATCGTGTCGATAACAGTCAGCAGATGATATTCATACATGGTGTTGCTCCTTCATTTGGAAAAGTAAAAGAGGGCTCCCAAGATCAGCAGCAGGCCGAAGAATGCCGGGAGTGAAACGTAGTACAGCGCAGCAAGACCGATGATGGCGATCAGGCTTTTGGTGTTGGTAAAGCAGCTAAGAATGATGAAACCCATTAGAGCGGCAATGATTGCGGTCATGCCTTCTCCGGTGCGCTGCTGGCGCTCTCCTTGGCCGAACGCTTCTTCTTTACTGGTTCAGAGGACACATCCGCTGCCACTGCCAGATCAGCACCAGCAGCAATCAAGGCCGACATGGCTTGCTTGAATGTCTCGATGTCGCCCAGCAGATAGCCGCTATCCTTCTCCGTTCCCGCCATGACCAGTCCTTCAGCCTTTAGCGAAACAAACAGAAATGCCGGACTATTCGATGACTTTGAGCGAAACACCGGCAGCAATACTCGGGAAGTCATCGGTTTGTCAGCAGGGTGCTGAGTCAGTAGCTTCTCGATCAAGGTCAGCGACACCCAGAGCGAATTAAACTGACCATTACCGCTGTTCTGCACCACACGGAAATGGATCTCGGCGTCAGCATTACAGCCAAGGTGATACGTCAGCTCTGACCGGCCGGAGAGACTGGAGCAGGTGCCAACCTTCAAAATGCGGATTGGCAAATCAGGTGTTAATGCTTCTTTCTTCATGGGACTTCCTTTCGATGGGTTGTGGCACCGAGAAACAGCGCCAATGAATAGAGGCGTGGAATGGCCCTCTTCATATAGGATGGAAATAAATGCGCAGTTCGATCTCAACTAGATCGGCTCAGCGTGAAATGGCGCCGCAGGATTTCCAGTAACGCCAGACATTCGGCATGACCACGGCACGCTCCAGCTTCGAATTCAATAATCCCGGCGCGCTCCTCAAACGCCTCACGCTCGTTCTCATTCAAAAGTTGCAGCAACACCGCCACAACTTCAGCTTGTGGCTCGGGATACGCGTTCATTCATGGCTCCATAAAGAGAAACCCCCGAGAGGCGAACCTGACGGGGGCGGATGGGGGAGAACTTCTGACGGCCTTCGATAACGATGCTTCATGGCATGTTCACAGCCGGGGTGGCGAATGATCGGCACATAGCCAACAGATCGGCATCGATGCCTTCGGTGTCCGCAATAAAAAGCGCGGTAGCAGCCCCATCGTCATTGCTGATGAAGACCATTTCATAGACGGTGCGGTGTTCATATTGATGTTCCTCCAGGATTTCAAAACAAGGGGTGAAGTCGGGATCGCCAAAGGGCACGTCATCGAACAGGCCATGCAAGATGGGCAACTTGATTGCCTGCTCCAGCTGCTCAACGATGTCGCCCACCTCCACCACGACCATGTAGCCGTGCCGGTCATAGTCATAGGGCTCGCCGGCCATGACTTGAGCAAAACGCAGGCTTGCAAGCTCGCGGATATATGGATCGGTGACTTCTCCGACAGTCAGCGGATTACGAAGGACGATCATGGCGATCCTCCACGTTGCGTCGAGTGTCGCGCTTGGCTGCCTGGCGACTGGCCAGCACTTCGCTGGTGATGGTTGTGATCAAAGTGACCGCCAGTTCAAGTACAGCCTTGGTGTTGTAAGGAATCATGGTTATCTCCAAAAAGTGGACGAAAAAAAACCCGGCCTCATGAAGAGGGCAGGCATGGCTGGTTGATGCTTAATCGTTACTGCTGGTTTGCTTATGGATTGTTGCGGAAACGCCGCCACAGGTAGATCCCACCGCCAATCAGATTGGCCAGAATGAGCGCTTCAAGTGCCAGCGTCAGTACGGAAATCGTGACCGACATAGTCGGCCCTGCAAAAGCTCAGAAAGACGCATGAGTAGGCGGTTTTCGCTGGAAATTCACCCCAAGGAATCCCCAAGAAATTAAAATAATGGCCATGGAAACCTGAGAGAAATTGAGGGAAGTTCTGATGGTCACCGACGATTTTTTCCGAGCCCGACTCGATCAAATGATTGATCTCCGTCACCCCTTGGCGGTGCTGGCGGGTCGAATGCCTTGGGCCCAGATCGAAGCGGCTTTGGCACCGGCCTTTGCCCGCAAGAATCGGTCGGGTCAGGTGATGCCAGGCAGCGACCTGTTCGGGACCAGGCTGGAGATTGCCGGCGCCGGCGTCAGTGCAGCCGGTCGGCCGCGTTTGCCGATCCGCTTGATGGCCGCACTGCTCTACCTCAAGCACGCCTTCAATCTGAGCGACGAGGAACTGGTTGCCCGCTGGTCGGAAAACGTGGTCTGGCAATACTTCAGTGGTCATGACCACTACACGCCGACACTGCCCTGCGATGCCACTCAGATTGGCCGCTTTCGCACCGCCATCGGCGAAGCCGGGGTGGAAGAACTGCTCAAGGCCACCATCGACACCGCCGTGCAGACCAAGGCCATACGTCCGGCAGAGTTCGAGCGGGTCATTGTCGACACCACCGTCCAGGAGAAAGCCATCGCCCATCCGGTCGATAGCCGTTTGCTGGAGATCGCCCGGACCAAGGTCGTGCAGGCCGCGAAGCGTGTCGGGATCGGCTTGAAACAGACCTTCGTGCGGGAAGGCAAGGAACTGCGCCGCAAAGCCGGCGGCTACGCCCATGCCAAACAGTTCAAGCGACTGCGGCGCACCGTCAAACGCCAGCGCACGATCCTTGGCATCGTGCTGCGCGAAATCGGTCGCAAACTGGCAAGCGCAACCAGCGAATCCCCGGGTGCCATCGCCCATTTGAACAGCTTGCTCGAGCGGGCCGAACGCATCCGAACTCAACAACCGAAGGATAAGAACAAGCTGTACGCCCTGCACGCACCGGAAGTCGAGTGCATCGGCAAGGGGAAAGCCAGGAAACCCTACGAGTTCGGTGTCAAGGCCAGTATCGCCGTCACCCACAAGAGCGGTCTGATGGTCGGGGCACGGACGTTCCCCGGCAATCCTTACGACGGTCACATTCTCTCGGCGCAACTCGAGCAGACGCGCATCCTGCTCGAAGATGTCGGACGCGAGCCAAAGGAAGTGGTCGTTGATCTGGGCTTTCGCGGCGTCGATCGTGACAATCCCCAGGTGGAGATCATTCATCGCGGCAAGTACAAGTCGCTGACCAGGCAGCAGCGCCTCTGGCTCAAGCGACGACAGGCGGTGGAGCCAGCAATTGGCCATCTTAAGTCGGATCACCGGATGGATCGCTGCTGGCTTCAAGGACAACTCGGCGACGCCCTGCATACCGTGCTGTGCGCTACGGGTTACAACCTGCGCTGGTTGCTGCGGGCCATGCTTCGCCTGGGCCTGAAGGCTACTTTTTTGCGCCCCATTTTATTTGCGCTGATTGCGTTTCTTGCCAGCGATCACCCCCGCTCGAATTCGATCAATCAAAATTTCCGGCTGGCCGGGGGGGCTGGATGAATTTTGCAGGGCCGACGACATAGCGCCGAACTTGACGGCACCGGCACCAACGATCGTGAAAGCAAGGAATGGCCAGAACATGTTGAATCCTTTCAGGGTTGATAAAACAGATCAAATAACGAGGGAATGAAATGCAAAAACCCCGAGACCGTGGGGCCTGCGGGGCTATCTGAAGGGCGCGACGCTTTCAGTTTTTTGAGCCCATAGCGTCGCCGAAGACTCTTGTTGGAAGTGGACGAAAAAAAGCCCCATGCGGATTGACCGGATGAGGAGCGTTGGGGGTGCTGACTTCGGGGTTGCTTGCTGCGGCGGGGCTTAGGCGATAAGGATGGTGATCAACAAAGGCAGGCCAAAGGTGATCAGGAGGAACAGCAGGATGCCTGATACAAATACGCCGGCAAGGGTGATCAGGAAACTGGTGAAGATGTATCGGCAGCTGGCCCAGAAGCCCAGGGCAGGCATGTTGAGCAGGGACTGGCTGAGGCCGGCGTGGTCAGTGATGATCCATTTTCCGACGCTGTACCCGGCTTGATCGAGATGGCGGAAGGCTGATTTTGCGGTTAATACGATGGTCTTTGTTCGTCGAGTAATAGTTCTCCGGGAGGTTCGTTGCATTTGGCCTCGCTTTCTGAATTACGACTTTGTGCAAAATAAAGCCCCCAGACAACATAAAACTCTGTGGGGGCTGGGTGTTATTCATCAGTGGATGGTGATGAATGAGCAGGGCTGCCGAAGCGGTGTGGACAAGATGAACCATTAGTCGAATGGCAGTTGAGTCTCCACTGCGATTAGGCTGCTTTTATGAAAAGATTGTAAAAGCTTGAAATCACTGAGCGACAAAAAGCGCAGCTTATTGAGGGTCTTGTGGATCGCGACGTTGGATTTCAATCCGTGCCATTTAAATTAGCTTTATTTGTGCTTTGGCGCTTCCAAAAATAGTTTCGAATGAGAAACAGCGGAAACGCAAAAACCAACCAACCGACAAACTGCTTCGACACTTCGCGAAATAAAGTGGTGCGCATAAAGCCGTTGGATATTGAAGGGCCACCGTCGGGGTGAAATAAATATAGTATATCCCCCATGATGGCCGTGGGAACCGTATATGCCGTTATTGTAATAAGCAGGGCAGTTGTGAGCGCCCAACCACCGCTTGATTTTTGATTGTTATTTTTTGTCAACCTTATTGATATGTAATAAGTAGATGAAATGCACAGCCAAAGATAGATTGATGTAGCAGGAGGATAGTTAAAAATCACCTCGAAAATAAGTAAGCCAATGATGAATGGCGCTATCGAGTAGTGTGCGAATGCGCGAAGCAATCCGTATCGTTTCGCATCGAATAATAGGAGTGTAAGTATTACCATGCAAAATATTCTGGCGGCGTTTAATTCAATATACCAAATAGATGTTAATGAGAGATTGGCAAGCATAGCCTAGTATTCTTTAGTTGGGTTGATGGCTTCTAGATAGAAGGTGCATTTTGCTTTAAATATTACTTAGCGTATTAAGGAGCATTGGGCGTGGATGAAAACTATATTTTGTTATCGGCAGACAGTTTTGTCTGCATAACTCTTCGATCTTCTTCTATTAGAAGGCTGTCGGAGTAAGCTTGAATTCCCCGTTCGTGCCATATCCAATGCGGAAACTAATCGGTTTTGCAAATTTGACTGTACCGCGAACTTCCGTAATTCCTCCGCCGCATAAGCCAGATGACGCACTGAATATATAGTCACCCTCGGGTAGAAATACAGTGGCTTTCTCCGAGGTACGAATATCGGCTGTTGGTTTTGCATCAATAAATAGACGTGTGGCGCAGATCGAACCAACAAACCCACTATCGCGCTTTACGGTGACTGTTCCGAAGCCCCCTTTCGGTTCAAAAACCGTGGCATCCAAGATTCGATCCTGAGGCACCGCGCTTGCTTCCGAGTTGGGTACCGGCTGAGTTGCACAACCGCATAGCAGCGAAATCAATAAAAAGAAAGTAATCCGTATATCCATGATATCTAGCTTTCTTGAATTAAATTAACAGTTTGTCATTTTTTAAAACTCGAAAAAAACCCAGGAGGCGAGCCTGTTGGGGCGGTGTGGGAAATGCCGATTCGCTAGTGCATCATTTATACTGGGGCCGAATGGCATGGGCCGGGGTGATGGATGGCTCCTGGATTGCTCTCTTGCCAGATGGCGTTTGGAAACCAATTCTTAGCTACCGAGGATCTTTTTCTTCTGTTCCTCAAATTCAGCATCAGTAAGAATGCCCTTTTGCCTCAGCTCATCAAATTTGATCAACTGATCATAGGCGTCTGGCTTTTCGGCAGACGATGAGTGCTGCTTTGCCTCTTGAGAAAGTAGTTCAGGATTTTTCGATGCAGGCTTCATGATGTTTTTGTATATACCTAGCCCCGCTCCAACGACAGCGCCTGCAGCTGGACCTATCACCGGTAAAGGCAGTGCGACGGCGGCACCGATTGCAGCTCCGGTTGCGGCATCTTTTGCCATATCTGAACGAACAATTTCTTTTCCTAGACGAGTAGCTTCGTCTGCCGCCGTGGAGGCTGCATTCTTTGACCATGCAATCGCAGCCTGTGTATCTTCATGTTCAATGGCATCAGAGATGGCAATTGAAGTTCGTTCTGCTGCAACTTTTACCGAGGACACAAAACTATTCAGGTTGTCCTTAAATGACATGCGAACCCCCATCGTTTAAAGCCGAGATATTGACAAGACAAGTGCGTGAAATATTGAGGCGCTGGTTATTGTGGAGTCTGCGTGTTGTTGCCAATCCCACTTTTCAGCAATTGTCCTATTTTGATTTCAAAGACGCTTGCTCAAAACTCCATAAATAAATGAGCTCATTTTGGCTGGGTGCGGATTTGACGCAATTTTTGGCGGCGGGCTAACCCTCCGATCAAACCAAGTCCAGCGAGGAGTAATTGGTATGTCTCAGGTTCGGAAATCATTGCGACCCCTGCTACGTCGCCATCACGGACTGCCCACGCAAAATTCGGGTCGTATAGTTCCCTCAAATAGTGATTTCCGGCGTTAGTGCCAAATGTCCAAGGTCGGTTGTAGGGATAAGGTTCCGGATCAGCATCAGATAAATATTCTCCGGCTTGAAGATTCAGCACCAAACCAACGTTATTTTGCCCAACAAAAGATCCGTTGCTGAAGATGCCGAAGTCACTTTGCCAATTACCGTTATTGCTCTTATATCCACTAAGGCCGAGGTTGGCATAGTACATATAGCTCAATTCACTATGTGGGCCTGCTGTGGCCTCGTCGTCACCTACTGCAAACCACCAGCCGTAGTGGAAAGGGTGCCCCTCAGGCGAGTTGCGAGCAAGTCGCCAGTCATCCAAATCAATATTTCGAACAGCATCATGAAAGACCAAATTGCCGGCCCATGTTTTAGCTTCACCCCACGACATTTTTCCATCAGCGTCATAGCCACTCGTCTTGGCGTAATTTGCATCTTGTAGCCAAGTTACTTTCAGCACATCGTCGTAAAGCAACCCACTGCCACGATCGATCAAGGTTGCCTGCGCTATTCCACTAATGGATGTGAGTACCACCATCAATAGTGCTGCCAAAATATTCTGCTTTTTCATTGTGTTCACTTCTTGCGTGGCATCGTTAGGGAGGATAGCTCAAGGGTCTTTACTTAAGAATTGGACTAAAGTAATAGTTCGTGGTCATTTCGCATAATGCCCAACGAATATTCAGACATTTAAAGACGAGCTCTACGCGCGGAAAATTGCCAAGAACATCTGGCCGGAGGCAGAGCATCCAGATATCAACATGACTGTTGATCTTATTAGCACTTAAAATTCACTTTGCATTTTATTTCTAACAGAAAATATGCCATTGTTAAATTGTAACGAATAACGTGACGACGCGTGTGAGCCATGTAACGAGACTCGCAACATGTCTCGTGCCCTGCAGCCCTCACCTCAGAACATCACAGGACGCAGGATTCGTGCGCTGCGTGAGGAATTGGCTTGGTCACAGGAGAGGCTGGGTGTTGCGATAGGGATTGATGAATCCAGTGCAAGGGCACGGATCAGCCGCTATGAACTTGGCGTTCATGAGCCACCGTTGCCGACGATCAGGCTGATTGCGGATGCTCTGAATGTGCCGCTGTCCTATCTTTACTGCGAGGACGACAGGGTAGCGATGCTGCTATTGGGGTTGCACCGGCTGGATGCTGAACGGCGGTCACTGAAAGTCGAGATATTGCTTGAGGTTACTGCCGCTGGTTGAACTCGGCGGATAGCCGCAGTTGGTACATCTCACTCTTAACGGGGTGAACGCGCCTAAAGACCAATGGCTTTGTTCCAATCAGCGATATACATGTAGATTCGTTGGAATTCGCTAGGTAAAAGCATTCGGTTGTGAGCGATGAAATTCCGCGACTTTTCGAGCTCATCCATTCGTTGCTTAAGCCAATGTTGAGACGGCATTAGTGCTTCGAAATGCTTCCACTTTTCCAAAATAATGGATGCCAATTGGCCGAAGTCGACGAAGCCAAGAATGTCTGACTTTTCTCCTTCTAGCCACGAATCAGTAAAAGCAGTCTTTTGTCGCGATTCAGCATGTTGCTTTATTTTTATTGGGAGCTTGTCTGCCCAGTCAGATCCTTCCTTTTCCTCAAGCGTCTCGCGTATCAGCGAGCGCACCTCATTTTCGAAGCAATGGAGGACGGAATAAAGTCGGGCCATTTCAAGTGCACTGTTTCGACGAATAACACCAAAGGGTGACAATGCTTCAGAGAGCAGGCGCTCTTCAGCCTGCTGCAGGTCTGCGCCTACTTGGATGCCTGCCGCTTGAAACTGGCTAGCTTCGGACTCAAACATCAAGCCCCGAAACATATAGTCACGCAAGTCTTTGCGCACGTCAGTCAAGAAGATGCTCCTTCAAAGACTTAAAGATGGCGTTGAAAACTTCGATATCTTTTGTTGCGGGAAGGTGAATCTGAATGTTGTAGTGCAACGACGGTTTGCTATGAACTTTTGCCGGAATTTCTACCTTCATCTCCTGTGTAGAAGGTGGCTCCGGCACCACAATTACTTCCTTTGTTACCGCCGTTGGCGCTGTCGTTAGGTCGGCAAGGTCAAGCAGCGCGAAAAACGTCGCCGCCATCAATTTCGCTGTGTTCGGACTTGCGTTGTGTAAACTCTTGAACTTGCCTTCAATTAGCTCTCGATCAGAGGTCGTCGGCTTTGCTTTTATCATAAACAAATCGCCGTAAGCTTCTCGAATAGCGTCGCCCATGACGCGCTTCGGGTGAGCGCCTCGGTATTCGTGATAACGACTGGTTGGGGCACCATCTGCAGATAAGAAACCGAGCGCTTTTAGCAGCGGAATTGCCGCACGGAAGTTCGACGATGTATAGCCCCAATCTTTGAGATGTTGGGTTGTGAATTTTTCTGGAGCTGAAGCTTCGGATATTCGCTGAAATATCTCCGGCAATTGGCCGTACACCTGAACATATGCGTTTGTAAGTGCCATTCAGCCTACTCCGTGACTTATTGTTTATTAACCGTTGTTCAAACGGACCGACTGGCCCGAATATGCAATGATAGTACGGGCAAACGACGAGTGGTATGTCGATAGCAATAATGTTTTTCACGCATGGCAGCTATGGAGGGGAAAGTTGCGCGGCTGTTTGTGGCCGCATCCTGGCTGTCGCACAAGTGCTTGAAGCGCGCCCATAAAAAATGGGCCTCCTTGCGAAAGCCCATCGTTCTGTAATTTTGGCGATGCCTGTTGAAGAGACTCTCAGCCGAGCCTTTTACATATCTCAGCGGTCAGCGCCGACTGGTTCAGTGAATACCAAGCCAGCCTAAAGAACGCATAGCCACCGAACCTTACCGAACCCCAAGCCCCGATTCCCGCGCCACAATGCAAAAAGCCCACTCCGAAGAATGGGCTTTTTACTTGATCTGGTGGCCAATCGCGGAATCGAACCACGGACACGCGGATTTTCAATCCGCTGCTCTACCAACTGAGCTAATTGGCCAAACGAGGGCGCATTATAGCGATCTGACCTCCAGCCTGCAACTGAATCGAGCGTCTTTTGAAGACTTATGTGCCGATAGGGGGCGATTGACGGTAAAGCTCGGAGAAATCATCCGGTGGCGGTAGCGGCGGTAGCGGGGGATGCCAGGTCGCAAAAGCAACACGCGCCACCGCGCCGCGCCCGCGTGGATTCGGGCGCAAGCTGGCGCGGGAATCGTGTTGCACCGCAATTTCCTGAACAATGGCCAGGCCGAGGCCGCTACCCTCGGTAGAAGCATCGTCAACCCGATAGAAGCGCTCAAAGACCAAGTCGGCTTGCTCTTCACTGATACCGACACCATCATCCTCAACCTCAAGAAGAACAGTGGCCTGGTTGGCCAAGACTCGACAGGTCACATGCCCGCCAGCGGGTGTATAGCGCAGGGCATTGTCCAGCAGGTTTTTGGCCAGCTCCCTGAGCAGAAAGGGGTTGCCGACAACCAGCGCAGAGCCTTCGGACTCGAAGCCAAGATCGATGTCATTTTCGATGGCGACCATCACCCAGTCGGTGACCACATCCTTAATTAACTGCGCCAGATCAATCGGTTCATGCTTTTGTTGGGCAGCCTCCCCGCCTTCAGTACGAGCCAGGGTGAGCATCTGGTTGATCAGTCGCCCTGCGCGATCAACGCCGGTGGCAATCTGGCGCAAAGCGTGCCTGAGGGTTTCTGGATCGGTTTCGCGGATGGCAAACTGGGCCTGGGTTTTAAGTCCGGTCAATGGCGTACGCATCTGATGCGCTGCGTCGGCAACAAAACGTTGCTGAGCTGCAACGCTCCGTTTCATTCGTTCCAGCATTTCATTGAACGCCTCAACCAGTGGCTCCAACTCTTCCGGAACGCGTCGGGTTGCAATCGGCGAAAGGTCATCCGGCTCACGAGCCTCGATGGTCTGGCGCAGGCGAGTCAGCGGCCGCAGGCCGCGCGAAAGCCCAAACCAGACGAGCATGACCGCCAGCGGAATAATGATGAATTGCGGCAGGATGACGCTGGCGACAATTTTGTTGGCGAGCTGGCTGCGTTTTTCCGTCGTTTCACCGACCTCGACAATGATCCACTGCGAGGCATTCATCTGGGGCTCGGCCAGATAAGTGTAGGCCATGCGTAGATCCTGCCCCTTGAAGTCACCGTCCCGCATATAGATTTCGCCGGGAACTACCGAATCATCATTCGGTAGCTTGAAAACCGGTAAATCCCTGTCTCCGGCCAGAAGTTTTCCATCGCCACCGACAACGTGGAAATAGACACTGTCGGTTTCGTCCGCCCTGAGCAGCGCTCGTGCTGATGCCGGCAGCGACAATATCGGCTTGCCATTTACCAGCTTGACCTGGCGAGCAATGGCGGCAACGTGTTCACGCAGGGCCTGGTCGTAAGGGAAATTGGCGACGTTATTAGCAAAATAATGGGTAAAAGCAATACTCAGCGGCCATACGAACAGCAGGGGCGCCAGCATCCAGTCGAGAATCTCGCCAAATAGCGAGCGCTCGGTTTCCGCAGCTGACGATGGCCCGCTAGTCACCTTGGGGTCGTTCAAGGCAATATCCAAGGCCACGGACAGTCGCGATCTTCACCCCACCCGCCTCGATTTTCTTGCGAAGCCGGTGCACATAGACCTCGATCGCATTGTGGCTGACCTCTTCTCCCCAACCGCAAAGGTGATCAACCAGCTGATCCTTGCTGACCAGGCGCCCCATGCGGCTGAGCAGTACTTCAAGGAGCCCGATTTCGCGGGCGGACAGATCAAGTGTTTCACCGTTGATCTGGGCCACACGACCAATCTGGTCATACGCTAGTGCGCCGCACTGGATGGTCGGTGAGGTGCCGGCTGAACGGCGGGTCAGCGCTCGTACCCGGGCTTCGAGTTCAGCCAGCTCGAAGGGTTTGACCATATAGTCGTCGGCGCCCAGATCGAGTCCCTTGACGCGATCACCGGTGCCATCGAGCGCAGTCAGGATCAACACCGGCAATTGCGAATTGCGGGTTCGGATTCGTTTGAGCACTTCCAGCCCGGAAAGCTTTGGCAAGCCAATGTCTAGAATCAGCAAATCGTAGGAGCCGGTGAGCAGCGCAGTATCTGCGTCCATCCCATTGGGCGCCCAGTCCACAGCATATCCGCCCTGACGCAGGGAGCGGGATAGTCCATCGGCGATGATGGTGTCGTCTTCAGCAATAAGAATGCGCATGTATCGGTACTGCCCCTTGCCGGCGTAAGATTTCTGTAAGCCTGTCGCATTAATCTACGCGGGCTGTTCTCCTTTTATGGTCTTTGGAGTGTGCGGTTCTACCGCTGCTCAGGGGGTTACCCGATCCTGCACTGGGCGACCCCCTACCATTTTTTCCCCCGCTAAACAGACAGAGTCTATCAAATATTTTGCCCTGCGATTTCCGCAGTGCACAAGCACGCCCACGTTTTTGGGATTGTTGCGGTCAACCGGAAAAAACTCACAAAATTCAAAACAAAAAAAAGCCCGGGTTTCCCCGGGCTTTTTCTGTTTGAAGCGACTTGCTTAGTGGCCGCTGGCGCCGGAAGCACCAACACCGGTTTCCGAACGAACTTCCTGATCGGCAAACAGGGCACGCTCTTTCTTGGCCTGCTCGCTGCTGTCGGTAATCGAGAAGAACCAGATACCGAGGAAGCCGATGGTCATCGAGAACAGACAAGGCGAGGTGTAAGGGAACCATGCAGAACCCTTCGGATTGCCCAGAACTGCTTCCCAGATGGAAGAAGACAGAATGGTCAGAATCACGGAAGCAGCCAGACCCATGAAGCCACCAACCACGGCACCGCGCGTCGTGGTGTTCTTCCACAACACGGACATGAAGAGCACCGGGAAGTTGGCAGAAGCAGCGATTGCGAAAGCCAGGGAAACCATGAAGGCGATGTTCTGCTTTTCGAAGGCAATACCCAGGATAACGGCAATCACGCCCAGACACAGGGTGGTGATACGGGAAACACGCAGCTCGGAAGCGGAATCGACGTTACCCTTCTTGAACACCGTAGCGTACAAGTCGTGGGAAACAGCAGACGCACCCGACAGGGTCAGACCGGCAACCACAGCCAGGATGGTAGCAAAGGCAACCGCGGAGATGAAGCCGAGGAAGACGTTACCGCCGACCGCTTTGGCCAGGTGGATAGCAGCCATGTTGTTGCCACCGATCAGGCCGCCCTTGGGATCAAGGAATTCCGGATTGGTCAGCACGAAGGTGATGGCGCCGAAACCGATGATGAAGGTCAGGATGTAGAAGTAACCGATCCAGGTGGTTGCCCAGAAAACGGACTTGCGGGCTTCCTTGGCATCCGGCACGGTGAAGAAGCGCATCAGGATGTGCGGCAGACCAGCGGTACCGAACATCAGGGCCATACCGAAGGAGATGGCAGAGATCGGATCCTTGACGAAGTTACCCGGGCCCATGATGGACAGACCCTTGGCAGCAGCAGCAACAGCCACATCAACAGTCGCCGCATCTGCACCCGCCTTGACCGCCTCGGCAGTCAGCGCCTTGGTAGCCAGGATAGTCTTGATTTCGACAGCCTTGGCAAACATCGCTTCCGGGCTGAAACCGAAATGGGACATCACCATCAATGCCATGAAGGTGGCGCCACACAGCAGCAGACAGGCCTTGATGATCTGCACCCAGGTGGTGGCAGTCATACCGCCGAACAGCACGTAAACCATCATCAGCGAGCCGACGATAATCACTGCCAACCAGTATTCCAGACCGAAGAGCAGCTTGATCAGCTGACCGGCACCGACCATCTGGGCGATCAGGTAGAAGGCCACAACGATCAGGGTGGAGGTCGCGGCAAAAGCGCGGATCGGGGTCTGGGCGAAGCGATAACCGGCCACGTCGGCAAAGGTGAATTTGCCCAGGTTGCGCAGACGCTCTGCCATCAGGAAGGTAATGATTGGCCAGCCAACCAGGAAGCCGATGGCATAGATCAGGCCATCGTAACCGTTGGCCATCACCGCGGCAGAAATACCGAGGAAGGATGCGGCGGACATGTAGTCACCCGCAATAGCCAGACCGTTCTGGAAGCCGGTGATGCCGCCACCACCGGTGTAGAAGTCAGCCGCCGACTTGGTCTTGGCAGCAGCCCACTTGGTGATGAACAGGGTACCGACAACAAAGGCACCGAACATCATGATGGCGGTCCAGTTGGTCGGCTGCTTCTCGGCCTGACCGAGGTCAGCGCCGGCAGCATAAACTGCACCGGCAGCGGCCAGCAGGGCTAGCATGCCCGCCAGTTGCTTAATGTATTTCGCCATTACTTGGCCTCCTTGATGATCTCTTCTTTGAGTGCGTCGAACTCGGTGTTGGCGCGGCGCACGTAGATGCCAGTAATGATGATGGTAAAGGCGATGACAGCGAGACCAATCGGCATGCCGACCGTCATCACGCCCGTGGCGCCCAACGGCTTGGCCAGGAAGGCCTTGTCGAAGGCGATCAGTCCGATGTAACCGTAGTACACCACGAGCATCAGGATCGTCATGACCCAGCCGTAGGTATTACGAGTGCTTCTCAGCTGCTCGTATTTCGGGTTGGCCCGAATTTTCGCGTAAATGTTGCTTTGCATTGATTTGCTCCTCAGATTTTTGTTTATAGAGGCATTGCTGCGAAGCGTAATTTAGGCCCAGCGTCTTACAACTAACTTACAGCGCAAGAACCATCTCGAAATGCCAAAACAATATCTCTCAAGATATTGAAAAATCGACAGTTTTTCCGGTTGACCGCGAAAAGCAAAAAGCCCCACACAAGGCGGGGCTTTTCAAAGCGATGAAGCTTGTTTGGCGGGAGATTACATCCCCATGCCGCCCATGCCACCCATACCGCCCATGCCGCTCATGTCAGGCATGCCACCGGCCGGCTTGTCTTCAGCCAGTTCAGCAACCATGCATTCGGTGGTCAGCATCAGGCCGGCGATGGATGCGGCGTTCTGCAGTGCGGTGCGGGTCACCTTGGTCGGATCAAGCACGCCCATTTCAACCATGTCGCCGTATTCGCCGGTGGCGGCGTTGTAACCGTAGTTACCCTTGCCACGCTGGACCTTGTCGACCACGACAGACGGTTCGTCACCGGAGTTGGCAACGATTTCGCGGAGCGGCTGCTCCATGGCGCGGAGAACGATCTTGATGCCGGCATCTTGATCGTGGTTGTCGCCCTTGATCTTGCCAACAGCAGCACGAGCACGGATCAGCGCAACGCCGCCGCCAGCCACAACGCCTTCTTCAACCGCAGCACGAGTAGCGTGCAGGGCATCTTCAACGCGGGCCTTCTTTTCCTTCATTTCGACTTCGGTGGCGGCACCAACCTTGATGACGGCAACGCCGCCAGCCAGCTTGGCAACACGTTCCTGCAGCTTTTCCTTGTCGTAATCGGAAGAAGCTTCTTCGATCTGGATGCGGATCTGCTTGACGCGGGCTTCGATGGCAGCAGCTTCGCCGGCGCCGTCGATGATGATGGTGTTTTCCTTGGCGATTTCGATACGTGCAGCCTGGCCCAGATCCTTCAGGACAGCCTTCTCAAGGGTCAGACCTGTTTCTTCAGCGATCACGGTGCCGCCGGTCAGGATGGCGATGTCTTCCAGCATGGCCTTGCGACGATCACCAAAGCCCGGGGCCTTGACGGCAACGGTCTTCAGGATGCCACGGATGTTGTTGACGACCAGGGTAGCCAGCGCTTCGCCATCGACATCTTCGGCAATGATCAGCAGCGGACGACCAGCCTTGGCGACTTGCTCCAGAACCGGCAGCAGATCACGAATGTTGGAGATCTTCTTGTCGAAGAGCAGAACGAACGGGTTTTCGAGCAGGGCTTGCTGCTTGTCGGCGTTGTTGATGAAGTATGGCGACAGGTAGCCGCGGTCAAACTGCATGCCTTCGACGACGTCCAGTTCGTTGGCCAGGGACTTGCCATCTTCAACAGTGATGACGCCTTCCTTGCCGACCTTTTCCATGGCATTGGCGATAATTTCGCCGATGTCGGAATCAGAGTTGGCGGAAATGGAGCCAACCTGGGCGATTTCCTTGGTCGTGGTGCAAGGCTTGGAGAAAGCCTGCAGCTCGGCGATGGTAGCGACCACAGCCTTGTCGATACCGCGCTTCAGATCCATCGGGTTCATGCCGGCGGCAACGAACTTCATGCCTTCACGAACGATGGACTGGGCCAGCACGGTAGCGGTGGTGGTGCCGTCACCGGCGATGTCGGAGGTCTTGGAAGCAACTTCCTTGACCATCTGGGCGCCCATGTTGGCAAACTTGTCTTTCAGTTCGATTTCCTTGGCGACGGAAACGCCGTCCTTGGTGACCGTCGGGCCGCCGTAGGAGCGCTCAAGGACCACGTTACGACCCTTCGGGCCAAGGGTAACCTTGACTGCGTCAGCCAGGATGTTGATACCTTCGACCATGCGTGCACGGGCGGAATCACCGAATTTAACTTCTTTAGCTGCCATTTATATAGCTCCTGAAATTTGATCTGTTTTCAACGTCAACCGCAGCGCTCAGGCCTGCAGGACGCCCATGATGTCTTCTTCACGCATGACCAGGACTTCCTGACCATCGACCTTGACGGCTTGGCCGGCATACTTGCCGAACAGAACGCGGTCGCCAACCTTGACGTCCAGAGCGATCTGCTTGCCGTTATCGTCACGCTTGCCCGGGCCGATGGCCAGAACTTCGCCCTGATCCGGCTTTTCGCCAGCGGAATCGGGAATGACGATGCCGGATGCAGTGGTACGCTCGGCTTCAACGCGCTTGACGATCACACGGTCGTGCAAAGGACGGATATTCATAAATCTGACTCCTGAAAATGAGTTGCAACAAACAAGAAATTGGCCGACCGCGTCAGGCGCGGATTCGGGAACGGATCGGATGAGTTATTAGCACTCCTCTCCGGTGAGTGCTAATAATAGGGGCGAGGTCGGCGAATTTCAAGAGGCTAATTTGCAAAACTGCATTCCTCCCTGCTTTTAAGCGGCCATTTGCCCCATCACGCATGCAAGAAACAGCAGGGCGCTAGTCCCGCTCAGGTGCGCTGATTGCTCAACGCTGGCGCCAGACGGTATGCGTTACGCCCGGCCTGTTTAACGGCGTAAAGCGCGGCATCGGCACTGGCCCGAATGCTATCCGGGTCTTCGCCGTGCTCAGGATATATCGCCACGCCGACGCTGGCCGAGATCGAGGCCTGACCGGCCCCGAGCAGAAACGGACGAGCCAACGCGATTACCACCCGCTGCGCAACCTCTTCCACTTCCTGCTGGCTGCCCACCTTGGGCAAAATGACGGCGAATTCGTCCCCCCCCAGGCGAGCCACGGTATCGGACTGGCGTACGGCCTGAACCAGGCGGTGCCCGGTTTCAACCAGCAATTCGTCACCAGCGGCATGGCCCAGCGTGTCATTGACCGCCTTGAAGTGATCAAGGTCGACATAGAACAAGGCAAACACTTCGTTGTAGCGCCGCGCCTGAGTCAGCGCCACCTGCAGCCGGTCATAGAACAAGCTGCGGTTGGGCAAGTCGGTCAGCGGATCGCTTTGGGCACGATGGCGAAGCAACTCCTCGACTTCCTTGCGTTGCGTAATATCGATGAAAGTCGCCACATGCCGGCCAACGCTCTCTGCCCCCTCGCCGCGGATGGACGAAATAGCCAGCCAGACCACATATATCTGGCCATCGGGGCGCCGATTCCACAGCTCTCCGGCCCAATGGCCGTCCTTGTCGAGGGCTTGCCACATGCCGGCAAAAAGGCCGGGCTCGTGGCGGCCAGCGCCAAGGATGGAGGGATCCTTGCCCAGCACTTCCTGTGGCCGATAGCCGGTAATCGCGGTAAATGCCGGATTGATCTGGATAATCCGGTTCTCGGCATCGGTCACGACGATGCCTTCCGCTGCACTCTCCATCACGGCAGCTGAAATCTGCAATGCCCGCTCATTTGCCAGCTTGTTAGTCACGTCACGAATACTGACAACGCATTGCGATAGGCTCGAACCACTCTCGATAGTCGCGACATGGACATCACCAGTCCGTACATGCGAGCCGTCGGATTCGGCAAAATGTAGCCGAATCATGGCCGACACCGGCTCGCCTCGCCCCAGTCGGGTCAGACGTTCCGTGGCAATCTGCCGATCCGGCTCATGAACAAAATCAAGAAATGACCGATTCAATAGCTGTTCGGACTGATGAAGCCCGATCATCGCTGCGGCCTGATCATTGGCGAAGGTAATGATAAAATCAGCGGAGCGCATGATGAGAATGGCGTTCTGGCTGGTTTCGATCACGGAACGATAACGTGCCTCGCTTTCGCTGATCCGACCTTCATTTTTCTTGCGTTCCGCGACTTCATCCAGCAGTTTCGCGTTCGCCAGGGAAAGAGCCTGGGTCCGCTCCGCAATCAGCCGTTCCTGCCCGGCAGTAACCGCCTGCAGACGAAGAAAATGGCGATGCGATCTCCTGATCACGTAATGCAGCAACAGCGCGACCACCATGCCGGCTGTACCCAGGGTCAGCAGCGCGCGTATGCGCTGGGTGCCGCGAATTTCGAGAATCTTCTGAGCCGGCATCGAAATACTGATGCCGCCACGAACATCCCCCAGCTTGTAACCCTGATCGGCATGGCAGGCCAGACAGGCCTCCTTGACATAAAGTGGCGCCATGTAGCGATGGGCCAACCCGCTTTCGGTGTCCAGCAACGACAGGATTTCGTGCTTTTGCCCCGTCGCGAATGCCTGCAGCCCTTTTGTCTCCCAGTCATCCGCCGCATTTGCCGGGCGTATGGGCTTCAGACTGGTGATATGAAATTTGACGCCATCGGCTTTCTCGGCAATTTCAGCGATCTGCCGCGTCATGAATGCGGGGTTGATCATGGTCAGGCGCTGCCCATCGGTCGTCACCAGATCACGCCTCGGATGATTCAGATAAGGGTTCGGTTGCGTCTCTTCGGTGACGGGCACATAAACACCGCCGTGCTGCGCGTTCCAGTCACGCGTCAATTCGACCAGTCGGAACAGCACACTGCCCCGCTCTCGCGCCAGACCTTCAAGGCTTTCGTCGATCTGGCGAAACTCCATCGAGATACCCAAAACACAGAGTATCGCCACGAGCAGATAAGCCGTCGCCACCCAAGCCCGATAGCCCAGAGTCAAAAAAACACGACGCTCAAGGGAAATCCCGACAGGGTCTTTCATGGAACAGGCAAAACGCCCTTTTTCTTTTAATTCACAAATATAACAATAGCACCAAAACAATTACTAATATAGAGCTTGCCTTCAATTCCATCTCATCTGCGATTGCCCTAGTGAATGGTAGGCTACGCCCCTTCGTCATATTTTCGAAGCGACACGATGTTACCTCGCCTACTTGTCACCCTGGCACTCGCCAGCCTGCCCCTGCTGACCATGGCCGATGGCCTGCCGCCCAATGTGCTGAAAGCACTCAAGGCGGCGCAGATTCCCGCCAGCAGCGTCGCCGTCACGGTGCAACCGGTCGATGCCGCCGCGCCGCTGGTCGCCCACAATGCCAGCCAGTCCATGAACCCCGCGTCGGTGATGAAACTGGTCACCACCTATGCCGCGCTTGACCTGCTCGGCCCCGCCTACAGCTGGAAAACCACGGTATGGACCGAGGCTGCTGCGGTCGACGGGAATTTAAGCGGAAATTTGTACATTCGCGGCAGTGGCGACCCGCGCTTCGCCATCGAGCATTTATCTGCCCTGCTCCGTCAGTTGCGCGTGCGCGGCATTCAGCAAATCAGCGGCGACATTGTCCTCGACCGTACCGCTTTCAACGTCCCGGCCATTGACCCCGGCGCCTTTGACGACAAGCCGATGCGACCTTACAACGTCGGGCCGGACGCTCTGCTGCTCAACTTCCGCGCGCTGCGCTTCACGCTGCAGCCCGATAACGGCCGGCCACGAGTGCTAATGGAAACGCCGAGCGACGGCCTGCGTATCGACAACCAGATGCGCGCCGGTAATGGCGACTGCGGCAGCAACTGGAAAGACCTGATCAATGTTCGACTGATACCTGAAAACAACGGCAACCGACTGGAATTTACCGGCACTTACGCCACGGCATGCGGCGAAAAGTCGCTCAACCTGTCGCCGCTGCCGGCGGATGCCCAGGCGGGCGGACTGATTCGTGCCTTGTGGAAAGAACTCGGCGGCAGCATCAGCGGGCAGGTTCGTAGCGGCACCGTGCCGCCGGGCGCCAGATTGCTCGCCCAGCACGAGTCGCCCCCGCTGGCGGATACGGTGCGCGATATCAACAAGTTCAGCAACAACGTGATGGCGCGTCAGGTTTTTCTGAGCATCGGTAATGATTCGGCGCCGGCAACCGATGAGCGCGCCAGACAGCGCATTGCTGACTGGCTGGCCGGGCGCAACCTGCGCTTCAACGAACTGGTGATCGACAATGGCTCCGGCCTGTCGCGCGTGGCGCGGATCAGCGCCGACAGCCTCAACCGCCTGCTGCTCGACGCCTGGAAAAGCCCGGTGATGGCGGAATTTGTGTCAAGCATGGCGATCGTCGGGATCGACGGCACCATGAAAAAACGGCTGAATGGTTCTGACGCCACCGGTCGCGCCCACATCAAGACCGGCACGCTCGATGGTGTCAAAGCGGCTGCCGGCTACGCCCTGGATGCGCAGGGTCGCCGTCATGCCGTAACTTTCTTGATCAACCATCCGCACGCCCAGGCCGGCGGTGCCGCCATCGATGCCCTGCTCGTCTGGGTTGCCCAGCGGCGCCTGGGCGAGAAGCCGCCGACGCTCGACAATGAGTGAACGCCAGATATTCCCTGCCGAAACCTTGAATGCAACCGGGCTTAACCGGCAGTTCGTGTTCGACCTGGCGGCGCTGCCCGCTGCCGTCAAAGCCACGCTGGGCGACACTGGCGGCTTTCGGCAACTGATCCTGCTCGGTCACGGTGGCCGGCGCCTGTGGGCGGCGGTCAAAGCCAGCGGCATTGCGAGCGAACACCCGATCGACGACTACACCGTGCACACCGTTGAAGCGTGGCTGGCCGACACCCTGCCCGGCCGCGCCTTTCGCATCGTTTACCCCGGCGAGCAGCCGGTCGGCCTGCAAGGACTCGGCAAGCTGGCCGGCTGGCACCATGCTTCGCCATTCATGATCGGGATCGATCCCGAATGGGGCAGCTGGTACGCCTACCGTGCCGTGGTACTGACGGATTCTGATTTTCTGCCTTTTTTTCCGGTTGACCGCGGCAATCCCTGTACCACCTGTTCCGGCCAGCCCTGCATCAGCGCCTGCCCGGTCGACGCGCTGGCGGGAGGCGAATTCAACCTGGAACGCTGCAGCCGATTCCGACTCACCGTCGACTCGCCTTGCGCCTTCGGCTGCCTGGCCCGCAACGCCTGCCCGGTCTCCCCCGAACATCGCTACGACGACGAACAAACCCGGCACAGCTACCAGCGCTCACTCGCCATGCTCAGGCAATACTTTCAGGTCGAATAAGCGTTCAACTCTCATCCGGAACACCAAGGATATGGCGAGATAGAGCGACGCCTGACTGCGCTACTTCACGGCCTTAAATCTGTCAATACTATCAATAACCAGATATAGCACAAAAATAAAATCTGAATTAGACTCGTCTCACCAAGCAATCGGTTTTAGCACCTGCCGGATTTGCAACTTTCCTTCCCGGCTGAAAACCTGAGGCACCATGAACTCCTCCCCCATCCGATCCAGCGAAGATGACCTACTGGAGTTTTCCGAAGAAGTAGTCACGTCGACACCCACTTGTGCGCCATGGCGCATACTCGCCGTCGACGATGATGCCGATTTTCAGGCTGCACTCGCTTTCTCGCTGAAGGACGCCACACTGCTTGAACGTCCGATCATGCTGACCCAAGCCTATAGCATGGCAGAGGCGGCACGCTTGCTGGCCAAGGGACCGGAATATTCTGTCGTCATAGCCGATGTAGTCATGGAGACTGAAGATGCCGGCCTGCGATTGGCCAAGGCCATCCGCGAAATGCTGGGCCATTTTGATACGAGGATCATCCTCCTGACCGGACAACCGGGGTTCGCGCCGATCGATTCCGTCATGAGTCGCTACGATCTGTCGGACTATTGCCTCAAATCGGACATCAATCGGCGCGGTATCAAGAACATCCTTACCGGCTCCTTGCGTGCTTATCGCGACATCGCAGCCATCAGCTTTGCGCGACGCAGCCTGAATCTGATACTCGAAACCTCCAACCGCCTGGTCGCCAAGCGAAAGCCCGAGGAAATTGCCAATATCGTGCTGCAGGAAATTACACGCATGCTGTCACTGCCACCCGAAGGGATCGTCTGCG
This sequence comes from Betaproteobacteria bacterium, assembly GCA_016709965.1. Taxonomy (NCBI): domain Bacteria; kingdom Pseudomonadati; phylum Pseudomonadota; class Betaproteobacteria; order Rhodocyclales; family Azonexaceae; genus Azonexus; species Candidatus Azonexus amarohabitans. Next base: position 1,518,820 of record JADJLT010000001.1, read on the forward strand.
TTCAATCCCAACCTACCGCCACAATCGATTCCAGGCAAATTCATATCATCGGTGCCGCCGGCCGACTGGCTACGCTCGTCGGTGCGACGCTCGCGGAGTTGGAGAGCCGGGAGATTTCCGATGCTCTCGTCACCGCCCTGCATCAACAACACGACGTCAACACCCGCAACGGCAGCGTGCTTTTCTTTCCGCCGCATCTGACTTTCGAGCATTACGCTGTCTACGTCGCCACCGGCCGGAAGTTGCAACAAACCGAATACGAGTTGATCAAGGTCTTCATCGACACTGCGGCACGCGGATTCGGCACAGCCAAGCTGCTTAACAGCCTGGAACGCCAGGCGTTCGTCGACCCGCTTCTCGACATCGGAAACCGCAACGCCATTCGGCGGGAAATTCAGCGAGCAATCGATAACCCGGAGGCGGCGCCACAGAACCTCTTGAATATCGATATCGACAATTTCAACGGCATCAATGCGGCCTTTGGCAGCGAACATGCATCGCAGCTACTGATCGCTGTTCGCGATGCAGTCCTCAAAGTCTTCCCACCGCCACATTTTGTCGCACGTGTCGCCCCAGACCTGTTCTATGTGATCGGGCCTGCTGAGCTGGTCGATTTTGAATCCGCCGAGCCGATTTTCGCGGCACCCCTGACCGTCGACGGAAACGAATACCTGATTACAGCTTGTTACGCCCTTGTCCCATTATCCGCGGCTGGTAGTACGCCAGAAGAGGTTCTGCGCGCCACCAATGCCAGCATGCGAGCGGCCAAAGCCAATGGCCCAGGCAGTCACCAGCGCTACAATCCGTCCCTGGAAGTCGAAGCCAAACGGCGCTTCGCGATCAGCTCGAAGCTTGCTCAGGCGCTATGCGGCAACGAATTGACCACACTCATCCAGCCACAGATCGACTTGACCACCGGCCGGATGATCGGCGGCGAAGTATTACTACGCTGGAACCACGCGGGGCATGCCACCCCGCCATCAGAATTCATTCCAATCGCCGAACAATCGGCACTTATCCACAAGATCGGCCAAGCCGTCATCGATCAGACCTTCGCCGCGCTGTCAGCACTTGCCCACGCCGGGCGCGAAGACGTGAGGCTCAGTATTAACGTCTCGCCACGCGAATTCGAAAACGAAGACTATGTCCGGGCGCTGCTGGCACGATGCGACGTAGCCGGCATCCCGCCGTCACGTATCGAACTGGAGGTACTGGAAACCGCGGTAATGACCCACTTTGACCGCATCTGCGGCCAGTTGGATCAGTTCCGTAAGGCAGGTGGACTTGTTGCGATCGATGACTTCGGCACCGGGATGTCCTCCCTGGCCTACCTGATGGAACTACCGCATGACCGGATCAAGATTGATCGCAGCTTTATCTCCAGGCTTCAATCCGGAACCACCAGCCAGCGCCTGACGGGAATGATCATCGATCTTGGCCGAAGCATGAACAAGACGGTCATCGCCGAAGGTGTCGAAACCGCAGCACAGGCCGACTGGCTGCTGGCCCGCGGTTGCCAGCAGGCCCAGGGCTGGCACTATGCGCGAGCCATAAGCCTCGATGAGTTCATCGCCTTCCGCCGCTGACCGCCCAAAGGGATCAACCGCAGGCACACGTGTGCCGACAGGCCTTCCCATGGGGATCAACGCTGTCCTGCTGGCAATCATTCTGGCGCTTGCCCTGCTTGGCACAGAAATTACCCGGCGCATCAACGATACGGAAGCCCGGGCGCGCATGGACGAAATTACAACGCGTGTCGCCCGTCGGATCGCCGAGCGAATGAACCTCTACCAGTACGGCCTGCGCGGCCTGAGTGCCAGCATTCAGGCCGTTGGTTTCGACCGCTTCTCTCGAGAGCACTTCGCCCGTTATAGCCGCGCCAGGAACATCGAGAGCGAATTTCCCGGCGCGCGAGGTTTTGGCGTGATCAGGCGTGTCCCTGCCGAAGAAACGGCATCCTTCATCGCTGCCGCACGCAGCGATGGCCGCCCCGCCTTCACCCTGCGCGAAATCGAACCCAACCCGGCCGAACGCTGGGTTATCCAATACATCGATCCGGAGTCGAACAACTTGGGCTCCGAAGGCCTTGACATTGCGTCTGAACCCAACCGGCGCGAAGCCGCCGAGAATGCCGTCGAGTCCGGCGAGCCGACGCTCACACAACCCATCACGCTAGTTCAGGCCGGCGGCAAGAAGGAATCCGCGTTCCTGCTGCTTCGCCCCAATTACCGAACGGGCAAGCTGCTCGACTCTCCGCAGGCGCGCCGGGCAGCCGCCTTCGGACTGAGCTTCAGCCCACTTCTGATCGACGAAGTGCTCGCCAAAGTCGACCTTTACGCCCAGGAAATCTCCTTCTCGCTCGACAGCCTGAATAAAGACGGCGCAGCGAAGCGTTTCTATCAAACACCGGGCTTCGCGCCGTCCAGCAGCAATATGTCGACGACGCGTCCCATCAGGCTATTCGGCGTCGAATGGGTGCTGAGCATGCACGCTACCCCCGCATTTTTCGAACGCCTCAATCATGTGGCCCCCAAAATGGTGGGCCTCCTCATTGCCCTGGCACTCACCGGTGCACTCCTCTCAGCCAACCTTTTTCTGCTGGCCCGCAAACGTCGGGCACAGTTGCTCGGCAGCCAGATCAAACTCGCAGCGATAGTCGAAAGCTCGAACGACGCCATTATCGGCAAATCGATCGAAGGCATTGTCTCAAGCTGGAACCGAGCGGCCGAAGAAATGTTCGGCTACCCTGCCGCGGAAGCCATCGGACATTCAATCGCCAGCCTGATCGTTCCCGACTCTTTGCAAGAAGATGAGAAGGCCATCCTTGCGAAACTGCAGCGCGGTGAAAAAATCGCCAACTTCATCACCCGGCGCAAACGCAAGAATGGCAGTGAGGTTGAGGTTTCCGTATCGATATCGCCGATCTTCGACTCGAACGGGCAGATCGTAGGGGCCTCCAAAACCGTACACGATGTTACTGAACAACAGTTGGCAGCACGCCATATCAATGACCTCAACACAACACTCGAACAACGCGTCGCCGAACGAACGGCGCAACTGGAAGAGGCGCGCAGCGCGCTGCATACTGTCCTGGATGCCATGCCGTCGATGGTTGCGTATTGGGACCGGAACTGCATCAACCGTTTCGCGAACCGGGCCTACTTGGAATGGTTCGGCGTATCGCCACGCGACCTGTATGGCACGCACATCCGAAAGCTTCTCGGCGACAGCCTGTACGAACGCAATATGCCCTATATCAGCAGGGCGCTACAGGGCGAGGTACAAACCTTCGAACGCGACATACCGCGACCGGATGGAAAGGGTATCCGCCACTCCATCGCACACTATCTGCCCAATGTGGTCGAGCAGTCGGTCGAGGGATTCTATGTCATCGTCCATGACGTCACTGAATTGATCGACAGCCGGAACCAGCTGCAGCAGGCTCGGGAACAGCAACTCCGGATGGACCGCCTGGCCTCGCTCGGCCTCATGGTGGCCGGCGTCGCCCACGAATTGAATACGCCGCTGGGCGCAGCGATGCTGACCCTCGACCGACTTTCGGAAGCGCTGGCCCAGTTCAAGACAGCCATGGAAGCAGGGCTTCGAAAATCCGACGTACAGCGCCTTTCCACGGAATTCGACGATGGCCTGGCGATGACCTCACGCTACCTCTCGCGCGGCGCCGAAATCATTCGTCAGTTCAAGCAGGTTGCCAGCGACCGGGCCGGCGCCGAGCGTCGCGTATTCGTCGCCAACGAAGTCGTCCGCGACGTGATCCATCTGATGGATAGCCAGATCAGGAATGGCGCAGTTAAAGTTGCGCTCGACCTTCAAGCCGATATCGAACTGGACAGTTACCCCGGTGTTGTGGGTCAGGTCCTGCAAAACCTTGTGCAGAATGCGCTCGTCCATGCCTTCAACACCGATGCATCAGGGGTCATCAAGATTTCGATGCATACCACCCCGGCCAGCGACTCCATTACCTTGACCGTCACTGACGACGGCAAGGGGATACCGGAACCCCTGCGGGAGCGGATCTGGGACCCCTTCTTCACGACACGCCGAGGCGAAGGCGGTACCGGGCTTGGCCTGCATATTGTCCAGCGCATGGTCACTGAGCTGCTTGGCGGCGCCATCGCTCAAGGCCGGCCGCAGCAAGGCCATGGCTGCGAGTTCGTGGTGACGATCCCCAAGCATGCACCGCTCGCCAGCGAAGAAGCCGCATCCCCGACTACCGCAAACCATACTTAGGCCAGCCCGCAATGGCGATTGATCGACCTGCGTCAATCCGCGCAGATTCGCGCTTCAATGGCTGCACGCAATCAACGGCCATTCTGCCGGGGGCAGTCCACTCGAATGGCCTAAAATGGGGCTTTCCGGGAAACAAAAATGCGCTCATTCCTCCTCTTCATTCATCTCGCCGGTGTCATCGTCTGGGTCGGCGGCATGTTCTTCGCCCATTTCTGCCTGCGCCCGGAAGCGGCCGCGCAATTGCAACCACCGCAGCGCCTGCCCTTGCTGGCCGGGGTACTGGGGCGCTTTTTCTCATCGGTGGCCGTTGCCGTCGGCGCCATCCTGCTGTCCGGCCTCGGCCTGATCCTGCCGGTCGGCATGGTGCATGCCCCCTGGCCATGGCACCTGATGCTGACCAGCGGACTGGTCATGAGCGGGATATTTGTCTATATCTACGGTTTGCTTTTTCAGCGCATGCGGGCCGGCGTTGCCGCGCAGGACTGGCCGACAGCTGGTGCGGCGATGAACCGCATCCGCCCGCTGGTCGCCTTCAATTTGCTGCTGGGCGCGCTGACGGTGGCCGTCGCCCTCCTGGGGCCGATGCTGACCTGAAAGCCACCCGAAAAACGCTCACCCGGAAAATTTCAATTTCCCGCGTTTTTTCCGGTTGACCGTGGCAGTCCATGTGCACTGGTCGCCACCAAAAATCTGGCACCAGTAATAGCGAATTTACCCGCCTAAACGCCGATCGGGCGCTCGTTGAACAGCGCTATCCAGCCGCGAATCACGCGGTAGCCGACCCACAGGCCGAGAATCGCAATCAGTATCCACGCGAGCGGAATGCCGATGATGGTGATGATGAGCAGGCCGTAGAAGACCATGCCGAGAAAGGTGAACCAGAAGGTGCGGATCTGCCAGCGGAAATGGCTTTCGAGCCAGGTACCGTTAACTTCGCTGCGCTTCAGATAGTTGAGAAAAACCGCGCACAGCGATGGCAGGCCAAAGACAAAGCCACCGGCCACCGTCGCCGCCGAGGTAATGCCGACCAGCACGGCAATGGCGTGCAGCCCGTAAATGAAATGCGTCAATTGAACCAGCGAGGCGCGGACACCTTGCACATCGGGGGTGGAATTTGGTGGCGGCACAGGTTCCTGCATGTTTCAGTCCTCGGAAAGGTATTTCTGCATCAACAACGCATTGCCGGCTTGGGGATCAAGCACGTAGGGTGCAAAGCCGAACGCCACATAGGATGCCATTGCTCTGGCGTTGTTGGATAGCACTTCCAGCGTCAGCTTGCAGCAGCCGAGCTGGCCAGCCCGCGCCTCGGCCCAGGCCAACAGCGCCTGACCAATGCCGCGACCGCGCACACTTTGATGCACCACGATGTCATGCACGTTAAGCAACGGCCGCGCGGCGAACGTTGAAAAGCCGGCAAAACAGTCGATCAACCCGACCGCCTCGCCATCGAGCCAGGCCAGCGCACCGTGAAAACCCGGCACTTGCCGGATGGTTTCGACCAGATGCAGCTTGGCGTAATCGGAAAGGCCATCGCCGCCGCCCATCGGGTCGCTGGCGTAATGATCGAGCAGCTGCAACCAGATTTCGGCCTGCTTCAGGTCGGACAAATCGAGCACTTCAACCGTCAGGCTCAAAGGCCCAGCTCCTGCCACATGGCATCCACTTTCTTCTTGATGCCGTCATCCATGACAATCGGCCGCCCCCATTCGCGCGTCGTTTCACCCGGCCACTTGTTGGTCGCATCCAGCCCCATTTTGGAACCGAGGCCGGCGACCGGACTGGCGAAATCGAGGTAATCAATTGGCGTGTTGTCCACGAGCGTCGTGTCACGCATCGCATCCATGCGCGTCGTCATCGCCCACACCACCTCCTTCCAGTCGCGGATGTCGATGTCGTCGTCCACCACGATGATGGTCTTGGTGTACATGAACTGGCGCAGGAAACTCCAGATGCCGAACATGATGCGCTTGGCGTGGCCGGGGTAAGCCTTCTTGATGCTGACGATGGCCATCCGGTACGAGCAGCCTTCCGGCGGCAGGTAGAAATCGACTATCTCCGGGTACTGCTTCTGCAACAGCGGCACGAAGACCTCGTTGAGCGCGACGCCGAGCACTGCCGGCTCGTCGGGCGGCTTGCCGGTGTAGGTGCTGTGGTAAATCGGGTCGCGGCGCATGGTGATGCGCTCGATGGTGAATACGGGAAACTCGGCCTGCTCGTTGTAGTAGCCGGTGTGGTCGCCGTACGGCCCTTCGAGCGCCATTTCACCGGGATGAATGACACCTTCCAGCACGATTTCGGCCGAGGCCGGCACTTGCAGGCCTGAACCAAGACATTGCGTCAGCTCGGTCTTGCCGCCGCGCAGCAGACCGGCGAACTGGTATTCCGACAGCGAATCGGGCACCGGCGTCACGGCACCGAGGATGGTCGCCGGGTCACAGCCGAGCACCACCGCCACCGGGAAAGGCTGGCCGGGATTAGCCAGCTGATGCTCGCGAAAATCCAGCGCGCCGCCACGATGCGCCAGCCAGCGCATGATCACCTTGTTTGGCCCGAGCACCTGCTGACGGTAGATGCCCAGATTCTGCCGGTTCTTGTGCGGGCCTTTGGTGACGACCAGGCCCCAGGTAATCAGCGGCGCTACATCGCCCGGCCAGCAATGCTGGATCGGCAGGCGTGACAGATCGACATCCTTGCCCGCCCACACCACTTGCTGACAGGGTGCGTTCGACACTTTTTTCGGCGCCATGTTGAGCACTTGCTTCAGAATCGGCAGCTTGTCCCAGGCATCCTTCAGCCCCTTGGGCGGCTCCGGTTCCTTCAAGTAGGCGAGCAGTTTGCCGACTTCGCGCAGCGCCTGAACCGACTCCTCGCCCATGCCCAGCGCCACCCGTTTCGGCGTGCCGAACAGGTTGGCCAGCACCGGCATATCGTGGCGCTTGCCGCCGGTCGTCGGCTTCTCGAACAGAATGGCCGGCCCTTCCGCCCGCAGCACGCGGTCGCAGATTTCGGTCATTTCAAGGTGCGTATCGACCTCGACACCGACGCGCTTCAGTTCACCGGTCTTTTCCAGTTGCGACATGAAGTCGCGCAGATCGTGATATTTCATCGGATTCGATAAGCCTTGTGACATTGGGCGCAACTGCCGGTCAATTGCGGCAGTAATGCGGTGGCGGTCGCCTGGTCGCCGGTGAGGGCAACGGTGGCAAAGTCGCTGGCGGCCTTGTAGCCTTCAAAGGCCATGCTCTGCATTTCTGCAGCCATATACGGTTCGGGCTGCGCTGCGCTGGGCAGCCGGCGGTGGTTGCCCCAGACCGCCACGCCGAGCCGATTCTGGGCGATCTCGCCGGCCTGTTTGGTTTTGCCCGCATTCATCAGCTGCAGGACAGAATCGAGGGCTGCCATCCGGTCACGCATCTCGGCCCGCAAGGCCAGGCGTGCCGGTGAAGGCATATTCACCAGCTCACGATTATCTTTGGGTGTTTCGATCACCTTCGGTAAAAACTTGTCCGTCATGGCGGGAAGTTTTGGCGCAGGCTTGGGCTGCTTCTCGGCAACGACAGGGGCCTTTTTCGGCTTGACCACGCGCTTCGTCGGCTTCGTCGGCTTCGCCGCTTTACCCGGCTTTACGGGCTTGGCCGCTTTCGCATGCGAGTGGCGAGCCACCACCGGCTTTTGCGGGGACTTCTTCGCGCTCTCGGTCTTGCCGAGCGCCCCCGATGCGAGAACAGCGCAAGTCAGGCCGAGAATCAGGCGCGCCGGCTTCATCGCGTCCGGTATGAGAAATGACAGGCGATGCAGGCCGAGGTCAAATTAGGCAGCAGCGCCAGCGCCTTGTCACGATCACCGCCCTTGGCCACCGCGGCAAATTCGCTGGCCGCCTTGTGGCCATCCATGCCGATCCCGTGCATGGCCGGTGGCATGTGCGGGCCGGGCCGGGCGTCAAACGGTTTGTCGCGGTGCTTGCCCATGGCCGAGCGGCCGAGTTTCGATTCGGCCACCTCGCCGGCTTCCTTTACCTTGCCGGCGGCCATCAGTGAAAGCACTTCGTTGACCGCCACCAGATTGTCGAGCATTTCCAGACGCAGGCTTTCCTGGGCCGGCGCCGGCAATTTAACCCATTCTCGCGCATCGTCGGCCGTTGCCGCGGTCGACAGGAAAAACAGGGCAAAAATGAAATTTTTCATCCAAGAGTCCTTCCAGACACCAGAAAATCGACAACGATACCGGCAAAGATGGCGCCACCTACCCAGTTGTTATGCAGAAACGCCTTGAAGCACGGCATCCGTTCGCGGCCGCGAATCCACGTGTAATGCACCCCCATGATGCCCGCCGCCACCAGCAGCCCTGCGTAGAAAGCCGCCCCCATGTTCAGTGAATGACCAACGCCACCAATGATGAGCAAGGTCGCCGCGTAGCACGCCATCACCGCCGCCACGTCAAAGCGGCCAAAGGTGATGGCGGAAGTCTTGATGCCGATTTTCAGGTCATCCTCGCGGTCGACCATGGCGTATTCGGTGTCATAAGCCACCGCCCAGAAGACGTTGGCGAGCAGCAGCCACCACGCCTCGGCGGGTACGCCATCAAGGTGAGCCGCATAGGCCATCGGAATGCCAAAACCGAAAGCGATCCCGAGATAAGCCTGCGGGATGGCAAAAAAACGTTTGGTGAATGGATAACTGGCAGCCAGGAAGATCGCCGGCACCGACAGCCAGATGACCAGCGGCCGGCCGAGCAGCAGGACCAGCGCAAAAGCGCACAGTGAAAGCGCTGCAAAGAGAGCCAGCGCCTCGCGGGTCGTCACCTTGCCGGCAGTCAGCGGGCGCTCTTTGGTTCGCTCGACATGCTTGTCGAAATCGCGGTCAGCGTAATCGTTGATGACGCAACCGGCCGACCGCATCAGCACGGTGCCCAGCACGAAAACCCAGACCACGATCCACTCCGGCTTGCCCAGCGCGGACAGCCACAAGGCCCACAGCGTCGGCCAGAGCAGCAGCAGAATACCGATCGGCTTGTCGAGCCGCATCAGCTTTTCGTAGAGATCGAGTTTTTCCTTGAGGGCTGGCCAGTTCATGGATGTCATTTTACCTTGCATACCCGGCGCCGATGTCATGAGCCGTGCCGGGCGCGTCATTCCCCGCCAACCAGGAAGGCGAAGCGCACGCAGAACCTCACGCTGACTCGCGTCGGCAGTATGATCAGCCGGCGCTGAGCCGCACCGATTGCTGCCAGGCCACCACCACCTGCCCGGCATGGGCGAGGATGGCCTGATAGCGCTCCTGCGGCAGGGCATGGCGCAGCGAGGCGAAAAGCTGCTGCGTGCCCTCCTGCGCCATCGGCGATTTCGGCGCAATATCGGAAAGCAGGCCGATCTGGATATTGGCCAGCGCATCGGCCAGCAGACGCCAGCCCAGCTCGGGCATTTGCTGATTGAGCGCCAGCATCATACTGCCCAGTGGCTGGACAATGCCCTGCACCTGCTCCGCCGTCTCGCACGCCGCCATCGCGTGCCACAGCGCAAGATGAATGCCGCGCCGCAGATCGACCTTGAAGTCGATGGCATCGGACTCGACTTCTTCGATCTGTGCGAAATACTGCTGGAAAAGCATGTCATCGCGCGCATCCAGGCGTGTCCGCAAGCCGCCGATCAGCGCCGTCAGCGAGTGAATCGCATCAAGGTTGAAGGCCTGCGTATATGCCAGCCCCCATTGATCGAGGCCGCTGATCAGCATGGCCAGGCGCAAGGCCCGCGCCTCATCGCTGGCCGCCGCCTGGCACCAGTCAAAACAATGGGCCGCCACCTCGCCCAGTACACCGACATCCGGCGCCGCATCAGCCGTCGCCGCCTGGCGAAACGCCCCGGCAAAAACATCCTGCGCCATCCGCGCAGCCAGCCGCTGGGTATCGGCATTGGCCAGTTTGGCAAGTTGATCAGCGGGAATCTGGGCAGCAGTCGTCATGGCGAATCGAATCGGGAGAAAAGTCCGCCATTTTAACGGTGGGGCGATTGCTGCGGTTGACCGGAAAAAATGACCGAAAATGAAATATTTCAGGTTGCGATGCGATGCCGCCTTGATGCCTGCTCGATATGTTATTACCTGCCATCAGGCAGATTCCGGCCATTATGGAAAGCTTTTCATAATGGCCGTTATGCAAAGCTGATGATTATGGAAAGTGGCCGAGACAGGTAGGGCCAAGAGGTAGGTAACAAGGGAATCGGCAAAGGTTCATGTAGTCGAGTTCTCGACATAATTTATGCGGTCGTCTGAAGTGGTGGTCCCACTTCAGGAGACCATTATGAACCACACGACCGAGCATCATTCCGCGTCAGGCGCACGGCAACTGGCGGCGATGGCGGGCCACATCACCAGAGAGCTGAGTCGCTACGACGTACATCTTCGTGATGTGCGCGGCTTGGCCGCTGGCACCCGCAAGCACTGCACCCGTATCGTGGGACGTTTACTGCACCGGAAATTCGCAAAGCGACCTATCGAGATCGCCAAACTGCGACCGGATGACATTCGCGAATTTCTTGCCAGCCAACTTGATGCATACCAGGCGCCGTCCCAAGCATCGAAACTGGCAGCGGCACTGCGAAGTTATTTGCGTTACCGAACCACCTGCGGCGACCAGGTTGGCGCACTGCTTGCGGTCATTCAGAACCCGGTGCACTGGAGTTTGGCGACATTGCCACGGGCCCTGACGCCGGAAGAAGTTGAGCGCTTGCTGACGTCTTGTACAACCGCCTATCGTTGGCCGAAACGCAGCTACGCCATCGTGCGCTTTGCCTTGGACTTGGGATTGCGTGCCGGCGAGATCGCCCACCTCAAGATCAATGACATCGACTGGCATGCCGGCACTGTCACGTTGAAAGGTACCAAGTCGCTACGACAGGACGTTCTGCCGTTGCCCATGGAAACTGGACAAGCACTGGCTGACTATCTGCAACACGAGCGTCCATTCACCCCTCATCCTGCCGTTTTTGTCCGGAAACTCGACGCACAAGATCACGTCATGACGTCGATGGCGGTCCAGAAGGTGCTCAAGCACGCCTGCCAACGAGCGGGTCTGATGCACAGCAGCGGACATGCACTTCGGCACACCGTGGCCTGTCGTATGGTCGAGAACGGCAGTTCGCTCAAGGAAGTGGCCGACGTGCTGCGCCACCGTTCGCTGAACACGACACTTATCTACGCCAAGCTCGACACACCCAAGCTAGCCGCCGTTGCGTTGCCGTGGCCGGGTTGTACATCATGAGTGCGCGAATTGGCTTGCAGAAACGCATCGACGACTATGTTGCTGAACGGCACCGCTTGGGATTCCAGGTGCACTCGCGCCATACATTCCTGACCAGCTTTGCCAACTATGTTGCTGCTCAGGGCCATCGCGGGCCGCTGACGATCGACCTGATGATGGCTTGGGCGCGACAGGACAAGTGGCAGCGAGGCACGCCCGCTACCTGGGCCGCTCGCCTTGCCCGACTGAGGCATTTCATCCTCTATCTGAAGCAGTTCGAGCAGGATACCGAAGTACCCGATGAACGGACCTTCGGTCCGCAAGCAGGACGCGTGGCCCCGCACATTTACCATGAAGCGGAGATCATGGAATTGCTGGCCGCTGCCCGCAAGCTTGGCCCACGGGGCAGCGTACGTCCAGACACCTACGAGACGTTGTTCGGCCTGATGGCATCCACCGGGTTGCGTGTATCCGAGGCGATTCATCTGCGCGATGCCGATGTTGACCTCACTCGCGGGATGCTGACCGTGCGGCAAACCAAGTTTGCCAAGTCGCGCCAGTTGCCATTGCACCCCAGTACCGTCGCTGCTTTAGCGCGCTACCGGCGGCTGCGCGCCAGGCATGTTTCCACGACGAAAGAAATGCCGTTTCTCATCGGCAGTCGTGGTCGACGCCTGGGGCAACCAATTGGTGCTCGCCAAGCCCATCGTGTCTTCAACGCACTGCGTGACAGTCTGGGTTGGGTCAATCGTGGGGCGCATGACTCACAACGCCTTCATGATTTACGGCACACCTTTGCCGTCAGGCGTTTGATGCTCTGGCATGCCGAGGGCACTGATATCGAGCAGATGATGCTGGCCTTGTCGACCTATCTTGGGCACGCCAAGATCGTTCACACCTACTGGTATCTCACGGCTGTTCCGGAATTGATGGCACTGGCCGGCGGCAAGTTCGAACGCTTCGCCAATTGTGAAGGAGACGGCGATGCTTAAAGAATCCAAACAGCCGCCGTCATTTGCCGCACTGGTCCAAGCCTATTTCACCGAGTACCTGACTCAACAGCGGGCCCTCAGTCCGCAAACCATTGCGGCCTACCGTGATGCCTTCATGTTGTTTCTCGCCTTTGCAGAATCCCGGCTGAGCAAGTCGCCAACAGACATGAAACTGGCGGACGTGACGCCCGACCTGCTCATGGCGTTCCTCGACCATCTGGAACGTCAGCGGCACAACTCAGTGCGTAGTCGCAATGCGCGACTGGCCGCGCTACGATCCTTCCTGAAGTTCGCTGCCCATCGCGATGTATCGTCAATGCAGGTGATTGAACGCGCACTGGGCGTTCCTGTGAAACGCTTTGAGCGCCCGATGTTTGGCTATCTGTCCCGCGAAGAGATGTTGGCCGTGATTGGATCGCCCAATGGAACGTGGTTGGGTCAGCGTGATCACCTGCTATTTCTGCTGATGTACAACACCGGCGCCAGGGTGTCGGAGATGATCGGTATCAAGGTCAGTGATGTCGTACACGACGACAGCGCCGCGTGTGTACATCTGCATGGGAAGGGTCGAAAGCAACGCAGCGTTCCGCTCTGGCAATCGACGGTGAAGGCGGTGCGGGCTTGGTTGCGGTTGAATTCACCGTTCGACACGGCATCACCTTTGCTGCCAAATCGCAACGGCCACGTGATGACGCGTGCCAACGTGACCCTGCGATTGACCTTGGCCGTTCAGTCCGCCTCATCGGCCCAGCCGAGTTTGGCAAATCGGCATATATCTCCGCACGTGATCCGGCATACGACGGCAATGCATTTGTTGCAGTCCGGCGTCGACATCAGCGTCATCGCACTTTGGCTGGGTCATGAAAGTCCCCTGACCACGCATCAGTACGTCGAGGCAGACTTGGCCATGAAGGAGCGCGCCTTGGCCAGACTCCACGAACCTGCGGCCAAGATCCAGCGCTATACGGCACCTGACTCGCTGCTCGCCTTCTTAAGAAGGCTTTGATTATGTGAAGCGAAAAAATGGCACCAGCCGCTCAGCAGTGGCGGTTGGCGTCCTCTAAAACAGGCCACTTTCCATAATCATCAGCTTTGCATAACGGCCATAACCGGTCCCTGAAGAAAGCCCCGCATAGCGGACGTTGGATCTGTCCGTATGATTTCTGATTGATAAGGAGAGCCGCGTCGGATAATCTCCATGTCATTCAAAATCTTGCGGGAGATTCTTGGTGGCTGATGACGAAAAGGCTGGGTCTGTTACCGAAATCGCCAAAGCGATTGGAGAAATCGTCGATAAGGTAGGTGCCTGTCTATCAAGACGCTGTTCAACCGGCTGCAAAGGAAATTGGGAAGGGACTTCAAGTTGTCGCCAAGGCTGTTAACGCAGCACTGATACCAGTCGAAGGTTTGATCTGAGGTGTAGAACAGATTCGGGACTTTGTGAGAGACCGCGTCGCAAAAAAATTGGAAGCTATCCCGCCTGAAGACATTCAGCAACCCAAAGCGCATATCGCAGTGCCGGCAATTGACGCGTTACGTTACACCGGAACAGAAGATGGATTGTCAGAGTTATATGCGAATTTACTTGCCACTTCTATGGACAAGGCCACCGCATATCGCGCCCATCCAGGCTTTGTAGACATGATTAAGAACATGTGCCCTGACGAGGCCCGGATAATGAGGTTCTTTGCAGCAACGCCATTTTCCGCGCTTGTGAATATCAAATCAGTTTCAAATGCTGATGGCAGCTTTCAGGTCGCGAACCGGCATGTCTCGCTTATAGGCATAGACTCCCAATGTCAGTTTCCAACACTTACCGCAAATTACCTCGACAATTTGGAGCGCTTAGGCCTCGTCAGGATTGAAACAATGCTGCGTATCCAAAGTGAGGCGCTGTACGCACGCATAGAGGAATACCCGCAAATCAAGGAGATCATTGAAGACTTAAGAAAAATTGAGGGCCGAACAGTCGAGGTTGAGAAGATTCGTCTAGCCGTTACCGACCTAGGGCAGCAATTCATTCGGTCGTGTGTAATTGACAAAGATGCGCAACCACGAAGCTAACACGGAACCCCACCGGGCCTAAGCGAAACGCTAAGCAGCGCAGGTGACCTCCACGATCTAAGTCCGCTTTCCAAATTTCGGTATGCCCGCTTTGGGCTGCCCAACAGCCATTCGGCATGGCCCGATCAGGGCCTTGGAAACACATCCTTACCTTGTTGAGTTGGGACCATAAGCTTGCCGACGCAGCAATATTTTCCCTCCCAGAACACGATCTGCCAGCGCTTACTGCATCGCCAGCTGGCGAGAGAGAAGCCTGCCCTTCATTAGTCAGCCGCCTTGGCGAATTGCTTCGCAACAAACGACCAGATCATCCGCGAGGCATCCGGCCCTTTCGGATCACTGTAAGGCTGCCCGGCGGCGCCACCGCTCCAGGCGTGCCCGAGCCTGTCGATTTCACACAAGGTCGCGATCAGGCGGCCGCTTTTTCGATAGTCGGTAATATTGGCTGCGTAACGGGCGCCGCGCTGCACCTTGCGCGGCTTGCTGGCTTTTGCGCCGACCCGCTCGCCCCAGCGCATGGCCGCCTCCCGCCCGTTCCCCGGCGCTACGACATGGTCCATGGCGCCGTGTATGACCAATAGCGCAGGTAGTCTCACATCGGGCGGAACCGGCGGCAGGGGCGAAGTTGTCACGCTTTGTCCGAACATGGCCTTGATGGCGCTGGCCGATGAATGTGCGACGCCTGGCGCGATGCCCGAATGCATGGCGATGGCGCGAAAAAGCTTTGGATGGTGGGTGGCCAGCAGCACGGCCATACCGGCGCCGGCCGAGATGCCGGCGAGCGCAATCCGGCTGCGATCGACGGCTTGCGTCAGGCAGATCTGTTCGATGGCGGCGTTGATCGAATTGGCTTCGGCTTGCGCCCGGCCGGTACGCGTGTCGTACCAGTTCCAGCAGCCTTGCATATTCGACAGGCGGTCCTGCTCGGGATAGAGCACAAAAAAGCGTTCGCGAGCGGCGATCATGTTCATCCGGCTGCTGACCGCCAGCGCTTCTGCATCCTGCCCGCAGCCGTGCAGCATGACCAGCAAGGGTCGTCTCTCGTTGCGGCGCACACCCGGTGGCTTGTAGAGCCAGTAACGGCGAGGCCCGGCGGCTCCGATGGCCATGCCGCTCATCCAGTTGGCTGATGGCGCCATGGCTTTTTTGGCGGGCTTGCGCTTGGCGGCCAGTGGCGCAGCTCGCAAGCTCTCCTTGATCACTTTGGTACCGGCCCGCATCGCCGTCCGCGTCATTGTCTTGAATACGTTCTGGAATGATCGGCTCAAAGCCGTCTTCTTGATGCGTCTAGCCATGTCATGCCTTTCGATCCGGTTTGATCACTCACATCAATTATGAGACAAAGCGCGCGGCGGTATCTGTCTGTTCCCGAACAGAGTAGCGAACCCGGCAAGCATCAAAATGATGGCTGCACGATAGCAAAAACATTCAACTCGCATTCATAAGACATCGCAAACCGGCACGGCGCCGATATACTAGCGCTTGACCCCCAACAGCAACTCCACATAACAAAGCTCCACCGTCCATGACTTATTTTCAACGCCATCGCTGGCATATCGCTGGCGTAATGGCTGCAGCACTGATCGGCCTCGGATTGCTCGTCGCCGACGAAATCGAAACTTCGCGCTTCCAGTCCCGCTACCTCTTTCATTTCGCATCGACCCTCGACTACCGCATGGTGGACGGGCCGAGCAAGTCCATCCGCTTCCCGGCCCACGGACCATTCGATGAGCGCATGGGCTATAGCCGACTGCCCGGAATCTCCACCCGACTGCTTGAGCAGGGTTATAGCGTGACCCGGCAGGCCAGCTTCTCTGACGCCTTGCTGAGCTACGTCGACAAGGGCAATTTCCCGCCTTATACCGAAAAGACCGGCGCCGGCCTGACCATTGCCGACTGCCACAGCGATGCACTCTACAAATTTCGCTACCCCTATCGCGCCTATGCCGATTTCGCTGCGGTGCCCAATCGCGTCGCACAGGCGCTGATGTTCATCGAAAACCGCGACCTGCTGGATGAATCGCGGCCAACGATGAACCCTGCCGTGGACTGGGTACGTTTCGCCCGTGCCGTGATCGGCCGCGTTGGGCGTCTGGTCAACGAAGACTTCGACGCCCCCGGCGGCAGCACGCTGGCCACCCAGATCGAAAAGTTCCGCCACTCGCCTGATGGCGTGACGCCCAACGCCCACGAAAAGCTGCGCCAGATGATCTCGGCCAGTGTCCGTGCCTATCATGACAGCGAGGAAACATTGCCGGCGCGTCGCCGCCTGCTGCTCGACTACCTGAATACGGTGCCGCTATCGGCTGCGCCCGCTTTCGGTGAGGTCAATGGCCTGGGTGATGGCCTGTGGGTGTGGTTCGGCAGCGACTTCAGCGAAGCCAACGCCCTGCTTGCCGAACCTGAGGCCAGCGGCGCACGCCTGGTTGCTCAAGGACGCACCTTGCGCCAGGTGGTGGCGCTGATGATCGCCCATCGCCGGCCAACCTATTATCTGTCAGCCAAGGGCCACGACGATTTGCGCAGCCTGTCCGAAAGTTACGTACGTCTGTTCGCCGAACACGGGTTGATCGGACCAGCGCTACGCGATGCCGCGCTCAGCGAACCGCTCACTTTCCGCAACCACCAGACCAACCCCGCGCTGTTGCCCGCCGATGCCGGCAAGGGCGCAATGGCAGTGCGCAATCGCCTGGCCGGCGTCCTCGGCGCCTCGCTGTACGACCTGGACCGCTTCGACGCAGATATCGCCACCACCCTGGATGGAAAGCTGCAGCAACAAGTCAGTGTCTTTCTCGGCAACCTCGATCAGCCGGATGCTGCCCACCAGGCCGGTCTGATCGGTGACCGCATGCTTGATCCGGGCACGCTCGGGCAGGTGCGCTACAGCTTCAATCTGGTCGAAAGCACGCCAGCCGGCAACCGCGTGCGTGTGCAGACCGACACCACCGATCAGCCGCTCGACATCAACGAAGGCAGCAAGCTGGAACTCGGTTCGACGGCCAAGCTGCGCGTGCTCTCGACCTATCTCGAAATCATTGCCGAACTGCACCAGCGCTACAACGCGCAGCCGCCCGAAGAACTGCGCAAGGTGCCGGTGGAACAACGCGACCGGCTGACCCAATGGGCCATCGACTATCTAAGCCATGCCAAGGACCGCAGCCTGCCGGCCATGTTGCAGGCCGCGCTGGCACGCAGCTACTCGGCCAGCCCGGGTGAGACCTTCTTCACCGGTGGCGGCGCCCACAACTTCAACAACTTCCGCCACGAGGACGACGGACGCACGCCCACCATACGCGAAGCGCTGCAAGGCTCGATCAACCTGCCCTTTGTGCGCCTGATGCGCGACATCGTGCGCCACGCCATGTACCAGGTACCGGGCAGCTCTGCCCATGTTCTGGAGCAGGCCGATGATCCGCGGCGAGCCGACTATCTGGCGCGCTTTGCCGACAAGGAGGGGCAGGTTTTCCTGCGCCGTTTCTGGCACAAATACCGTGGCAAATCGGCCAGCGATATCCGGGATGTCTTCCTCGACGGCCTGCGCCCGAGCGCCAGCCGTCTCGCCGCCGTCTTCCGCTACCTGTCACCGCAGGCCAATCCGGCAGCGCAGGAAGCCTTCCTGCGGGAGCGACTGGGCAACGAAAAGCTGACGGCAACCGAAAGCGCCAGCCTCTACACGCGCTACGCTCCCGAGGCCTTCGATCTGCCTGACCGCGGCTATATTGCCCGCGTGCATCCTCTCGAACTGTGGCTGGTCGGCTACCTTTCGAGCCACCCGGAAGCCAGCTGGAGCGAACTGGTCACAGCCAGCAAATCCGAGCGGCAGGCGGTGTATCGCTGGCTGTTCAACACCCGCTTCAAGGGCGCACAAGACTCACGTATTTACACGATGCTGGAAGTCGAAGCCTTCCTCGACATCCACCGTCGCTGGGCCAGGCTCGGTTATCCATTCGGCCATCTGGTGCCGTCACTGGCCACGGCACTTGGCAGCTCGGGCGATCGCCCGGCCGCGCTGGCCGAACTGATGGGCATCATTTCCAACGATGGCATCCGTCAGCCGACCCGGCGCATCGACCGCCTGAGCTTCGCCAATGGCACGCCCTACGAAACGCACTTTGCCGGCGCCTCGGGATCAGGCGAGCGCGTGATGGCACCGGAAGTAGCCGAAGCCCTGCGCAATGCGCTGTCGGAAGTGGTTGAAGGCGGCACGGCACGGCGCCTGTCTGGCGCCTTCAAATCGGCCGACGGCAAAACGCTGGCGGTCGGCGGCAAGACCGGAACCGGCGACAACCGCATCGTGCTCGGCAAGGGTGCCGGCCGCGGTGTGGCCCAGAACCGTACGGCCACCTTTGTCTTCTACATTGGTCCCCACCACTTCGGCACGCTCACTGCCTACGTGATGGGACCGGATGCCAGCAAGTTCCGGTTCACCTCGGCCCTGCCGGTTCAGATCATCAAGGCCATGGGGCCGATCCTGCTGCCACATATGGAATCCATCGGCGATAACACCTGCCCGGGCGGCTGGCCGGTCAAAACGCCGGCGGAAGACGATTCGTCGCGGTCAACCGGAAATTCAGCCGAAAATCCAAAAGCGCCGGAAGCTCAGGAAGCGCCCCCTGCGACCAAGCCACCCACCGCCACGCAGAAGCCAGCAAAAATACCGGAGGCTGCAAGCAAGCAGGACGGGGCGCCGACGCCCAAGACGGCGGCAGCGTCGACATTGCCCGCTGAATCCACCATGCCCGCCAAGCCGAACCCGACACCTGCGCCGCCCCATAAAACTGAAGCGGTCTCCACACCGAAATCCGGTGCCAAGTCCGATGCCAAGCCAGCCAGCACGCCGGCCCCTGCAGCAACAGTGGCACCAACCAAGCCCAAAGCAGATTCGGCACCGCCGCCCGAGGCAACCCCCACGCTGAAGACTGACCACGCGCTCACCATTAAACCCAAAACGGCGAGCACACCTAAACCGGAACTGGAACAGGCAACACCACCGAAAACCGAGCCCAAAACCCCGGAGGCTCCGCCAGGAAAACCCGACGCCGCCGACAAGAACTAGCCGAGCCGGAGGTGACGGAAACCGCCTTCCCGCCATCCGCCCTTATCGGACGTCGCCCCGCAGCCGCGCAACCAGGGCGCGCAAACCGTCTGGCGTCACATCGGCTGGCGCTACCGGCGCCCCGACGCGCAACGCAATGTCCGAGAACAACCCGCGGCGGAACGGCTTTTTCATGGCGTCACCGTCAACCCGCGAGAAAAAACTGCCCCACAGACCGGATAGCGCCATGGGCACGACCGGTACGGGATTGTCGGCCAGGATGCGCGTGATACCCGAACGGAAAGGCTGCAACTCACCGTCATTGGTAATATTGCCTTCCGGGAAGATGCCGACCAGATTGCCGTCAGCCAGCGCTTTGCTAACTTCGGCGAAGGCAGCCTCCAGCATCGCCGGGTCTTCCTTCGCTGGCGCGATGGGGATGGCGCCGCCGTGACGGAAAACGAAACCGAGCACTGGCGACTTGAAGATGCGGTGATCCATCACAAAACGGATCGGACGCGGCGAAGCACCCATGATCACTACCGCGTCGGCAAAGCTGACGTGATTGGCCACCAGCACGGCCGGGCCTTCGTCCGGAATGTGCTGCAAGCCCTCTGTGCGTAGCCGATAGACCGCCTTGACCAGCAGCCAGGCAATGAAGCGCAGCAGGAACTCCGGCACCAGCCTGTAGATGTAGATCGCCACCAGCGCATTGAGCAGCGCGGCGAGGCCAAACAAGGCCGGCATCGACAAGCCGGCGCCCAGCAGGCTGGCCGCCCCCAGCGCACCGACGACCATGAACAGCGCGTTGAGAATATTGTTGGCAGCGATGATGCGCGCCCGATGGTCGGGCGAACTGCGTAGCTGAACCAGCGCGTAGAGCGGCACGATGAAGAAGCCGCCAAAGACACCGAGCATCATCAGATCAAACAACACGCGCCAGACGGCCGGGATGCTGAGCAGAGCGAGCAGTTCGTGCGGCGTCGTGCCGACCAGCCCGGTCGGCGAGGCGAAATAGACATCCAGTCCGAACAACGTCAGGCCGATCGAGCCGAAAGGCACCAGGCCGATTTCGACGTGCTTGCCGGACATGCGCTCGCAGAGCATGGAGCCAATGCCAATACCGACGGTGAAGATCGCCAGCAACAGCGTCACCGACGACTCACCACCGCCCAGCACGAATTTGGCATAGGCCGGAAACTGCGCCAGAAACAGCGCGCCATAGAGCCAGAACCACGAGATGCCGAGGATGGACAGGAAAACCGTGCGGTTCTGTCTGGCGAAGGCAATATTGCGCCAAGTTTCCGACAGCGGGTTGAGATTGACCTGCAGTTCCGGCGCTGGCGCCGGGGCGCTCGGAATACCGCGACTGGTCAGATAGCCGGCCAACGCAACGACGAATCCGCCCACCGCAATCCACGCTGGATGCTCGACCGAACCAGCCAGCAAGCCGCCAGCCAGCGTGCCGATCAGGATGGCGACGAAGGTGCCGGCCTCGATTAGCGCATTGCCGCCAACCAGCTCTTCCACGTGCAGGTGCTGCGGCATGATCGCGTACTTGACCGGCCCGAACAGCGTCGAATGGCAACCGAGCAGGAACAGCGCGCCCATCAGCACCGGCAGACTGTGCAGGAAGAAGCCCGTGGCAGCGACACCCATGATCACCATTTCCAGCACTTTCACGAGGCGGGCCAGCATCGCCTTGTCGTACTTGTCGGCCAGTTGCCCAGCCGTCGCCGAGAAGAGGAAAAACGGCAGGATGAAGATGCCCGCAGCCATGTTGGCCAACAGCTCCGGCTTGATCGTCGTCCAGCTTGCCGCCTGAAAAGTCAGCAGCACGACCAGCGCGTTCTTGAACAGGTTGTCGTTGAAGGCGCCTAAAAACTGGGTGACGAAGAACGGCGCAAATCGGCGGGTTTTCAAAAGTCCGAATTGACCGCTCATGCTTGGCTCGCAGCGAAGAGACGACGGGTGTTGAAAACCGCCGGTGAAAAGGAATGGCCCTGCCAGTTGAGCAGGCGCTTGAGAGTGAAGTCGAAGAGCAGCGGATTGTGCTGGCGCAGGATATTGAGATCGCTGACCGCAGCTTTCGGCAGCAGGCCGTCTCGCGCCATTGCCGTGCTTGAGGTCAGCGGCACGATGCCGGGCAACGGGTAATCGGAGCCATACAGCAGGCGGTCATGCAGGTCGCCACGTTCGAGCAGCGTACGGATCAGGGCTGGCTTCCGGTTGCGCTGGGTGATCGCCGAAATGTCACCATGTAGTAGCCCCTTGGCGCGCGGCTCAGCCATCAACCTCAGGAACAGCTCGAAGCTGGGACGTGCCTTGCCGTCATCGTCGAGATCGTCGCCCAGGGAAGCACAGTGGGCGACCACCACTTTCACCCCGGCATCGTGCGCCCGTCGCAGGCGCAGCGGGTTGCCGAAAGCCTGCGTGTCGCTGCCCTTGACGGCTTTTTCCTCGCCGCAATGGACGATCAGCGGCGTACCTGCTTCGGCCAGCACGCGGTAGAAGGCATCGCACTTGGCGCCGGCCGGGTCCATGCCCATGGCGGCCGGCAGCCATTTTATGGCGCGCGCGCCGTTGGCGATGGCCTGTTTCAGGTCATCGGCCGCCGTTGCACGATAAGGATGCAGGGAGGCCACCCACTCGAAGCGCGCCGGAAAATCCCGCGCCAGCTTGGCCGCCCAGGCATTAGGCACGTAAAAGGCCGAATGCTCGGGATGGGTGTCGCCCTTGCCGTCGTGAAAGCGCTCGAAAGCAAAGAGCATGACCTTGAAGCCTTCCGGCATCGCGTCGCACAGGTTGAGCAGGCGCGCGACATAAGCCTGATCGACCTTGCCCGGCGCATCGTGGGCGCAGCCGGCATTCATGTAGAACAGGCGCTGGGCGTAATGTAGCGGATGCAGCACCGAGGACAATTGCGGCCCGACCACAATACCGCTGCCGCCATCGCCAATGCCGGCCAGATGGACGTGGCAATCCCAAAGTTGCGCCGGATCGATACCCGCCCACGCCTGTTGCAGCCACGAGCTATCGATCAACCCGGTCGGGATGGCAACCCGGCATTTGTTGACCAGCAGCGGCTTGGCGGACACCCAACCCGCCGCCGACAGCGCCGCGCCACCGGCCAGCGCGCCAAGCAGGCGACGACGGCCGGGGTTGAACATATCACTCATGGTACTTGCCCCCACGGCAAGCCGCATTTTCGGCCCCCTGGAAAATTTCATTTTTGCGCATTTTTTCGGGTTGACCGTGGAAGGCATGTTGACGCGCACTCATACCGCCTCCGCCAGATGTTTCAGGCTCACGTAATCGACCTTGCCGGTACCGAGCAGCGGTAGCGCCGCCACTGTTTGTATCTTGCGCGGCACGGCCAGTTCCGGCACGCCGGTTTCACGCGCCTTGGCGGCGAGCCGTTCGCGGGTCAGTGCAGCGTCGGTAGTAAACAGCACCAGCGCCTCGCCCTTGGCCGGATCGGGCTGGCTGGATGCGGCGTGCATCAGGTCCGGCGAGGTCGCCGTCGCCAGTTTTTCCACCACTTCCAGACTGATCATTTCGCCGGCAATCTTGGCGAAGCGCTTGACCCGGCCGACAATTTTCACGAAGCCATCCTCGTCCAGCTCGACAATATCGCCGGTTTCATACCAACCTTCGCCGATGTCCGACACCGGCGGCTGCAGCACACCCGGCTTGTCGGCTTTCAGGTAGCCGGCCATGACGTTAGGACCACGCACGTGCAGGATGCCGCCCGAGTCGATACCCGGCACTGGCACCAGTTTGTGTTCGATGCCCGGCAACAGGTTGCCGACCGTGCCGGTTCGGTAGGCCATCGGCGTGTTGACGGCCAGCACCGGCGCCGTTTCCGTGGCGCCATAGCCTTCAAAGATACGCAGGCCGAACTTCTCGAACCACAGTTCGCGCACAGCCGCCGATAGCTTCTCGGCGCCAGCCACGACATAGCGCAGGCGATAGAAATCGTAGGGATTGGCAAACTTGGCGTAGTTGGCGAGGAAGGTTGAAGTACCGAACAACACGGTGCAGCCGCGGTCATAGGCCAGCTCGGGAATCACCCGGTAATGCAGCGGCGACGGGTAGAGAAAGAGGCTGGCGCCGTTGAGCACCGGCAGCAGCGCACCGGCCGTCAAACCGAAGGAATGAAAGATGGGCAGCGCGTTGAGCACCTTGTCGTTGACTGAGAAGTCGATGACCGAGCAAATCTGTGCAATGTTGGCGAGGATCGCCCGGTGCGGCAGCACGACACCTTTGGGCTTGCCTTCAGAACCGGAGGTGAAAAGCACCACGGCTGGGTCTTCCGGTGTGCTCGGCAAGGCGAAGGCACGCGGAAAATGGATGGCGTAGCCCATCAGCCATAGCTTGTCGCCGAGTCCGATCTGTTCGCGGACATCTTCCAGATAAATGAGTTGTACGCCGTTCAGGCCCGCCAGCTTGTCGGCCAGCTTGGCCTGCTCGACAAAGGCGCGCGAGGTGACGATGGTCTTCAGTTCGGCACCGTCGATGGATGCCTGCATGGCTTCGACGCCCGCCGTGTAGTTGAGCATGGCCGGAACGCGCTGTCTTGCGGTCAACCCGAAAATCAGCCCCAAAGTGGGCACCAGGTTGGGCAGCAACAGGCCGATCTTTTCACCTGGCTGCGACACGCGCTCTATCTGGCGACCGAGCACCAGGGCCATCTTCAACAGATCGTTGTAGGAGTATTCGATCTGCTTGACGTCCTCAATCAGCCGGCGCCGCCGACCAAATATTTCGGCTGCATCACACAGGGCCGAGTAAAGCGTTTGCTGCGGGCGCGAGGCGAAAATCATTTCCTGCATCAGCTTGCGCATCTGCTCGCCAGACTTGCGGCGGCGCAGCTTGGCGGTTGCTCCCGCTGGCATCGGAAAATGCCGTTCGGCCAGAATGGACAGACGAATCTTTGGGAACAGCGTGCGCGGATGCTTGCCGGAAAGGCGCGAAAAGTAGCTGCGCGAGGCACCATCAACCCGCACCGGCACCACCGTCGCGCCAGTTTTGGCAGCGACGAAGGCCGGGCCGTCGTACACCTTCATCAGCGAGCCGGTCAGCGTGATCCGCCCTTCCGGGAAGATAACCACTGGCCGGCCGGATTCGATCAGCCGAATCACTTTTTTCATGGCCATCGGGCTGCTCGGGTCGACCGCCAGATAATCCACCTGCGACAGCAGGATGCGGAAGGCAAAGCTGTTGGCGATGGTCGTATGCACGACAAAGACCGGATCGATCGGCAGGAACAGCCCAATCAGCAAGCCATCGAGAAAAGACTGGTGATTGGCGACGATCAGCAGGCGGTCATGATTGAAATTGGCCTGCTGATGCGACATTTCGACGCGAAAAAGCAAGCGGGCAAGGCCGCGCAACAGCGGCCGCAATAATTTGCGCATCAGCAATTTTCCTTGAGGTAGTCGAGGACGTTCGAAAACGTCAGCCCCAACGCGTCGCGATTGATCCAGAACCAGACTTCCTTGCCGATCTTCTCGGAGCCCAGCACGCCGGATTCATGGAGTATCTTGAGGTGGTGCGACACCGTTGAACGCGCCAGCGTCGATACCTCGGCGATCTGCCCAACATTTAGCCGCTCGCCCGGCTCGAATAGCAACAGGATGCGCTGCCGGTGCTCATCACCCAGTGCCACAAAAATTTTGGACATCGCCTGCCACTGGGGAGGGATCGTCCGCGAATAGTCATTTCTCATGTCGACGATCTTAGTTATATCGACATGTCTGCGTCAAGCTATTTTTTCACAATCTGCTTATCGTCCGCCAGTTAAGCCACGATTGCCTAGAATTGAAGCAAGCGACCTAACTCCCTGTCGACACAGGTCTTATCGGCAACTACCAACGGGCAACGCACAGACTTGTCCACAGAAAATGTGGATAGTCAGATGTCGCGCCAAGTGCATCAATTTGGATTCTGATGCACGGCTCTGGTGCCTCGTTTAGCCTTGGCCCAGCTCCAGAGCGCCTCTCCAAAGTAAGGCAAAACAGCGCCACATCCCAGTGCTGCAAGCATTTCGGGCGATAGCATGATAGTCACCTCATTCAGAAAGAAGATTGCCGAGCAATAAAATGCAAATACCATACCAAAGAGCCGTCGCCTCGGCAGTAGCACCGAATGAGCATGTCACGATGGCTAATGAGCAACGACCGAAGAGCACATTTTCCCGTGCTCTTCGGTCGTTGCTTTCGGCCAACCTCGGCTACACCCAGATCATCCTTCAAGCAATGGCGGTAGGTAAAGGATGCGATTGGTGGCCGAATCCATCACCGGATGAATTCAAAAAAGCCGTGATCCAAAAACAGTGGTGAGGCGTGCCCATCCTAAATACCACCAACGACAGTACTAGCTAAGTTGCCCCACGCAACAATGGCTTGACTAGCCCCGGCTGAACACTTTCGTCGCTGCTGTTACTTGCATCAGGTTCCACCACGCACGGCTCAATGGCCAACGCAAGCACTTACGCCCTCCCTTCGCTTGCCAGCTTTTGCAGCAATTTCATTGCTAGTTTCTCGGGCGACCTATTCGCAAGCTGGGTGCTGGCGCCACCCTTTGACGTTGAAACAACCAGAATCATTCCAGCCACCCAATAATTGCCCTGGTAGGTCGTTCCATCGACCTCGCAACGGACTAGATAGCGTTGCTGTCGAAAACTTTCTTTCAGGTCACTCATGACGCCCCAATGTTGTTCAAAAATACATCTTATCAATTTGGAGTGGTAGACCATGGAAGCAGCCAAAAAAAGAAACCGTCAGCAATCACGCTTCGATCAACCACGTTCAATTCTGCGTCACAATTACGCAATGACCCTAGACATCATCGACAACGCGATTCGACGCCACCTTCGCTGGGTGGCTGATTTTCATTCAGTGCTCGCCGGTACACTGACGAAGGATTTTGACCCGGAAACAGCGAGAGACGACACGGCATGCGCCCTAGGCGAGTGGTTTGGCAGTATTGAATCACTTGAGCTACTAGGCGAAGACTTCCATATCCGGTCAAGGGCTCTCCACGCAACATTTCATGAAATAGCTGCAGAAGTGGTCGAAAGCCTGAATGCGAATGACCCCCCGGAAGTCACCAAAGCATTAATTTCAGCGCTGGAGGATTTATCCAAGAGTGTGGTTGAGTTCCTTGAGTTTGCCAAAAAGAGGCTGCTTGGAGTCCCGCCGTCCTGGAAGAGTTAATTTCTCTCGAGGCAGGACAGCAGAAGAACGCGACAGCCAACACAGGAGGCTTCAATGCTTTACCGCGGGAGAGCCGCCGATCAAGTCGCTACGACCCACGCTACAGTACCCCACGAGCAGCAACAGCCGACTTGAAGCGCGAGCCGCCGAGCCTTTCGACGGAGACTTCAAGCGGCGCGTGCCCTGGCTACGTTATCGACCACGTACAGCCGCTCAAGCGTGGTGGCGCTGATACGCCGAGGAAGCGGCCAAGCAAAAAGACAGGTGCGAGTAATCAACCGACTTCAGACTCCATTACGCTTTAACACGGCAAAACAGACTCAAAGCAAAGGGCTGATTTCCGTACAGCATCCGTACAAAGCAAAAGAGCCACCCGAGAGGATGGCTCAATAGCTTGATTTTAAGAGAAATTCTGGTGCGCCCGGAGAGATTCGAACCCCCGACCCCTGCCTTCGGAGGGCAGTACTCTATCCAGCTGAGCTACGGGCGCATGGGAGGGAGGCATTCTACCCTCTGGGTACGACTTGCGTCCATTCTCAAAACCGGATTAAGCTCCTACAAATCTACAAGTTTGCTTGATTCGGTAAAAACAACATGTCAAATGAGATCAATCAGGAACTGTCGCACGATGTTGTAGAGAAAGTGATGAGCAGCATCGATATCCCGACCTGCCCAGGAATGGTCACTGATGCAATGCGAGAGGCTCAGAAGGATGAGCCGGATTTAAGCCGTTTGGCCGATATCATTGGCAGCGATGCCGGCATGTCGGCTGCCGCCCTTAAACTTGCCAACTCGCCACTGTTCGGTGCGAATAATCGGGTGGTGAGCGTGCGCAAGGCGGTTGAACGCCTGGGCATCCAGAATGTTGTTTGCGTGGTCGTCGCTTCTGCACTCCGTGCCAGTGTTACCGGTTTGCCTGCCGCCTGGGTCGAAGATTTCTGGAGG
The DNA here is from genome assembly GCA_016709965.1 of Betaproteobacteria bacterium. Taxonomy (NCBI): domain Bacteria; kingdom Pseudomonadati; phylum Pseudomonadota; class Betaproteobacteria; order Rhodocyclales; family Azonexaceae; genus Azonexus; species Candidatus Azonexus amarohabitans. Next base: position 1,546,560 of record JADJLT010000001.1, read on the forward strand.
CGAACGATGCAGCTCGCCCTGGCATCGAGTTTGGTTGCTCGCCGTCAATATGGCATTTCTGCCGATGCGGCGTACACCTATGCGCTTTTTCACAACGCGGCCATACCTCTGCTGATGCGTCGCTTCCCAAATTACGCCGATGTTCTCGAGGGCTGCCGCAGCGAAGGGAGGATGCTGAGCGATGCCGAAGAGCAATACTTCCCTTGCACCCATTCCATCGTCGGTTCACTGCTGGTGCGTAACTGGGGACTTCCACCCTTGCTCGGCCAGGCTATCCGTTTTCACCACGAAAAGGATGTCTATGATTTACCGGATCGTAGCTTGCCCGGCGGCGCCCTGTCATTAATCGCAGTGACTCAGGTGGCTGAACACCTTCTCGACGAAATCATTGGTGACACTAGCGAAGTTGATACCAATCTGCTCGAGCGTGCACTCGCCTTCCTGGGCATTTCGAACGACGACCTTGATGAATTACGCCAACGGTTCGCCTCTGCCGTGGAAAATTAAGCCAACTAGACTTTAATCTAACAACGTGCGCGCCTCTTCAAAACGCTGCGCATAATAGCGATCGCTAAGCTTGTCGATGCGAACCTTGCCATTGGTGGACGGCGCGTGAATAAAGCGTGTATCACCGATGTATATACCGACATGCGAGTAGGATCGATTCATCGTATTGAAGAAGACCAGATCGCCCGGCCGCAGTTCTCCTTGCGCGATTGGCCGCCCATTGCGGGCAATGTCAGCAGCACTACCCAGCACTTTGAGGCCGGCTGCCCGACCATAGATATAACTGACCATCCCGCTGCAATCCAGGCCGGCCTCGGGGTTCTTGCCGCCAAAACGGTAACCGGTATCGATCAAGCCCAAGGCGTAGAACACCACTTCGTTGCCCACTTGGCTGACCGGACGTATAGTTTCCGTCGAGCCGGATGTACGCCGCTCCGCAGTACCGCAGGCGGCCAACAGGAAGATCGACAGAAAAATTGAAAACAGTCGCGGAAGTCGCATGTAGCTGGTGTGCTTTCTAGGAACAACTCGTAACTTACCGTTTTTACAGGAATTTTCAAGACCATGAACCTACAGAATACAGAACTTCTGCGGTCAAGCAACCTGATAGGCGGGCAATGGGTCGAAGCCGACAGCGGTGCCCGACTGTCCGTGATCAACCCCGCCACGGGAAACACGCTGGGTGATGTGCCGTTGTGCGGCGCCGCCGAAACCCGTCGCGCCATCGAGGCGGCGGATGCGGTCTGGCCGGCCTGGCGAGGGCTGACCGCTCGCCGCCGCGCCCAATTGCTTCAGGCATGGTTCAAACTCATCGTCGACAATGCCGAGGATCTGGCGCAACTGGTGACGGCCGAATGTGGCAAGCCTTTGTCCGAGGCCAGAGGCGAAGTGATCTACGGCGCATCATTTATCGAGTGGTTTGCGGAAGAAGGCAAACGGACTTACGGCGAAAGCATTCCTAGCCCGGCAGCCAACACTCGATTGATTGTCATCAAGCAACCGATCGGCGTCTGCGCCGCGATCACGCCCTGGAACTTTCCGCTCGCCATGATCACCCGCAAGGTTGCGCCGGCCCTGGCCGCGGGTTGCCCGGTGGTCGTCAAACCGGCTGAAGCCACGCCGCTCACGGCGCTGGCGTTGGCCGTGCTGGCCGAGGAAGCGGGGTTCCCCCCCGGCGTTTTCAATGTTGTCACGGGCAAACCAGCAGATATTGGTGGGGAGCTCTGCGCAAACCCGATCGTCCGCAAGCTCTCTTTCACCGGCTCGACTGGTGTTGGCCGACTGCTGATGGCGCAATGTGCCCCGACCATCAAAAAACTGTCGCTTGAACTCGGCGGCAACGCGCCTTTTATCGTTTTTGACGACGCCGACTTAAATGCTGCGGTCGACGGCGCTTTGGCGGCGAAATACAGAAATACCGGCCAGACCTGCGTATGCGCCAACCGCTTTCTGGTGCAAGCCGGTATCTACGAGGAGTTCGCGACAAAATTTGCCGAGAAGGCCCGCGGCCTGAAGGTGGGCGATGGCACCGAGGCTGGCGTCGTACAGGGTCCGTTGATCAATGCGGCCGGCCTGAGCAAGGTCGAAGCCCATGTGGCCGATGCCGTCGGCAAGGGGGCTCGCGTGCTGTGTGGTGGCGCCCGTCACGAGCGCGGCGGCAATTTCTTCCAGCCAACCGTGCTGGCTGACGTAACGACCGAGATGAAGGTAGCTCGCGAAGAAACCTTCGGCCCGGTGGCGCCGCTTTTCCGTTTCGAGACGGAGGCTGAGGCCATCGCCATGGCCAATGACACCGAGTTCGGCTTGGCAGCGTATTTCTTTACCCGCAATGTTGGCCGCTGCTGGCGCGTCGGCGAGGCGCTTGAATACGGCATGGTCGGTGTCAATACAGGGATGATTTCGAACGAGGTCGCACCGTTCGGCGGCATCAAACAATCCGGCCTTGGCCGTGAGGGTTCGAAGTACGGCATCGAGGATTATCTGGAAATCAAATATCTCTGCTTCGACATCAATACCTGATGGGCAAGCTCATCCTCGTCCTGCTGCTGGCACTGGCAGCCGTGCTGCTTTGGCGCAACTGGTGTCGGCAGCGGCGTGAGGCTTACATCAACACCTATCCACTTCATCGCATTCTCGACCAGCGGCTGGCGGCCCGCCGCCCGGAACTGACAGTCGAACAACGCATCGAGGTTTTCGCTGCACTGAGCGACTATTTTCAGCTCTGCCGCAAGGCGGGACGACGCATGGTCGCCATGCCATCGCAAGTGGCCGACGATGCCTGGCACGAGTTCATTTTGTTCACTCGCCAGTACGACAAATTCTGCCGCCATGCCTTCGGGCGATTCCTTCACCACACGCCGGCTGAGGCAATGAGCACGCCGACGCAAGCCGGCGATGGCATTCGGCGCGCCTGGCGCCTGGCCTGTGCGCACGAAAAAATCAATCAAAAAAGTCCGGAGCGTTTGCCCCGCCTTTTTGCGCTGGATGCGTCCCTCGGTATCGCCGGCGGATTCATCTATCAGCTTGATTGCCTGGCAGCGAGTGGTGGTACCGGTTCAGGTTATTGCGCCAGCCACATCGGATGCGGCGGTGATGGCAGCGGTTGCGCCGGAGACTCCGGCGCATCTGATGGCGACAGCGGTGGTTGTGGCGGCGGGTGCGGTGGCGGAGATTGACCAGCTACTTGTGATAAGTCCGGCCGCTGCCAGAAGCGCCATGCCCCGAATTTGCCACCGTATCAAACATGCTCCAGCCCTGCTGTTGGGCATAGACAAAGAGTAACAATGCAAAGACGCCGGAGGCGAGTGTGAACTTGTCAAACATCAGTCGTCCCCATCTGAATCGTCAGCGCTCTCCGGCGCATGATCACTTTCGGCCCAGCGACGCGCCTCGAAGGCGGCATGGCGCATGGCGCTAAAGACCGGAAAGATGATGATAAAGATCATCACCAGCACGAAATTTGACCAGCCCGCACCGGCTGTACGCACTTCGAGGGTATCGCGCACCGCTACCGGCTTGTCCTGTGCCATATCCGGGTCCAGCGTCAGATAGTAGGTGCCGGCCGGAATATTCAGGAAGACGATTTCGTCGTCCCGACTGCCCTCAGTCCATCGCCCATCGTCGTAGCCACTGTAAAACGACAATTCGCGTCCCGCCTGCCAGGCTGCGCCGGTGTTCTTGTTGACCAGCACCATGTCGAGTCCAATCCAGTTGTTGTCGAGTGAAGTCCGGTTCTTTACGGCTATCTTGCGTGGCTTGCCGGAAATCTCGAATTCGCGGGTCTGGACCTCCGCTCCTGGCTGTGGCTCGAACGTAAAATCCTGCCGCAGCAATAATTTGCCGCTGGAAAACAACACAAAAAAAGCCTGAAGCAGCATGGCTGCCAAGGCCAGTTTCCAGGACAAGCCCCATATCCGTCGATTTGTCTCACCCCAGGGATTCGGTTGATTGGCGAAAACCCCGATCGGCCGAAAAAGGATGTCCTTCAGTTTGAAAGCCTCCGCAATCACTTGCGGCTCGACGTAGCTGCCCTGCGACCAGGTCAAATCGTTGCCGGTCGATTCGCTGGACAACATCAACGGAGGCGCCACGTAATCAATCACGCGATTGGTTTCGCCCCGCCTCACCCGCCAAGTAAACTCCCCGGTAACCTGAATCACCTCGACAACAGGCGATGTCGAAAAATGCTTGAACGATTGCCCGCCAAAGCGAACGTTCTCCAGTTCAACGATCCCGCCGGCCGGCGGTTTGGACAGCACATCGACGACATTCCAGTGACCGTTGTATTCAGTCAGCCAGCGATAGGTGCCATTTTCGCAAGCCAGCAGGTATTCGCTCCAGTCGTAGGCAATGCCATCGACCCGGCATTGCTTGACGAGAAACCCGATCACTTCAAGCGCCTTGCCCTCCAGAAGTCCCTTGCTACCGAGCGGCACGCGCGGCGTATACCGCTCATCGCGCATCCCCAGCGACTTCGACAAGACCTTGTAACTCTGGTCCGTCGCATCGACCACTGCACCACAGGAAGCGCAGCCTACCGCCAGGATTTCCTGCGAACGAGCCGCCATCGGAGCGCCGCAACCTGGGCAACGGAAAACGCGAGCTTCGACCATCTTTGTCGGAATGGCCATGCCATCGCGAAGATTGCTCATCCGCAACGACCGGAAGTCGACCGCCTCGCCGACAAACAATAACGGTGGAGTTTCCGAATAATCCAGTGTTGCGAAATTTGCCTGATTTCTCAGGTCGACCGCAGCAACGGGGTAGCCGGCACCAACCTTGAATGGCAACTCACCCTGACCTGCGATGCATTCGGCGTTTTCGATATTGCTGACGGTCCATGCCTGGCTAGCGAGGGAAATCCGCTGCCCGATCTTTAACTGGTCAAAATCCGGCAAAGGTTCCCGAACCTGCTGCATGAAGGAAAGCACATATTCACCAGCCGCTTCCGACAACCAGCCATTCCGCATGTCGTCAAACAGCAGGTGCCATTCGTTCCACGTTCCCTGGCTGTACTCGATCTGGATACGTCCGATCAGCGCGAAATGAACCCCCTGATAGCTACCCTCCGCTCCCAGTTGCAGCGGCGAACGATCCTCGACCAGCGCCGCCATCTTGCCGATGTCTTCCAGATTCTGGTCGTGACGAACCAGCATGCTCTGACAGTATTCGCAGACGGCAAAGACCGAGGACGCCGACTTGAAAACAACCGGCGCCCCGCAGGATGGACATTGGGCGCTTAAAGCCACGTTGCTGCGGTCAACTCAATTTTTTGAGCAATTCCGCTTTTTTGGCATCGAACTCGGCCTGGCTCAGAATGCCTTTTTCGACCAGCCCATGCAGCTTTTCAAGGGTAGCCACGACTTCGTCTGCTGACACCGAGGCCGCCACCGCGCTGGCGGGTTGTGCGGCCGATGCCATTGCCTGCCCCATGACCTGACCAAAACCGATGCCCGCCCCCATACCGACGCCCATGCCGGCCATGCCGCCTTCGTTCTTTGCCGCCTCGGGAATGGCGTTGGCAACCTGGTACTGCGTGAAGCGTTGCATGTCACCGATCATGTTCATGCCGATCTTCTGGTCGAGAACCTTCTGCAATTCTTCCGGCAACGAGACGTTCTGGACAACCAGCGAATCCAGCACCAAGCCGTATTCGGCGAACATCGGCGCAGCCTTGGCCAGCATGGCCTTGCCGAACTCATCCTGGTTGGCCGCCATGTCAATGAATGGCACTCCGGATTCGCCGAACAGGTCAGTCAATCCGGCCACCATCGTGTTGCGCAGCTGACCTTCCAGCTCTTCCCGGGTGTAGGTATCGCGGGTGCCGGAAATTTTCTGATAGAAGGTCTTCGGATCAGTCAGGTGATACGAATAGATGCCGAAGGCGCGCAGGCGAACAATGCCGAATTCCTTGTCGCGGATCGTGATCGGATTGGGGGTGCCCCACTTTTGATCAAGCTGTGTGCGCGTCGAGAAGAAATAGACGTCCGACTTGAATGGGGACTCGAACAGCTTGTCCCAGTTTTTCAGGTAGGTCAGGACCGGTAGCGTCTGTGTCGTCAGCTTGTACATGCCAGGAACGAAGACATCGGCCACCGTACCTTCGTTGACGAACATTGCCACCTGCGAATCGCGTACCGTCAGACTGGCGCCATTCTGGATTTCCATTTCCGCCATCGGGTAACGCCAAGCCAGCGTACCGTCGCCACCCTCGGTCCATTGAAGGATGTCGATAAACTGCTTCTTGATGAAGTCCATCAAAGCCATGAAATTCTCCTTGAGTGATCAGGCAATGCAACCGGCATTAAGAATGCCAACGCCGAGGGAAAGTGAAGCGAGAAATATTCCGGAGGCAAGCTTGCCTTGCGGAATATTCAAATTGATCTGGGGCAGGGCAAATCGCGCCACTATGTAAGCCATGAGCTGTACGGCACAAGCCACAACGCCCCAGCCGATCATCACGTAGATGTTATGACTGGCCGCCACGGACACGGCAATCGGCAAGGCGTAGCCAACAATCGCGCCGGCCAGGCTAACAGCGGCCGCTGTATTGCCCTCGCGGATCAGGCGTAGTTCGTTGTATGGCGTGACAAGGACATACAACGCCAAAAATACGGCGAGCAGGACGATAGCCGTCGCGAAATAGCCTGCAAAGGCTGGCAAACTGTTGATAACCGGATCGAACATGGAATATCCCGGGAACAATGACAGCCGATTGTCACCGCTGACCCACATTTGTTCAAGCTGAACGGGCGAAATACCAAGTGATGAATTCGTCCCGCGGCATCGGCTTGCCATACAGGTAACCCTGCGCATCCTGGCAGCCGAGCGCCAATAACTGATCGCGTTGCTCAATGCTCTCGACACCTTCAGCCAGCGAGCACATCCCCAAGTCATGCGTAAGGTCGATGATGGCGCGGACAATCCGCAACCCTTCGGCAGACGCCGACATGTTGATTACGAATGAACGGTCAATCTTGATTTCATTGATCGGCAGAGTCGCCAGATAACTTAATGAAGAATAACCGGTACCGAAATCATCCAATGCCAGGCGCACCCCAAGTTCGCGCAGCTTCTTCATCACCGACAAACCAAGCTCACGATCGCCCATCATGGCGGATTCGGTCAACTCGAAGGTAAATCGTCCAGCAGGAATCCGCCAGGCTTCAAGGCACTGCGCGACCAACTCGGGAAGGTCTGGATCAAGCAGATCGCCCGCGGTCAGGTTAAGGGAAAGCGAGATATTGACGCCCGCAGCATCCAGAGCCGCACACTGGCGCAAGGCGGCCCGGATCAACCAGTCGGTGAACAAGGTTCGCCAGCCATTTTCTTCGATAAGTTCAACGATGATCGGTGGCGCCACCCAGTCACCGTTTCCCCGACGCCAGCGCAAAAGCAATTCAGCACCAAAACATTGCCCGCTAGCAGCATTGACCTGAGGTTGCATGTATAGCATCAGAGATTCATGGCGCAGGGCTTGTCTCAATTCCTCGGAAAGCTCATTGCGCAGCAACCAATGTTGTCGCATGCCGAGGTCAAACAACGCAAAAGCCTCGTTCGCCCCTTGCACACTCGCTCTGGCCAGACGTGCGGCAAGAATGACCTCCTCTGCGTCGCTCCCGTGCTCCGGCAGCATTGCCATTCCAATCTCAACATCAAGCATCACAGTACGACCACTCAGCAAGACGACCGGCTCGTCAAACGCCCGTCGAATATGCGTCGCCGCCAGTACCGGCTGGGCCATTGTTTTCACTTCAGGCAAAAGCAGAATCCACTCGCCTTCATGGCCGACAAAGGCCTGATCTTCTGGACGGAGCAAGCGCTTCAGCTGCTCGGTCAATAAACCTGGAATGGTTTGCAGTTCTGCTGCCGAAAAGTGCGAAAACGCTCGTCGATTGACCAGCGAAACCGATAGGACGGCGACAGCCCGATCAGCCTTGGCCATTTCCTGCAGCCGACGCATGGCCACGAACTCGCCAGACAACCCGATCTCGGAAAGTCTGGCCTCCTCCCCAAGCTCAATGGCACAACTGATAGCAGCCACCACACTACGTCGGAGGATGGCCAACAGATCCAGCTGAATTCGGCCCACCTGCTGCATATCGCCGAACAAATCTGCTTCACAGCGTGCTACCGCATGATTGAACATACTAAACATATCTGCGAGGGAAAACCCACTGCTGCTCAGCTTGTGCCAAGAATGCAGCCATTCACGCTGCCAGCCAATATCTGCGATCGATAATGGCAGTTCAGCGGTACGCTCGACAAATTTCTGGAGTGCTCCACTGCTGCCAAATCGCTCTGCCACCCACATCAATGCATCCTTCCACACTGACGTTAGGGCTCTGAGCGAACGCAGATCCTCTGGACTCAAGCCAAAGGCTGCGTAGTCGATATAGCCGGCGCTAGCCGAGGTAGTAGTCATTGCCAGCCAGTCCGTAGGCATTGTGTGGCAAGGCCTTGGCAATTCGCAGCGCGGCATTCGCGTCTTCTCGCAGGTCAACGACACGGTAAGAACGCACCAGTATCTTTGCTGCATCCAACATTACAACCACGCGCGGCTTCGAGCGCTTAACTCGATTTTGCTGGATAACCACCCCTACCTCACCAGTATTCAGTTCAACCAGTGTGCCAATCGGATAAAGGCCGACACATTGAACAAATTGCTCCATCAGGGCCGGACTAAACAGTTTGCCTCGCAAATTGTGCAATTCCTCGAGCGCCTCCTGATGACCGAGCGCTGTCCGGTAGGGCTTGTCCTTGAGCATGGCACAGAAGGAATCAGCGAGGCCGGCAATCTCCGCTGCCAAGCCAATCTGTTCGAATTTCAACCCGCGCGGATAACCGCTGCCATCCCAGCGCTCATGATGGCGAGACACCGTGAGAATTACTCCATGCGGCAAATTTGCCTGTGAGTAAAGCATTTCCAGCGAACTCGCAACATGCGAACGAACCACTTTAAGCTCGGCGACCGAGAATGGCTCCTTTTTAGACAGCAATTCATGGGGAAGCTGTATTTTGCCGATGTCCTGCATCATTCCTGTCAGCCCCAGTTCGAGCAGGCGCTCATCGCGCCAGCCAACATGGGTCCCGAGTAGAATCATGTTGACCGCCACGTCCATCGCATGATCGAAGCTGTACTGGTCATTTTGCTTTAGCCGAAGCAACCACATCACTGCGTCGGGATTGCGTTGCAGGCTGCCCGCAATTTCGCTTAAGCCCTCGCGAATAAGCGCGATATCGATTTCCTGCCCATCGGAAAACAACTTGAATGCGTCCTGCAAGGCATTTGCCAAAATATCGTATTGAGGCTCGATGCGTGCAAGCTCCCGAGACAGCTCTCTAGCTTGATCATTGTCGCTTTGGCTGTGCAGAAAATCCAGAAAACGGCGCCGACGTGACTGGCGCTTTTCCGAAGTAAGCGACATGGCTTCATGCTGGCTAGATTTCCGTTCGTCAATGCGATCGCTCTGAAATGGCGAAGCCTTTAGTGGTGCATCTTTTTCGTGCTTCGTTGGGACATAGTGTTCATTTAACGAACGTGTACGGTCGATGTAAACGAAACGGCATTTGGATTGGAAAATATCCACTTGATCCGGCGTGGAAATAACAAAGCCCTGGAAGGCAAAGTTGAACTCTGTCCAAGGACAATCAGGCTCCGCAACGAACATGCCAATCTTGAGATCAGCGACCGATACAATTTCCATCGTCATTTTTCTGGTTATTGCTCAAGCGCCAGCCGCTTCAAGCCATCAAGCGGAAGATTGTGCGTGACCTTGTGAGGAATAACAAGATGATGCCCAATCAGCTCTGCGTTTCCTCCCGACAACAAACAGCAGGCGCCACCATCTGCCAGGCGGACAAATGCTCGCTCTATCGCCCCGGCCTGCGCTTCAAGCCCCCCCGAAACTATTGCATCATCGGTACACTGCGGGTAAGCGGCATACCCACCATTCGCAAATGGCAAGGCTGCCGTTTCACGTGCCAGCGATCGCCGCATCAACTCCGGCCCAGGCAAAATAAAACCACCGAGAAATTCACCTTCGGCGTTCATCGTGTCGATCGTGGTTGCCGTACCCGCCATGACCACCAACACCGCCGAATGGCTCATGCCGCGCGCACCGATTAGCGCGCACCAGCGGTCGACGCCGAGTTGCTCGGGATTTCGATAGCGATTGGTTACGCCACATCGCGAAAATTCGGAAGTCACCTCCCAAAACACAGGCGACCACCTGCCAAGCTGTTCACGAATCCGCCCCCCGGCCACCGTACCTGCCACATTGGCAAGTACCACTTTATCGGGATTTGGCCAATCGAGAAGCAGACGCGCCAGTTGCTCAACATCGGCATGAGCAACTGCGCCTTGGGCCAGCCACTGTGCGCCATCATGTACGCCCCATTTGATGCGGCTATTCCCGCTGTCGAGACAGACAATCATGCTCGACGCAGGCTGACATCACCTGAAAATATGCGCTCGACATCGCCGGTCACGTCAAGCAGGAGCGCGCCGTCGGCATCGACACCCAGGCAACGTCCGATTTTCGGCACCGCACCCTCCCCAAGGATTTGCACCACCAAATCCTGCCAGGCGTGATAACGCTGCCATTCCGTTTTTAGGCCAAAAAAGCCGTCGACCGCGAAATCGTCCAAAACACGAGCGAGTTGAACCAGGATTGCCACCAATACATCGTGTCGATCGAGGGGGTGTCGACAAGCCTGGCTCAAACCAGCCGCCGGCTGCGGGAGATCATCCGTCGGCGGCGCCAAGTTGAGGCCAATGCCGACAATCACCTGTGTTCCACGCCGATCAGAAACAACCTCAATCAAAACGCCGGCCAGCTTGGCGAAACCATCACCAGAACGAAGCAGCACATCGTTAGGCCACTTCAGACAAACCCCCGCAGCACCCAGACTCTCCATTGCACGCGCCAAGCCGACACCAACCGCCAGTGACAATCCGCTCAGGCTTGCTGCGTTGCCCGAGAAGCGCCATAACACCGAGAATGTCAGACTGGATTCCGGCGATGACAACCAGTTTCGCCCTCGTCGACCGCGACCAGCAGTTTGCTTGTCGGCCACGATTACCGTTCCATCCGGCACACCATGCGCAGCACGACGCATCAATTCACTGCTGCTCGAATCGCACTCATCCAGCGCGTCAACATTGAAGCGGCCGGCCAGAATACCCAGCCTTCCCTTCAGCAATACGGGGTCTATCAGTGTCATGCAGCGGATTTTACTCCGCCGCGTGATCCTTGCTGCCGTCGATGCCCAGTTCAGCGATCTTGCGAGTAATGGTATTGCGGCCAATCCCAAGTGCCTGCGCTGCCTCAATCCGCCGACCACCCGTGTGCGCCAGTGCGCGCGAAATCAGGATGCGCTCAAAGACCTGTGAAAGAACACCATGAATATCCGGCACACCACGCGCCAACATTCGATCAGCTTCGCCAGCGAGCGCACTTTCCCAGTCGGTCGCCAACGATGATGGCGTCGCATCGCGCAACTCTCCTGGCAGATCACCTATCTCGACCTGCTGCCCTGGTGCCATCACAGTCAGCCAGTGACACAGATTCTCCAATTGACGGACGTTACCCTGAAAATCCAGACCGCTTAGATACTTGAGCGCTGGATCAGACAGTCTCTTGGTTTCGACACCGAGCTCCCGTGCACTTTTTTGCAAAAAATGCCGGGTCAGCAGCGGAATATCCTCACGGCGCTCACGCAATGCCGGCAGGCGAATGCGAATCACGTTAAGGCGGTGAAACAGGTCTTCGCGGAACAGGCCATCTCTGACACGCGTGTCGAGATTCTGGTGCGTAGCGGCGATGACCCGTACATTTGCCTTGATCGGGGAATGTCCGCCAACTCGGTAAAAGTGTCCGTCAGACAGCACCCGCAATAACCGCGTCTGCAATTCGGATGGCATATCGCCGATTTCATCAAGGAACAGCGTACCGCTTTCCGCTTGCTCGAAACGTCCACGACGCTGGGTCTGAGCGCCGGTGAAAGACCCACGTTCGTGCCCGAATAGTTCGGACTCAAGCAAATCCTTCGGAATGGCCGCCGTATTGATCGCGATAAACGGCTTGTCAGCTCGCGGACTATGGCGATGCAGGGCACGCGCCACCAATTCCTTGCCGGACCCTGACTCGCCTGTGATCAGCACCGTAGCGTGAGAGAGCGCGAGTCGACCGATGGCCCGAAAGACCTCCTGCATGGCAGGCGCCTGACCAAGTATCTCCGGGACCAAGCCCTCCTCCTCGGCTGCACCGCTTTGGTGCATCGATTCATCAATGGCTCGTCGAATCAGCTCAACCGCCTGATCAACATCGAATGGCTTTGGCAGGTATTCGAAGGCGCCTCCCTGGAAGGCAGCCACTGCACTTTCCAGATCGGAATAGGCCGTCATGATGATGACAGGCACCGACGGAAATCGAGTTTTAACCTCCTGCAGCAACTCCAGACCGGACTGCCCCGGCATGCGGATGTCAGACAGCAGCACCTGTGGCGGCTCGATACCCTGTTCAAGCTGCGAAATAGCCTCGCTAGCCGATGCGTAGCTTTTAAACGGAATTCCCTCGCGCGCGAGGGTCTTTTCCAAGACCCAGCGGATGGAGCGATCGTCGTCTACGATCCAGACAGGTTTCATATTTTCGTGGCTCATCTTGTCATCGGTATGACTACCACCAAAGCAAGACTCAAGCCTGCTCGACCGGCAGCTTCAGCGTGAAGACCGTATTACCGGGCCGACTGAAACAATCGATGGTTCCGTGATGATGCTGGATAAAATTCTGGGCGATGGTCAACCCCAAACCGCTCCCTCCCTCACGCCCGGAAACCAAAGGGTAAAACATCCGTTCACGGATCGCTTCGGGAATCCCCGGGCCGTTGTCGATGACCTTGATCTCCAAAGCCAGGCGATAACATTTTTTGGCTAGCGTTACCTGCCGCAAGGATCGGGTTCGCAGCACGATATCCCCCTCACCGCCCATGGCCTGTGCCGCATTTCTGGCTATATTCAGCACAGCCTGGATTAACTGTTCGCGGTCGCCAATCAACTCCGGCAGACTGGTATCGTAGTCCCGCTGAAAATGCAGAGACCCGGGGAATTCAGCCGTCAACAGGCTGCGCACCCGTTCCAGAATTTCATGAATATTGACCGTCGTCGGCAACATGGCCCGATGCGGCGTAAGAAGGCGCTGCATCAGATCCTGTAGACGATCAGCTTCCTTGATGATGACTTGCGTGTACTCCTTGAGCGATGGATTGCCCAACTCATGCTCCAGCAATTGAGCCGCCCCCCGAATGCCACCCAGTGGATTCTTGATTTCGTGGGCCAGATTACGGATCAGTTCACGACTGACCTGCTGCTGCTCGATCAGACGCTCTTCTCGCGTCGACGCCAGATGGTGCTGAATCGGCTGCAACTCAAGCAGCAGGCGAACCCCCGGCGCGATATCCGGACGCAACGGCGTAACCGTGCAGTTGATGTGAAGCACTTCACCATCACTGCGCTTCAATTCGACATTCTGACCGGTGTAACCCCAGTTATTGAGCAAGCCATTATTGAGAGCCCCCTGAAGGGTCGCCGAGCAGGTACACACTGCGGACAAGGTTTTACCGATCACCGCACGGCTGCTCACCGCCAGGAGATTTTCCCCCGCCGCGTTAACGTAACGGATAGCGAGCTGCTCATCGATCAACAGCACGGCAGAGGCCAGCAAATCGAGGCCGGCAAAGGAAGCGTGAGTGACATTCATGCCCGATATTGTAGCCAGTTGAGGCTCAATCCTGATGACAACTTGCGTTACTGACCAATCGTTCATTATCATGCAGGTCTGGCAACCGGACCCGGAACAATGTTCAAGACCACCGCATGCTTTATACCGCTGCTGCTTGGCGCAACCGCGCTCTTGACCGGCTGTCAGGAGAATGACCCACCGCCATCAACAGCTCGGGTTGTTTTGGTACAAGCAGCGGCCGAGACGCCCTCCACAAGCGCTGTCTATACGGGCGAGATCCGCGCCCGACATGAAATCGACCTTTCCTTCCGCGTAGGTGGCAAGATCGTAGCGCGGCTGGTCGATGCAGGGGCCGAAGTCAAGGCCGGACAGCCACTTGCCCGCCTCGATCCCAATGATTTGGAACTTGCCGCAAGCGCCGCTCGCGCGCAGTTAAGCGCTGCAGAAAGCGACCACACCACCGCCCGATCTGAACGCGAACGATACGCCGATCTGCTCTCCCGTAAATTTGTCAGTCAAGCGGCATTTGATGCCAAAAATAATGCACTCAGCAGTGCCAGGGCTCGCCTGGAGCAAGCCCGTTCGCAGAGCCGGATAGCCGGCAACCAGTCTGTGTATGGAACCTTGAGTAGCGAAACCCCGTCCGTTGTCACCGCAGTCGTTGCCGAAGCGGGACAGGTGGTCGGCGCAGGCCAAACCGTGTTGCGCATTGCTCGACCGGATGAAAAAGAGGTAGCCATTTCGATTCCGGAAAACCGGATCGCTGAACTGAAGGCGGCAAAAAATCTCGTGGTCAGCCTGTGGGCCGCCCCGAAAATCGCCATGCACGGCGAATTGCGGGAGCTTTCACCTGCAGCCGATCCTGCAACCCGCACCTACGCGGCGCGCATCAGCATACCCAAGGCACCGCCGGAAGTCCGTCTCGGCATGACGGCCCGTGTCGCGCTGGACGGTAGCGCCGAGTCAACCTTGCTGGTTCCGCTAAGCGCGGTCATCGACCTCGGGCACGGCCCAATGGTACATATCGTCAAGGATGGCAAAGTTCTCACGCGCTCTGTTCAGGTTGCCAGGTTTCGCGAGGATGGCGTTGCACTCGCCGGAGGCGTGGAAGCCGGCGAACTGGTTATTGTCAGCGGCGCAGGAAGGCTGGTCGATGACCAGGAAGTTCAGCCCAAGCCCCTGACCCCGGCGGATCGGCAGCGCTAAGCCGTGAGCCACCGCTTCAATCTTTCAGACTGGACGCTCCACCACCGAACGCTGGTCGGCTATTTTCTGTTGGCCATTGCCTTGATGGGCGTGATCGCCTTTGGAAGACTGGGCCAGGCCGAAGACCCGCCGTTCACGTTCAAGATCATGGTTATCCGCAGCCTCTGGCCGGGTGCCACGGCCCGTCAGGTTGAACAACAGCTCACCGATAAAATTGAAAAAAAATTGCAGGAAATGCCTTATATCGAGCGCGTCTCCAGCTTCTCCCGTCCCGGCGAATCGACCGTGTTGTTCGTCGCCAAGGACAATACCCCACCCAGCGCTGTACCCAATGTCTTCTATCAGGTTCGAAAAAAGATCGGCGATATCAGGCACACGCTACCCGCCGGGGTTCAAGGACCCTTTTTCAATGACGAATACGGTGACGTTTTTGGCAATATTTTCGCGCTGACCGCGGAAGGCTTCGATTATCCGCAGCTAAAGGACTTGGCCGAGCGTATTCGCGACGAATTATTGCGTGTGCCGAATGTTGGCAAGGTAGAAATCTTCGGCATCCAGGATGAGAAGATTTTTATCGAGCTGTCAAACTCAAAGCTCGCTACGCTGGGCATCGACCAGACAATGATCGTTCAGGCCCTGAACCAGCAGAATGCTGTAGCGGGCAACGGCTTTTTCGAGACCCGGAGCGAACGCATCCAGATCCGCCCCGGTGGCGCTTTCAACAGCGCCCAAGCTGTTGCCGACACCCCGATCCGCGTCGGCAACCGAAGTTTCAGGCTCGGCGATATCGCCGATGTCCATCGCGGCACCGTCTCTCCGCCCGCCACGCAGGTTCGCTTTGGCGGCAAACCGGCTATGGCGATCGGTGTATCCATGACTACGGGGGGCGATATCATCCAGCTCGGGAAGGATTTGAATGATCACGTCGCCGCATTGCAGGCAACCCTGCCGATTGGCGTCAATATCGGGGTTGCCGCCAGCCAGCCAGAGGCCGTCGAACGCTCTGTCCAAGCCTTCACACACGCACTTGCGGAAGCGGTGCTGGTAGTTCTTCTCGTCACCTTCATCAGCCTCGGCGTCCGCACCGGGATGGTGGTCGCCATCTCCATTCCGCTGGTGCTGGCCGCCACTTTTCTAGCCATGGATCTGTTCAATGTCGGCCTGCACAAAGTTTCACTCGGCGCATTGGTGCTGGCGCTTGGCTTGCTCGTAGACGATGCGATCATCGCGGTCGAAATGATGTGGGTAAAGATGGAACAGGGCTGGGAACGCACCCGCGCAGCATCTTTCGCCTACAGCAGTACTGCCGGCCCGATGCTTTCCGGCACACTGGTCACCGTTGCCGGATTCATTCCGATTGCCTTGGCCAAATCCGCCGTCGGCGAATACGCTTTCGCATTCTTCCAGATCAACGTTGTCGCCCTGCTGATTTCTTGGCTGGCCGCTGTGATCGCCATCCCCTGGCTCGGCTACAAGCTGTTGCCCGACCCTCGCGCCGTGCGCCAGACGAGCCGTTTCGAACAACGCCTGCCGCGCCTTGCCCGACTGGCAGACAAACTCGGATTGAACAGCCCGGCCCACAGCGAAGATCACGATGTCTATAGCACACCGTTTTATGCCCGCTTTCGCCAACTGGTCAATTGGTGCGTGAGTCATCGCTGGCTGGTGATTGGCGTCACGCTCGCGTTGTTTGCACTATCCATCGTCGGCATGTCCAAGGTCCAGAAGCAGTTTTTCCCGAATTCGACACGCCTCGAACTCAATGTTGAACTGCGTCTGCCGGAAGGCGCCTCGATTGAAGCGATCAATGCCGAAACCAAGCAACTCGAGGCATGGCTGGAGAAGGACAAGGCTGAATTTGACCAATTCGAACATTACATCGCCTACGTTGGTTCCGGCTCGCCACGCTACTACCTCGGCCTTGATCAACAACTGGGCTCCAGCAACGTCAGCCAGCTCGTCATCGTCACACGTGATGTCGAAGCACGCGAAGCCTTGCGCGGTCGACTGGTCAAACTGTTCGAAAACGGAAGTTTTGCCGCTCGCGGCAATATCGCCCGCATCGAAAGCGGTCCCCCAGTCGGCTACCCCGTGCAATACCGCATCTCTGGCGAAGATTTCGCTACACTGAGAAATGCCGCCGTCCAGATAGCCGCCGTCATGCGCCAGATCCCGGAGCTTTCAAACATCAATACTGACTGGAGCGAGTTGTCAAAGTCCGTAGAAATCGAGATCGATCAGGACAAGGCACGGCTACTTGGTGTATCCACGCAGGACATTGCTGCGTTGCTCAACATGTCTCTGAATGGCTATTCCGTTACCAGCTATCGAGAGGGAGAAAAGAGCATCGACGTGGTGCTGCGCGGCGATCGCGAAGAACGCAGCCATCTCTCGTCGCTCGCCGATCTTTCGGTACCGACACGAGCGGGAAAAAGCGTCCCACTGAGCCAGATCGGTCGGCTGAAACCAACGTTCGAACCCGGCTTGATCTGGCGACGCGACCGACTGCCAACCATCACCGTACGCGGCAATCTATATGGCAAGACTCAACCAGCCACCATCGTCGACCGCATCAAACCCGAAATTGCAAGCATCCAGTCCGCCCTGCCGGAAGGCTACCGAATCGCCACCGGCGGCTCAGTCGAGGAGTCATCAAAAGGCTCCGGCTCGGTGATGGCCGGTATCCCGCTCTTTGTACTGGCGGTGATCACCATTCTGATGATTCAGCTGCAGAGTGTCTCTCGCGTCATCATGGTGTTGCTCACTGCACCACTTGGCCTCATTGGCATTGCGCTCTTCCTGCTTATTTTCCGACAGCCGTTCGGCTTCATGGCCTTGCTGGGAACGATCGCACTGTTCGGCATGATCATGCGCAACTCGGTAATTCTGGTTGATCAGATCGAACAGGACTTGGCGGCCGGCAAACAGCGCTGGGTGGCGATTGTCGAATCGACCGTACGGCGCTTTCGACCCATCGTATTGACGGCGGCTGCGGCCGTACTGGCAATGATCCCGCTATCGAGGAATGACTTCTTCGGCCCCATGGCCGTCGCCATCATGGGCGGCCTGATCGTTGCCACGGCACTGACGCTGCTTTTCCTGCCTGCCCTCTACGCGGCCTGGTACAAGGTCAGGCTGCCAGCCCCCTAACGCTGGCTGGCAAGCTCTTTCTGGATCGCCTGAATGTTGCGCTCATGCTGCGCAACTCGCTCCCGATAAGGCACCACGCGGTCGCTTGTGCCACCACGCGAGGACTCCTGCTCGGCAAGATCCTTCCTTGCCTGCTCAAGGCTGCGCTGCTCTCCTGCCAACTCCTGCTCAAGGATATGCCGCCGATCACCGTCACGGGCTCGCTGCGTGTCTTCCTGCACACGGGGGAAACCCGAAGGTGAAGGATGAGAAGCCGCACTTGCCGCCTTTGCCCTGGGCGGAGCAGGCATGGAATTTTCGGGGCTACTGGAAATGACCTTGCAGTTCTTGTCGATCCGGGAACTGGCGTAAGTGGTGCCACCATTGCCATCGATACATTTATAAATAGTCTGCGCCGAAGCCGATAACGGCAATAAAACAACAATCAGGGCAAGCGGACTACGTGTCATCGTCATCGTTCCTCGTAATTTTTTAGTGTACCGGACTTAACGGCTGACTCTCAAAAAAGTGAACGAAAAAAGGGCGGGAAAACCCGCCCTTTTTGTTACATCCTGTAAATTAGCAGGAGTAATACAGATCGAACTCGACCGGGTGGGTCGTCATGCGAACCTTGTTCACTTCGTCCATCTTCAGGGCGATGAATGCATCGATCCAGTCGTTGGAGAACACACCGCCACGGGTCAGGAACTCACGATCCTTGTCCAGGGCAGCCAGTGCCTCTTCCAGCGATGCACAGACGGTCGGGATCTTTGCATCTTCTTCCGGCGGCAGATCGTACAGGTTCTTGTCAGCCGGATCTCCCGGATGAACCTTGTTCTGGATACCATCCAGGCCGGCCATCAGCAGCGCTGCGAAACACAAGTACGGGTTGGCGATCGGATCCGGGAAACGGGTCTCGATACGACGAGCCTTGGTCGAGGCAACGTGCGGAATACGGATGGAAGCAGAACGGTTCTTGGCAGAGTAAGCCAGCTTGACCGGTGCTTCGTAGTGCGGCACCAGACGCTTGTAGGAGTTGGTACCCGGGTTGGTAATCGCGTTCAGAGCCTTGGCGTGCTTGATGATGCCGCCGATATAGAACAGGGCCAGTTCAGACAGGCCAGCATACTGGTCGCCTGCGAACAGGTTCTTGCCATCTTTCCAGATCGACTGGTGAACATGCATGCCGGAACCGTTGTCGCCAACGATGGGCTTCGGCATGAAGGTGGCAGTCTTGCCGTACTGGTGAGCAACGTTGTGAACAACGTACTTCAGAATCTGGGTCTGGTCGGCACGCTTGACCAGGGTGTTGAACACGGTACCGATTTCGCACTGACCGGCAGTGGCGACTTCGTGGTGGTGAACTTCAACCGGGCAACCCAGGGCTTCCAGGGTCAGGACCATGGCCGAACGGATGTCGTGCAGGCTGTCGACCGGAGGAACCGGGAAGTAGCCGCCCTTGACGGTCGGACGATGGCCTGTGGAGCCATTGCCGTCATTCTTTTCGCCAGAACCCCAAGCTGCCTCGGCAGAATGGATCTTCAGGGAACAACCGGACATGTCTACGTCCCACTCGACGCCGTCGAAGATGAAGAATTCTGGTTCCGGGCCAAAGTAGGCGGTGTCACCCAAGCCAGAGGACTTCAGATAGGCTTCAGCGCGCTTGGCGATGGAGCGCGGGTCGCGGTCATAGCCACGGCCATCGGCCGGGTCAACGACGTCACAGGTCAGGACAACGGTGGTTTCGTCGAAGAACGGATCGATGTAGGCGGTATCCGGATCCGGGTTCAGCTGCATGTCGGAGGCTTGAATGCCCTTCCAGCCAGCGATGGAGGAACCGTCGAACGCGTGACCATTTTCGAACTTGTCTTCGCTGAAGGCGGAAACCGGCACGGTGACGTGCTGTTCCTTGCCGCGGGTATCGGTGAAACGAAAATCGACGAATTTAGCGTCGTTTTCCTTGATCATATTGATCACGTCTTGCGGGGTTGCCATATGCCTTAATCTCCTAAGAAAACAAGTTGCCGGGCGATCCGGCGACAATCAAAAGTTTGTAACCCGGACTATTTAGCAGAAAGCATGCCAATGGCCAGCGAGTAATCTTTATATTTTGCCACAATGAGATGCCGGGTTTAAACAAAGAATTCGCACAACAAACAAAGCACCAGCTTAGTGCAAACTCAAATATATGCGCACCGTTATGGTGCAATCAGGCAATTGAGAGATACGCAGCGAATCGCCGGGTGCTGCTTCAGACGGGCAGACAAGGCATCTTCCGCCTCACGCAGCGCCTCGCCATTTTCGAAAACAAGATGGCTGTAAAAAACCTCTGCCTCTACCTGCCCCTTGAGATAGTGCAAAACTACTTTTTGAGGCTCCGGCAAGCCTGTCAGAAGGGGTTGTAACTCAGCGAGGAGTTTGTCCCGCGCCGGCAAACGCGTCGCATAAGTATCAGGATCCATGTCGTCTTCCGGGTCGATATGCACCAGAACATCCAGCACCTCCGGGTGCTCGCGCAGAACTCTCGCCCGTGCCGACTCGGCGATGCGATGCCCCTCGGAAACGCTGATGCGAGAATCAACCTGAACATGGGTATCCACCAGTGCCTGATGGGCCATCCGACGGGTCCGCAACTCGTGCAGATCGCGGACACCCGGCGTCGCCAGCAATGTCTTTCGAATGGCTTCGACCTGGGCATCATCAAGGCCGGTATCGATCAGCTCCTTGATTGCCCCCCAGGCCAGTCCGGCACCCATGTGCAAGATCATGAAACCCATGAGTGCGGCGGCCAGAAGATCAAGGAAAGACCAGCCGAGCAGGGCGCCACCAATGCCGACCACAACCACCAACGCCGAGGCGGCATCGGCTCGTGTATGCAAGGCATTGGCGGTCATCAGCTGAGAACGCAAACGTTCGGCGGCACGAATGAGGTAACGATACAGCCCTTCCTTGGCGACGACGGTAGCTACCGCCACCCAGAACGCAGACCATTCGACGGCAGGCAACGCATCGATATGCTGGAGCCGCATGCCTGATTCCCAAAGAATGCCGCCGCCTATCAAGGTCAGCGACACCCCCAGCACCAATGTGGCAGCCGTCTCCATGCGAGCATGCCCGTAAGGATGTTCGTGGTCAGCAGGGTGGGCGCTTTGCCGGCTGGCGTAGATCACCAGAAAGTCAGACAGCAGGTCGGAAAAGGAATGCAGCCCGTGCGCCACCAGCGATTGGGAATGGGCAAACCAGCCAACAAGCAACTGGGCAACGGTCAACACAAGATTGACCACCACGCTGACCCAGGTCGCTTTTTGTGCCTCGGCCGATCGTTCGGCAAGCGATGCGGTTAACTGGTGTTGCTCTTGTCCCATGATGTCTACCCTATACTGTTAACCTCGAATTTTAGCAGCAGGGAATTATGGGAAAGTTAACCGAGATACTGAACTTGGCCAAAGCACGTGGCGAAGCACTTGGGCGACCCTACAAAGGCGAACTGACGCCGCAGGAAGCCTGCGACCTTCTGAAGCTGGCCCCCGGCGCGAAGATTGTCGATGTCCGGACCCGCGCCGAATGGGACTGGGTTGGCCGGGTCGCAGGCAGCGTCGAGATCGAATGGAATCAGTATCCGGGCGGCGTGCGCAACCCGAATTTTCTGGCTGAACTCAAGCGTCAAGTTGACCCTGAAGCTCTCGTCATGTTCCTGTGCCGCAGTGGCGCCCGCTCGGTCGGCGCAGCGACGGTGGCGACCGAAGCAGGCTATGGCGACTGCTACAACATCCTCGAAGGTTTCGAAGGCGACAAGGATGCCAACGGGCACCGCAACACCATCGGTGGCTGGCGCAAAGCCGGGTTACCCTGGATTCAGGGATAATTCCGCAAAAACAGGTCTTGCTACGGTCAACCGGAAAAATACGCCAAATTTAGAGAACAGCATGCAAACAGCCACCATCTCCTTCGACCCGTTCAACCGCCTGTCCGACGAGGCCTGCCACGAACGCATCCGCGTCGCTCGCGCCAAACTGGGCAAAAAGGTGGTCATCCTTTGCCACCACTATCAGCGAGCCGACGTCTACCAGTACGCCGACCTGACCGGCGATTCCCTGAAGCTCTCGCGCCTGGCCTCGCAGACCGATTCTGAATACGTCATATTCTGCGGCGTGCATTTCATGGCCGAAGTTGCCGACATCATGACGGCGCCGCACCAGAAAGCCATCCTGCCGGATCTCGCGGCGGGCTGCTCGATGGCCGACATGGCCAACCTCGCAAAAGTCGAGCGCTGCTGGCGTGAACTGAACGAAGTCCTGAATGCCGAAGAACAAATCACGCCAGTCACCTACATCAACTCGGCGGCCGATCTAAAGGCCTTCTGCGGCGAACATGGGGGCATCGTGTGCACATCCTCCAACGCCGGCACCATCGCCAAATGGGCTTTCGAACGTCGGCCGAAAGTGCTGTTCTTCCCCGACCAGCATCTCGGTCGCTGGACCGGGCACAACATGGGCATCCCGATGGACGAAATGGTCGTCTGGGATCCCGATCTCGAACTCGGCGGCCTGACACCAGCGCAGATCAAGAAGGCAAAGATTCTGCTCTGGAAAGGCCATTGCTCGGTGCACCAGATGTTCCAGAAATCCCATATCGACGCCTTCCGCGCCAAACACCCGGACGGCCTTGTCATCTCGCATCCTGAGTGCAACTTCGAAGTCTGTTCGGCCTCCGATCATGTCGGATCAACCGAGTACATTGTGAAGACCATCAAGGAAGCGCCGGAAGGTACGCGCTGGCTGGTTGGTACCGAGTTGAATCTGGTCGACCGCCTGGCCAGGGAGGTTTTGCCGCAGAACAAGATCGTGCAATTCATGGCAACCACCATCTGCATGTGCTCGACCATGCAGCGCATTGACCCGCAGCATCTGGCCTGGACGCTGGAAAATCTGGCGGACGGCAAGGTCGTCAATCAGATTCTGGTACCGGATCACGAAGCCGGGCTGGCCAAGCTGGCCCTGGAGCGAATGCTGGATATTTCCTGACCCCATGACCCAACCCGCGCTGCACATCACCACCTACAACATCCACAAAGGTTTTTCGCAGTTCAACCGGCGGATGATGGTGCATGAGTTGCGCGAACGCCTGCGCCACCTGAACCCTGACATCGTGTTTCTACAGGAGGTGCAGGGTCTGCATTTGGGTCATGCAGAGAATCACGATGATTGGCCCGATTCGCCGCAACACGAATTCCTGGCCGAAGACGTCTGGGCGGCCTCCGCCTATGGCCGGAACATGCTCTACGATCACGGCCACCACGGCAACGCGATCCTCTCCCGCTTTCCGATCCTGCATTCGCACAATCAGGACGTCACCCACCTGAAATTCGAAAGGCGCGGCATGCTGCATTGCCGTATCGAACTGCCGGATGGTCTGGCGGTTCATTGCGTCTGCGTGCACCTGTCGCTATTCGGCTATTCGCGGCGCAAGCAGATGGCGGCGCTGGCCGAATACCTTGACCAACTGGCCGAACCCAACGCGCCGTTGATCGTCGCCGGCGATTTCAACGACTGGCGCAACCGGGTCGGCGACGATCTGACCCGGCGCCTCGGGCTGCGCGAAGTCTTCTGCGGCCCCAGCGGCATACCGGCATGCAGTTTTCCCGCCGCCATGCCGATGTTTCGTCTCGACCGCATTTACGTGCGCGGTTTCGACGTCATCAACACCGAGGTCCATCACGGCAAGCCATGGTCGGCCATTTCCGATCACGCCGCGCTGTCGGCGCATCTCGCCGCGAATGGCCGTTGAGTTTTTACCGGGTAACCGGCTGACCCTGCTCAATTCGGGCGACGATTACTTCCCCGCCCTGCTCGCCGCCATTGATGCCGCCGAGATCGAGATTTATCTTGAAAGCTACATCTTCGCCAACGACGATATCGGCCAGGAGGTCGCCAGCGCGCTGTGCCGAGCTGCCGGCCGCAGCGTTCAGGTCAATGTCACGGTCGACGGCTTTGGGGCGCGAAATTTCAAAATCGACTTCTTTTCCCGGTTGACCGCAGACGGCGTGCGCGTCATGTATTACCGCCCGGAAATCGGCCGCTTCAACATGCGGCGTCACCGCTTGCGCCGACTCCACCGCAAGCTGGTCGTGATCGATGGCCGCATCGCCTTCGTCGGCGGCATCAACATCATTGACGACAACAACGCACCGATCGACATGCGCCCCCGCCTCGATTACGCCGTACGTCTGGAAGGGCCGACGTTGCAACAAGTCCACCACGCCGTCCGCCATATGTGGGAAATCGTGTCGTGGGCCAATTTCAAGCGACGCTTTCGCCTCGCCCCCGTCGCCAACCCCGTCTGCGAAATCGCCGGCAAGCAGTCCGCCGCCTTCCTGATCCGCGACAACATTCGCCACCGCAATGACATCCTGCATGCCTATCTCGATGCCATTGATGAAGCAAAGCATGAAATCCTGATCGCCAACGCCTATTTCCTTCCCGGCATCCGCTTCGGCCGGGCGCTCTACGCGGCTGCGCGACGTGGCGTAAAGATCACCGTGCTGCTCCAGGGCAAGAGCGACCACCCGCTTTTGCGCTACGCTACCCAGACGCTGTATGCGACCACGCTGGCAGCCGGCATCCGCATCTTCGAGTATGAAAAGAGCTTCATGCATGCCAAGGTTGCGGTCATTGACGGCCAATGGGCCACCGTGGGCTCCTCCAACATTGACCCCTTCAGTCTGCTGATGGCCAAGGAAGCCAACATCGTGGTGCGTGACCCGGTCTTTGCAGACCAACTGGAATTCAGTCTGCGCAGCGTCATGGCGACCGGCGCCCGTGAATTGCTGGCCGACGAACTATCCCGCCTACCCATGCACTCCCGCATTTTGCGCTGGCTGGCCTATGCCGCCGTGCGCGCCATGGTCGGTATAGCCGGCTACAGTCAACGCCACTGGAATGCGGCGGAGACTAGGTCGACAAAACCTTAATCGCCGAACGCTTTGGAATGGCATCGAATTGCCAGTTTTCCCTGGCCCACGTCCAAACCTCAGCCAGCCTTGCATTTGCCATGTCGGCAGGCACAACCTGGCCCAGAAAGCGCAGCGCGCGCACCAGTTCCGCCACGGCCTGATCGGTCCGCAAGGCGCAAGCCAGCGTCTGTTTTGACAGCTTTTCGCCGGCGGCATTGGCCGCCACCGGCAAATGCGCGTAGCCCGGCATGGCAAACCCCAGACATCGCTGCAGCCAGATCTGGCGTGGCGTCGACGCCAGTAGGTCGGCACCGCGGACGATATGGGTAATTGCCTGAAAATGATCGTCGACCGTGACCGCCAGTTGATAGGCAAACACTCCATCGGCCCGCAACAACACGAAGTCGCCGACATCGCTTTCCAGATGCTGCGCGACCCTTCCCTGCACACGATCATCGAAAGCAATCTCCGCATTGTCGACACGCAGTCGCCAGGCCCGGGCCTGGCGCCCTGCTGGCAAACCGTCACGGCAGGTTCCGGGATAGGCCAAGCCGCCATCAATGGCCGGACGAGTGGCCGAGTCGGCGATTTCCTTCCGAGAACAAGCGCAACCATAGGCCAACCCGGCATTCTTCAGCTGCTCAAGCGCCTCGGCATAAGCATCAAGGCGACGGCTCTGATAGAGCACCGGACCATCCCATTCGAAGCCAAAGGCCTCCATCGTGTGCAGTATGGAATCCGCCGCCCCCGGCACATTGCGCGGCGCATCCACATCCTCCATGCGGACCAGCCACTCGCCTCCCTGCACCCGCGCCTCAAGGTAGCTGCCGACCGCTGCCACCAGCGAGCCAAAGTGCAGCGGACCGGTCGGTGAGGGGGCAAAGCGTCCGCGGTAAGCAGGTTTCGTGGTGCTCAAAGTGAGGGGCTCGGGTGACTGATGGCGTGAGGTGTTTTCGGAAAAGATTGTAGTTGAGCGCCGGGCGAAGTCGACCGTCTTCCGGACCGGCTATCACCGTTGCTGCAAATGATACTGGAGCGGCCACCCCGAACGCTTTGGGGAGATTGCGCCCCCCATAGAATCGCAACGACATATCGGTAGCGACCGGCGACCCGGCCAGCGCCAAGGTCTTCAACCCGGGAGGCTGGTTTCCGGCACCGGCGACAAAGCCGGAATGAGCGCGACATCATTTATCCCTGCGCCAGATGCCCAAATCAACATTTAAAAAACGGGCAAAATTTCCGGTTGACCGCGGGAATCGACCACTTGCCCAATCTTTGATCGAGTAAGAGCAGTGGCGAAAGCATTGCGTATAAAACGCCGATTTGAGCAGTCCCGTAACGAACGTATGAGTCAGTGATTCAGGCCGGCGCCACCAGAAAAGTGCCTTATTTCCGCCCCTCCGAGGGCATCGCAAGGCTTGATTCACCTTTACGAAACACGTTACGTATGAAATAATATTCTTCTAGCCAATATAGGCTACCTACCCGAACTCGTTGAGGCGGGTGGAGGAGACCAAATGAAAAAAAGCCCGCGGAAGACGGGCTTTTTTCTTGTACACACCCCAAAATTCAAGACGAAAAAAATGCCCGCACCAGGCGGGCATAAATCCATTTCTTGGAGGAGATGGAGGAGACAGATTCATTCTGCCCCAAACATTTGTGCAGTGCAACATATTCCGTGCAAAAACCTGAAATAATTCACACATGGTGATTTATCCAGTGTGTGAAACACTTCGCCAAGCCACCCACAACATGCAACGCGGGCTGACCAGAAACACAATAAACATCGAATAATCAGTTATTTAGGCAATCTCACTGGAAATGCTCGGTGGAACCAGGGAGCGCTCGGAGACAATCAGTCGCTTGCGTATGCCATCGCCGATTTTCCGCTCAACTTCCCACATGGCAAGCCCCTTGACGACGGCGACTTGTTGAATGGCGGTGACGACATACCCCAGTTTTGTACAGAGATACTGCGCACCGCGCTCGATTGATGACTTTACTTTCATAGGGCCACTCTCCCATGTCGTATCTGCTTCACCGGCACCCAGGAAAGGGTTCCATGCGGGGAAGGCATTCAAGAATACCATTGCCGCAGAAGCACAAAAAGAAGCCCAGATAGACTGGGCTTCGATCATTGAAGTTAAATCAGGACTTGCTCGGAGCCTTGTCGCCAATCGGCGCCTTTGGTCCAGGCTTGCCACCCATGCCACGACGCGGGCCGGCATGAAACTCCTCAAATGTCTTCTGTTGCGCCGGCGTCAGCACGGCATAGAACTCCTTGAGGGCAACCACATGCTCGGCCATCTGCGCCTGGCGCGCCTTGGACAACTCCAGCATTTTTTCAGCACGTTCCGGCGCATTGAGCTTCGCCCAGTCTTCCGGTTGGCCACCACTCAGCGCCATTCGCGGTTGCTCTGAATCCATCAGCTTCTTCCAGGCCGGCTCCTGTTCTGCACTTAGCTTCATGGCATCGTGCAAAAGGGCATGGTGCTGCTCCATCATTTTGACGTGTCGTTCAGAATGATGAGCGCCCATGTGCCCACACCCCGGATCGGCCATGGCCGCTCCAGCAGCAAATACACCTGCGCCAGCAGCGATCACAAGCGATTGGACAAGTTTGCGATATGAGATCATTTGTATCCTTTTTGATTTTGAAGCGACAAGCGAAATCAGGGAGAGAGGTTTGATCTCGCCAGAATTTGAGGTCAGCGCGAAATGCGCCCGCGACTGCGCAAGGAAGGTTTCGATAATTTGACTTTGAAGGGAAGGCTCGATTGGTTGCATTTGACTGTTCTCGTCACGTATTCGCTTGAAGTAATCTTCACACCAAATTGACCGCATGAGTTCATTTGCATTGCAACGGTTTGTATCAGGATGTTGCGCAAGCTTGGTCAGACGTTTTACGGAGTCCACCCACTCATTCGGAAATGCCGGAAGACCGGAAAGGCACCAATACAGGCCAGCGCTCCGCCCAACAACAAACGTGATCAAAATCCGGGATGACGACAATTCGCGGCCGTCGGGCCTCAGGAAACCTGGCCGCGTATGAGTCCAGCACCGACGCCTCAACGACGTGGCGTTGGCGTCACTGATTCCGCAAGCCAAAGGACATTTCACTTTTGGCCATTTTTTCCGGTTGACCGTGGGAATGGCTGCAAGGGGTCGAATATGCCTCATCGCGACTATCACGTTTCTCCAAAGCTGCCATTTGCGACTTCACACAATCGGCCAAAATCGGACGGTGAGCAATCCTCGGAAGCAGCCCTCGCATTCACCGGTTGAATCCGCATCTGAAACCTGCCGGAATGCCTTGCGAGCTCCGTGACCGAAGTTGACTTTCGGCCTCCGACCAGAATCAGGCGCTAATAAGCCGGTCACCTGCCTCTCACTTCTTAATCGTGCAGAAAGACAGCTTCTGACTCTGCCGAATTCCACCTCGCGACCTGCTCCTGTCATTCGTGCGTTCGAACGTTCTCCGGCTGGTTGAAGGTAGCGGTGGCCACTCGGGTTACGGGTAGTCGTGCTGTTTCCTGACTTTCAGCGCCAGATGTCCTTGAACGGTTGTTCCTTTTTCGGAGCGCTAAAGCTTCTGGCTCTCTGGTGCATCCCCGCAAAGCAGGCGATAAATCCGACTGAATTTATTCGTCGTGTTCGTCCAAGGCTCTCGTAAACAGCCGCACGGCTCCCTCTAAGTCGGCGACGAAGCTCTGCAACCGAGCTTCGTCGTAGCTTGGTTGCCTTAGCAGATCGTTGACCTCCTTGGCCGCTTCGAATATGGCCGAGAGGCCAAGGTTGCCCGCCGCACCCTTGATAGTGTGGACGATCTGCTCGGCTGTCGAGACGTCGCCGGCTGCCAGGCAGGTCTTTATGGTGGACACGTTATTGCCCGTCCTTGCGGCGAATCCATGCACCAGTTCTAGATACTTGGCTTCGTGATTGCGCAAGATGCGCAACCCTTTTTCGAGGTCGATGCCCGGCGTGTCCGCTAGTCGCGTCAGAATCAACTCGTTGGTCTCCGGCCGGGAAGGGGATTCAATGGCCTCGGGTTTTACATCCACGGTGACGGTTTCACGGCGAGGTAAGTATTTCAAAATCTTCGCATAGAGTATGTCCGGCTCGACAGGTTTGGCAATGAAATCGTTCATGCCTGCTGCCAAGCATGCGGCGCGGTCATCTTCGAAGGCGTTGGCCGTCATCGCAAGAATGGGCGTCGACCGGTACTCCGGCAACTCGCGGATGGCAAGAGTCGCCTCAAGGCCATCCATCACCGGCATCTGCATGTCCATAAGGATCATGTCGTAGGCGCCCGTCTTGGCCTTCTCGATAGCCGTGCGGCCGTTGTCGGCGACATCGACCCATAAGCGTACGCCATGCAGCAATTCCAGCGCCACTTCGACGTTGATCGGATTGTCTTCAGCCAGCAGGAGACGTGCGCCTTCGTGCCGGTTTCGCAACTCGCGCTCGGCAGATGACAAAGGTATCTCGTTCATCGGCATGACGCCGTGGCCGCGCTGCAGCCAAGCGGTAAACCAGAATGTACTACCCTTGCCCGGAATGCTGTCGCAGCCAACCTCGCCGCCCATCAGAAGTGCCAGGCGCTTGGTGATTGCAAGGCCGAGGCCGGTACCACCGTACTTGCGCGTGGTGCTGTTGTCCGCTTGCTCGAAGTCATGGAACAACTTGCCGATGTTTTCGGTGGCGATCCCTATACCCGTGTCTTCGACGGAGAAGCGCACATTAAGCCGATCCGGATTCTCTTCAAGCAACTCGGCCTTAAGTACGATGCCTCCCTTATCGGTA
This sequence comes from Betaproteobacteria bacterium, assembly GCA_016709965.1. NCBI lineage: Bacteria > Pseudomonadati > Pseudomonadota > Betaproteobacteria > Rhodocyclales > Azonexaceae > Azonexus > Candidatus Azonexus amarohabitans. The sequence continues at coordinate 1,576,398 of JADJLT010000001.1, forward strand.
AACTTGATTGCGTTTCCGGCGAGGTTGAGCAAGGCTTGGCGAACGCGCAGCACGTCGCCTCGGAGCCACACTGGCACGTGATCGCTATCGACCTTGACTGTCAGGCTCTTGGCGCGCGCTGATTCACCGATGATGGACGCGGTCTGGTCGAGGACTTGCCCGAGCGCGAAATCGGTCTGTTCGAGCGTCAACTTGCCGGCCTCGATCTTAGACAAGTCGAGGATATCGTTGATAATCGACAGGAGATGTTTCCCGGAGGCGTCAATCTTGCTCAGTCGCTCGGTCTGCTGTAACGAGAGCCTGTCCTTGCGCATCAGGTGAACCAGACCGGTGATGGCGTTCATCGGTGTGCGGATTTCGTGGCTCATGTTTGCCAGAAACGCGCTCTTCGCCCGCGTCGCATTCTCTGCTTCGCAAATCCGCTCCTCTAGCTGGCTATTGAGCTCGGTAATCTTTGCCGATCGCTGCAGGACAAGGTCCTCCAAGTGATCGCGGTAAGTGCGGAGTTCAGCCTCTGCACGATGGCGTTCGATCACAATCGAGACCAACGAAGATGCCTCCCGGATCATGTGCAGGCGTGCCTCGTCGGGAGCGGCGATCCTTCGGTAATACATGGCGAATGTCCCGATCACACTGTGTAAAGAGTCCCGAATTGGTTCCGACCAGCAGGCAGCCAAGCCAGCGCGCGCTGCGAGCTCGCGGTAGGGCGCCCAGTTCGGATGGGTCTGAATATCGTTGACGATGACCCGCTGCCCCGAGTAGGCGGCAGCCCCGCAGGAACCGCGACCATCGCCGATTTCGAGACCTTCGATGGCGTCGCAGAAAAAAGGCGGCAGGCTCGGCGCAGCACCGGTGAGCAGGTGTCGACCGCTCTCATCGAGTAGGAGGATGCTGCACATGACTTCAGAATCGATCGCCTCCAGACCGACAGCGATCGAACGCAGTATCTCCTCCTGTGAGGCGCCGTCCAGAATCTGCTGGAGGATGTCGTTGCGGTAAACCTGCAGGCGGTCGGCCAGCCGATTGCGCGTGATGTCGCGAGACAGTACCATGTAGCTTCGGTCTTCCTGTTCCGTGCAGGGTTTCGCGGAGATGGACAATTCGAACCAGTGTCGGCCATCCGGCAAGTCTAGTGCGATGACCTCACCAAATGAGGTGCCGCTTGCTGCGGCTTCCCGGACCGCCGACATGACAGTTCCGGCAGCTTCCTGCGGCAGCATCTCGTCCACGGTATGCCCGAGCAATAGTTCTTTCTGGGCCGCGAGCAGATCGGGATTCCTCGCCCAGATGTTGATGTATTCTCCCGCTTCGGAGAGTTCGAACAGCAGGTCCGGTATAGCTAACAGTGTGGCCGAAAGGTCTGCATTGGATCGTTCGAGATCCTGTTCCACCTGGTGTAGCGCCACGAGCTGCGTACCCAGTTCGCACGCCTGTGCGGCGATATGCTGCTGGTTTTCATGCAGAATGACACGCATCCGTTCGTGCGAATCGGCAAGGAGTGTGAATTCGGCAAGGTCGGAGTCGATGTGGATTGGCTCGCCGAGCTCTAACTTCCCCACGCGCTCGCTGGCACGTGCAAGCGACTCTATCGGTCGCGAAAAACGCAAGGCGATCCATTTTGCGGCGTACATTGCGATCACAAGCATCAGTGCCGTGATGGCAATCAGCACGTTCCGCACCAGTTCAGCATTGCCTAGAATCACGGCGCGCGGAAAGGCGTAGCGCAACTCCATGTCGGTGCGGCCTTCCAGACTGACCCTCGTGCTGCCGAGCCACCAGTTCCCGCCGGATGCATCCTTGACCCACCGCCCTCCGCTCACAGGGGCGGCAAAATCGTTCTTCGAATATGAAGCGAGCGGGTCATCGTCGGATGCGTCGCGATCGCCGGCGATCAGGTTCCGATCGCGATCGAACAGCCAGAACCGCGCCGACCACGGTGCCGCAACCTTCCTTAGGTTCGGACTCAACGATTCAAGGTTGATATCCATGGCGACGACGAAGCCGTTCTCCATGCTGCGGGCAAGCGTGATCCCGTCACGGCCTGAACTGAAAAACCGGTAAGGAGGTGTTCGGATTACGCGCTCGGCGCTGACTGCCATCTGGTACCACGAACGCGACCGTGGATCGTAATCATTGGCAGAAGGCTCGAAGCGACGGCTCAATACGTTGAAATCTTCGTCAAGCCCAAGCCGCAACTGTCCCTCTTCGCGCATGTCTCGTGCGCGTTGGGCCTGCACGAGCCAAACGACATTGGGGGCAACGAAGAATTGTTCGCGGTCGTATGCATTCTTGATTTCGCGCAGGTTCAGGTACTCGCCGCCAGGTCCGCCAACGTAGACGCTCTCCAACATAGGATTCGCGCGCAGCAGTGAACCTTGGGCGGGAAGTCGCGTGATCCAATCCCCAAGCTTTCCGCTTTTTAGGTCTGGAACATTAGATAGAAGGTTCAACAGTGAAGTTGGGGGCAGGAGCAGGCGATCAAGTTCAAGACCAGCTTGCGCAGCCATCGCGTTCGCGTTTTGCTCGACCTCCTTGTCCGACAGCCAACTGAGTAAGAAGTAACTCCCCGCCGCACAGGCGATGCCAAGCACAAGTACCGCCCCGCCAAGCATCTGCTGCAGTTGTTGTCGTATTGCAATCATCGATAGCTCCCCTCACGGCACTATCTCGTTAGACGTACCTTAGAGATTTAAATAAAGACCTCTCCGTACCGTCGTTGGCTCGCCGATGATTGTCTGCGAACAGGGCGCCACTTAATCTAACGACATCAGAACGTAACCCGGCCCCTGAGCACTTTCCCATGTGACAAAAACGCAGCACTGGCGATAATTTTTTAATCATCATAGCCGGTATCTCCAAGCGAACGCCAAATTAATATGGCGCAATTGCTTAAGCATCAGGCTTTGATACGTTGTCTTGATTACTCGAAGGTCAGCTGACTAATGAACAACCTGTAGCTCATCAGGCGAAGGCTGGACGACAGCTAAGGCCAACAACTCTGTCACATGGCGGTATTGTTGAACGACAGCTCCAAGCAGTTAACTGCCGTTGATCCGGAGAAACAACAATGGCCGCTTAGGGCACCGAAGCGACAATGCTCCGCCCATATTCATCGCCCACAACCGGCCTTCGTTCAACTTGGAAAAACCAGAACGAGCCCGCCTGGCGAAAGCTTTAAACAGGCTGATTCCAGACCTATTTCTTCCACTTCGCCCACGGGTCCACATCACCGCCAACAGGGGCGCTTGAAGTATTCGATGTCCGTTTGTCCGGTCTAGGACGGCGCTCGGCATTCTGGTCATGCAATGCCGCTTTTTTGGTGCGTTTTTCGCGCAAGCGCTCGGCGTCTTCCAGACTCAATTCCGCCGGTTCTCCCGGGGTTTGATCTGACGGAATGATGCGATCTCGGGGGGGTAATTCAAATTGATCGTCGGAGGCGCGCGGCAGGCTCTTGAACTTGTACAAATAAAAGCCTTCGACTTTCTCTCGCGCCCAATCGGTCTTCTTCAGAAATTTGCAGCTGGATTCAATGCTTGGATTTTTGTTGAAGCAGTTGATATTCAAGTAGGCAAACAGGATTTCAAAACCGTAATAGTTCACGATTTCTGTCAATACCTGCTTTAACCCAACGCCATGGAGTGGGTTGTTCGTGTGAATTGAATCGGCGTTCATGAAAATACTCAAGCAAGAGGAAACCGATCATTGTACCTGCGACCATGCAGACAATTGCAGCGACTGCTCGACTGCTCGACTGCTCGACTGCTCGGGTGATTGGATGCTGCTTGTCGCACCATGTTTTAGTGCCGGGAATTCATCGGGCCGGCGTTTTCCGGGGCCTGGGCGAGGGTTTGGGTGCGTTGTTGTTCGGTGCTGAGCCTGGACCACTCGTTGCGGTAGTTGGCGACGGATTTGAGTTCCGGACCTTGCGGGCCGCCACCGAGGGCGGGGTTTTCGATTTTGGTCAAAATTTCGGGTTGACCGTGGTTAACCATGGAAATGGTACCAATACGCCACCAACCCACGCCATGCCAATGGTATGCTTTGGCTGATCTGATACGAATGCGAGGTGAATCTTGCTCTTGGCTCTACGTTGTTTGCTGGCCGGATTATCGCTCGTGCTGACCGAGGCGCATGCCTTGTCGCCGGCCGAAGTATTTCTGGCGATTGGGCCGTCGGTCGTCGTTCTTGAAGCCGTTGACGAAACGGGCCGAACGATTGGTAATTTCAGCGCGACGGTCGCTGCTACCGATACCTTGGTGACGGTTTGCAACGGCATCGATTCGGCATTCGGGTTACGTGTCGTGCGTGCCGCAGGAAGCCTGAAGGCCAAACTGCAGTCGAGAGACTTCGAGCGAAATCTCTGTCTCATTTCAGCACCGGGTGTGGAAGGCAGACCGCTGGCAGCAGCGCCCGCAGACATCGTCACGGGCAGCAGGGTATATGCCGTGTCCAACGCCCTCGGTCTCGGCGTCGGGATTTCCGATGGAATATTCTCCGGCAAGCGCAAATTTCCGGGCGGCGAATACCTGCAATTCACCGCCCCTGTCTCCCCCGGATCGGAAGGCGGTGCGCTGATCGACGATCAGGGGCGTCTCCTCGGCATCATTGATTACCGGCGACGCGACGGGCAGAACGTTAACTTTGCCATCCCTGCGGCCTGGCTCGATCAAATCCGCGCTCGCGTGGCAAACAACACCTCGCATCAACAGCAGTACGAACGGGCACAGGCCCTTGCCGGCAATAAGGACTGGGATGTTTTGTTGCAGCATGCCGAAAGCTGGGCAAAAGCCTTTCCGGACAGCGCCGATCCATGGACTTTTCTTATCCGCGCCGCCCACGAGAAAAAGTTGGCAGATGCCGAATTGCGGGGCTGGAAGGCGTTGTATCGCATCGATCCGTCACAGCGCATGCACGGGCTTGGACTCGGATGGCAACTCGCCCTGCACCAGCAATACGATGAAGCTCTGGAACTGGTCCGGCAGCTACTTGCAAATAATCCGGCGGACGGCTCTGCGTGGTACCTGCAAGGGATGCTCCAGCAAGCAAAAGGCCGTTTCGAAGATTCGGAAAAATCGCTGACTCGAGCCGTTGAACTCGATCCATGGCTGATCGAGGCGTACCAGAGTCTGGCGCGCATTGCCCAGGCACGCGGCAATTGGGCGCTGGCGATTGCCACCTGGCAGCGGCTTGCCGGTCTTCGCATCAACGATGCCGAGGCCCAATGGAGCTTGGTCAACGCCTATTTGCTTTCCGGCCGGCCGCAAAAGGCTTGGCTTGTCGTCGAAAGACAGGGCGAAAGCCAAGCTGGCAATACGACCTACTGGTACTGGCGTGGCCGAACGCTTGCCGCTTTGGGCGCTCACGATGCGGCCTGTACGGCTTACCGGAAAAGCCTTGATCTCAAGGTAGACAATGCCTGGTCGTGGGGCGCGATCGGGTTTTCCCGCACCGAGCAAAGGCGGCTTCCGGAGGCTATCGCAGCCTTCCGGGAGGCTCGCCGGCTTGCGCCCGACAACGAGGAATGGACCTATCAGCTGGCAATCGCCCTCAAGGATGGTGGGCGCCCCGAAGAGGCGCTCGCGCTGACCAGCGGCCTGGTCGCCAACAGTCCTCAGCAATCGCGCAACTGGCGCCAGCAAGGGTTCGTGTTGAGCATCCTTGATCACCCCAAGGAGGCGGTCCCGGCACTAGAGCGATCATTGCAAATCGAACCCCGGCAGATAAAGGTCTGGAGCGCCTTGATTGAAGTGAATCACCAGTTCGACCGGAAGGCAGAAGCCCGCCAGGCTTACGAAAAGTTGCGCGGCTTTGACAGTGCTGCTGCCGAAGCAATGTATCGACAGATCATTCTGCCTGACGAGGCGTATACCCCATGATGCGACACCCGCTTTACCAGTTGGGCGTATTGGCTGCCGCTGTGTGCGCTGCAGGCCTTCACGCCGCCGAACCAGCCGATGCCGAGGAAGTGTTCCGCCGTGTTTCCCCTGCCGTGGTTACGGTCTATGCAATGGACGACAAGGGCGGCATCGAGGCGCAGGGGAGCGGCGTTGTCATCGGCGCCGGGCTGGTCGTCACCAATTGCCATGTGGTCCAGGATGCAACCAAGCTGGCGATCGATGCCGGGCAGAAAAGATGGGAGGCCAGTTGGGTCCGCCGCGATGCCTCCCGGGATGTCTGCCTGCTATCCGCTGCCGGACTGAATGCCCCGACCGTGGGCATGCGAGATATCGCAACGCTTGGCGTCGGCGAAGCTGTCTTTGCGATTGGCAACCCACTGGGCTTCGGGGTGACCGTCAGTTCAGGTCTCGTTTCCGGCCTCGCCGGCAAGGGGAGCGCTGGTTACGTGGTCAATACTGCCGCCCAGTCCCCCGGATCGAGCGGCGGCGGCTTGTTCGATCGGGAAGGACGCCTGGTCGGCGTTACCACCGCGACACTGGGAACCGGCCAGAACCTCAACCTGGCCCTCGCCACCGATGAGATTGCCACGCTTTACAAACAGGGGCAGCGCCCCCCGGAAAACCTCGTCCTGCCAGTCGCCGATCGGCAATGGCAACTTGAAGCCGAGGCGTTGCAGCAGAGCGCCGCCTGGAAAAAACTGGAAGCACACGCCGCGGCATGGCGGGCTTATCACCCGGAGTCCGCACCGGCAATGGTCTATCAAGCCATGGCACAAAATGAACTGGGGTTGCCAGCAGCGGCCATGGCCACGCTGGAAAAGGCTGTTTCAACGGATGACCACTTTGCATTCGCCTGGCTGAACTACGCCATCGTTGCGCGGGCTATGGGCCGCAAGGACATAGCGGTGAAAGCGCTGGACCGTGCGCAAGGCATTCTGCCGAATTACTCATTGCCGAGCGAGGTGCGGGCTAGCTGGGCGCTGCAGGAAAAAAATCCATCCAAGGCGAGAGAAGATATCCGCAAGGCGATTCGGCTGGCACCGGGCAGACCCAGTAGTTGGCGGTTACTGGGGCAAAGCGAGGAAATGCTTGGCAACGGAAACGCCGCCGTCGCGGCCTATCGTGTCGCATTGCGGCTGGGTGACACCAGCCCGGAAATTGCCCAAAGGCTGACCAAACAACTGGCCGAAGCCGGGAAGCCTGACGAGGCAAGCGCGGTCGCCGGGAAGGCCGTTCTCGGCCGCAGCGAAGCAGCGCGCTCGGAGCTGGCCATTGGTCACGCCGAGCTCAAGCGAAACCGGCTCGCTCCTGCAGAGTCGGCGATGAAAAAGGCAGTCGAGCAGGCGCCGGAACTTCACGAAACATGGCAGGGCCTGGCTGCTGTGATGATTGCCAGCAAACGCCCGCGGGAAGCTGAGCACGCGCTCGACGAAGCCTTGAAACGCAGCCCGGATAATGCCGATATCCTGGCCAACCGCGCTGTGCTTCGGCGTGAGATGGGTTCCCGTTCAGGCGCCGAGGATGATATTCGCAAAGCGCTTGCACGCGACCCCGGAAACATCGGCGCTCTGCGCATTCAGTCTGTCATGCTGGTGGATGCCAGGAACTTCAGGGGCGCGGTGGCCGTTCTGGCAAAAATGGACAGCTTGGGCGCCGCGGGGACGGAGGAGTTGATCAGCCTGGGTGATTGCCAGGCCGAAACCGGTGCATATATTGAGGCGCTTGCCACGCTGGCTCGTGCGGAACCCAAGGCTGGCGACAACGTTCGGTTTTATCAGGCCAAGGCCAAGGCGGAGGGACGTAGCGGCAAGCTTCAGGAGTCACTGGTCTCTCTGGAAAACGCCCTTCGGATAGACTCGACCAACCAGTGGGCATGGAGCAGCAAAGGCTACGCCCTGCTCAAGCTCGGGCGGACAGCGGAAGCGGTCGAGACGCTGGAAACCGCAGTACGGCTGGCGCCGGATTTCGCCAATGGCTGGATCAACCTGGGGCAAGCACAGATGCAAGCCCGAAACCTGGGACGCGCCATCACCGCGCTGGAAAAAGGTATCGCCCTTGCCCCGGATGCCATGGATGCCCGGCTATATCTGGCTCAATCTTATCTGTCTTCGCGGATCACACCCAAAGCCCGCGAGCAGGCCAATTGGCTGATTACAAAACAGCCGGCGTTCGCCCCGGCACACGCCATCCTGACGCTGGCGTGCCTGCTCGAAAGCGATTTTCCCGGGGCGACCCAAAACTATGGACGGTTGCGGGCGCTGTCGCCCGAGATCGCCAAGAATATCCGCCAGCAGGCGCTGGCGGCCGGCGTTAGCCAAGCCCGGGGATGGGCAGAGTGATGCATCGGTAAAACAAACGGATGCCTCCTGATACCGGAAAATCCGGAAATTTGGATTTCGATCGAAATTTCCGGTTGACCGCAGGAGGTCATGTGAATGAGCACAGGTCGACAATGCACTACCGCTTGCTCGCGCCGCGTTTTGGGGGTCTCAGTTTTTTCTCTTGATCACCAGCGGCTGAGCGACCCGATGCAGCCCGCGTCGGGTCGGCTTGTTCGAGCCAGATCAAGGTGTCGATGTAGGACATGAAGCCTTGCAGGTAGTCCGGCGCAATGTCGCGCATGCGTTCGAGGCTGCGCAGGACGAGGTGCTGGGAGTTCATAGGGCCGGCATTTTCCGGGGCCTGGGCGAGGGTTTGGGTGAGTTGTTGTTCGGTGCTGAGCCTGGACCACTCGTTGCGGTAGTTGGCGACGGATTTGAGTTCCGGGCCTTGCGGGGTTTGGCCGGTGGAAATGGATTTGAAATTTGGCCGATTTTTCCGGTTGACCGCAGGAATCTCGTTTTTGGCCGGTGTCGCATCTGATTGCACGTGGGCGTGCTGGTTGATGTAGGTGAGCAGGTCGGCAAGCGGGCTGGCGGTGGTTGATGGGGTAATTTCAGTCGGCTGCGGCGCCGAGTTGGCGGCGAGTTCGTCGGCAATGGCGCTGATTTTAGCGTTCAGCGCTTGGCGGATTGGTTCGGCTTGGCTGCCGGCGCGGCGGGCCAGCGCATCGAGATAGGCGAAGCGCACGGGGTCGCGTTCGGGGGCGCCGCTGGCGCGCAGGGCAGCGAGTTGGGTGGCGATGGCCTCGCTGTCTGGAGCGTCAGCCATTGGCCTTGTTGCCGTTGGTGCTGGATTTCGGCACCGGCGCCATTTCGACGCGGCGGTTGCGGGCCCGGCCGTCTGCGTCGCTGTTGGCGGCGACCGGTTGTTGCGACCCGAAGGCGGCGGCGAAGATGGCTTCGGGCGGCACGCCGTCGTCGATTAAGGTGCGCGTCACGGTGAGGGCGCGCTGGGCCGAGAGTTCCCAGTTGTCGGCGAACTGGTGGTTGCTGCCGCGCACCGGCATGTCGTCGGTAAAACCGCTGACCATGAGCATTTGTTCGCTGGCGCCGAGGTAGGCGGCGATGGGCTGCGACAGGCTCTTGAGGAGCTGCTGGCCTTCCGGCTGCAATTGGTCGGAATTGAGCGCGAAGAGGACGTTGCCGCTGATGCCGATCTTGCCGTTGTTGAGCGTTACGCGGCCGGAGGCGAGCGGGCCGGCCAGGGCTTTTTCGAGCGCCATGCGGCGTTGTTCTTCTTGCTGGCGCTTGTGGATTTCGCTTTCCAGGCTGGTGACGAGTTCGAGCTGCACGCCAAGCACGCCGACCAGGATGATCACGAAGGCGCCGAGCAGGCCGGACATCAGGTCGCCAAAGACGGCCCAGATCGGCGTGCTGTGTTCAACGCTGGCGTCGATGTCTTCCATGTTCAGGCCTCGCCGGCTTTGTCAGACGGAGAAGCGGCGACGCGCTGCAGGTCGTCGACCATCTTCTTCTGCGACATGATACTGAGGTCGATGATTTCCCGAGCCTGGGCGACGTAGTAAGCGAGCTGCTCATCGCTGCGGGTGAGCGACTTGGCCAGCGCACCTTCGATGCGTTGCAAGGCGGTCATCATCTTGTCGTTGGAGTCGGCGAAGAGCTTGACGGCGTGGCCGAAAGCTTCGCCCAGGCTGGCGACTTCCAGCGCCCCGCCGGTAATGCCGGCGCCGATATCGACCAGCTTGCCGGCTTCGCTCTCGACCTTGGCGGCGAACTGGCTGCCGACGCGTTCGAGCAGGTCGGCCGACGAGGCAACCAGCGCGTCGATGGCGCTGCGCTGCTCGGTCGAGGCGTGGTTGATGGCGTCGAGCAGGGCGCCCAGCGTTTCCATGATGCGGCTGCGTTCTTCGAGCAGGCTGTTGTCGCGCGCCATGCTGGCCGACAGTTCGTGGCGCAGTTGGCCGATGACTTCGGCGGCCGCCTTGGGCGCTTCGGCGGCGGTTTGCATCAGGCGGGTGACTTCAGCAATGGTCGTTTCGGCCTGACGCTGATTGGTGGCAACGAGGTCGTGAGCCGTTTCACCCAGCGTTTGCGTAATTTTTTCCTGCTGCGCCAGTGTTGCTTCGCCGGCTTGCTGCCATTGCGCTTCGAGCTTGCCGGCCATGGCGGTCAGGGCATCGGTGAAATGCGCCTGGCGGGTCTGTTCGCCGCTTGCCCAGTCAGTTTGCCAATTGGCTTGCGTGGCGCGCATGTCGGCGAGCAGCGCGGCGGTGCGCTGGGCGAAGGTCTCGGCGAGGCTGGTTTGCGTTTGGTCGAGTGCTTGGGTCAGGCGGTCGCTGGCTTGTTCGTGCTTGGTCAGGGCGCTGGTCCATGTGTCGGAAACCGTTTGCACGGCACCGTCAAAACGCTGGGCGATGCCATCGAGCTGGGTTGCCACTTGCTGCGTCAGTGCGGCTTGCTGCTCCTTCGTGGTTTGCGCGAAGGCGGCGTGGCTGGTGGCGAGTTCGGTTTTGAGCGCGGCGTGGGTGCCATTGACCGAATCGAGCAGTGCCTGCGAGCGTTGGCCGAAGGTGTCGGCAAAGGCGGTCAGGGTCGTGTCGAGTTTCTGGTTCAGGGCATCGCTGGTGCTGGTGTGTTGGGACAGCGCAGTTTGCCAGGTGTCGGCGACTTGCGTGACGGCCTGATCGAGGCGGCTGGTCACCCCGTCGAACTGGCTGGCCAGGGTGGCGGCCAATTGTTGCTGGCTGGCGTTGGCCGTTTCGGCCAGCGTCGCGTGTTGTTGCGCGGCGTCGGCCTGCAGCTTGGCCTGGTTGTTTTCGACCGAGGTGAGCAGGGCGGCGGAGCGTAGCTCGAAGGTATCGGCATAGGCGGTGAGCGCAGCTTGCTGTTGCTGGTGCTGGGCGTCGGTGGCTTGTTCGTGGCGGCTCAGGGCTTGCGTCCAGGTGTCGCTGACAGTCGTCACGGTTTGCGTGAACTGACCGGCGATGCCTTCAAGCTGGCCTTCCATGGTGCCGAACAGCTTGTCGTGCAGGCTGCGCGTTTCGTCGGCGATGCTCGCCATGGTGGCGGTGACGACCGGCTGGATGCTTTCTGCCGCCACCGTCGCGCTGTCTTTGAGACTGGTTTTGAGCGATTGATCGACTGACTGGGCGAGCTCGGTGTACAGGCCCTTGGCTTCAGCGTGGAAACTTTGCTGGCTGGCCAGCAACTGCTCGCCGAGCTGGCGGTGGTGGTCGGCCATCTGGCGCATCATGGCGTCGAGCTTGCCGACCAGATCGGGCAGCGCTTGCGACTGGGCCTGCAGGGCCTTGAAGGTTTCCTGACGCTGATGGGTGAGCGAGAAATCACGCAGTACGCTGGCGATCTTGCTGTCGAGCAGTTGGCCGACTTGCAGGCGGTCGCGCCGACACAGCGCCGAAATCAAACCGAGCATGGCCGAGGTGGCGACACCGGCAACCGAGGAGCCGAAGGCAACGCCCAGCCCCCTGACTGGCGCGGCCAGTGCGGAGCGGATGGTGTGCAGGTCGGTGGTGCTTTCCAGTGCCAGTACGGCGCCATTCAGCGTGACGACCATGCCGAGGAAGGTGCCGAGCATGCCGAGCAAAACCAGCAGGCCGACGAGGTAGGGCGTGATGCCGGGGCCGGGCAGGGCGACGCGCTCGCCTTCGATGCGCAGGCGGACGGTGTTTTTCAGGGCGGCGGGGACTTGTTGTAGCCATTCGCCAAGGTGGCCGAGGTCGTCCGGAATGGCGTTGAGCGCCTTGGCCAGTGCCGTGGTGTTGTCGTGGAAGCGCCGCATTTCGAGGGCGCCGGCCAAATACACGACCGTGATGACGCAGGAAACGGTGAAGGCCAGCGAGTTGCCGCCGATGTAGCCAATGGCGACCCAGGCGACGGCGAGCAGGCCGAGGATGAAAGCGAAAATACTTAGATTGCGGTTCATTGCTTGGTAACTTGTGTTGGGTTGCCCCCATCGCCGAGCGCGGCGATGAGCCCGGCAACGGGTTTCAGGCGAAGTTCGAGTTCGGCGAGCAGGACGGCCTGCGTGTCCCGGCAAAAGGCCTCCAGCCAGCTGCCGGGCTGCGTCCAGTTGGCGGGTTCATCGCTGGCGGCCTCAGAAAGCGCATCCCGATGCTCTTGATAACGCTGCGCAAAGCGCCTGGCGACCAGCATCGGGATCGTCCCCAGCAGGTTGCGCTCACGCCCGGCCAGCGCTTTTTCGAGGGTGGCATCCAGATCGGCCAGTTGCCGATGGGATGGCGAGGTTTCGGCCAGGATTTTACGCGCGTTGCCCCGCAGTGCACCAATGCTGGTGTTCATGTCGCGCTGGTGTGTCAGATAGTAGCGATGATAGGGCGAATAATCCGCAGCACTTTCCGCCGTGGCTTGCGGTAACGGCACCGGAAAGCGGATACGGGCTGCTTCGGTACCGAAAACACCGTCATTCAAGATCGACTCGGACAACTGTCGACGCACCCTGGCCAGTTGATCACGCAATAGCTGGGCAGCCGAGTTCGTGTTTGCGTGGGCGGCCGAAGTCCCCTCCGTGCCGCTATTCAGTACAGAGAACAGTGCCAGTGCGTCCGAGAAATCCAGCCATTGCCCGAGCCGTTCGCCAAAATCATATTTTGGATCATGGGGCTCCGGGATGGTTTCGGAGAGGATACGAACGAGACCGGAGCGATTGAATGTGGTGCGCGGCAACCTGCTTGTCATGCGCCAATCCGATATCAGTGTGCGAAAGGGGCGCAAGGCTACTATAACTTTGCCATGCGGTCAGCACGTCCGACCAGATGGGCGCCTCAGCCCGACAACACTCGCTGTTCGCGATCGTCAAAAGCGAAAAATCCTCGGACTGGCGAACATCCGCGCCAACAATATTTCATTTTTTGCCGAAAAACGCGGTTGACCGCAGCAACGGCTAATTTTGCCCGGCAAATCAGTATTTTCGCCGCCATGTGCGATCAGTCTGCCCGCTGGTGCGCCACCCAGATCAGCTTGTCGGTTACAAAGCCCAGCGCCCTGGCCTTGGCGAGCAGTTGCTCGCGGACCTCACCCGGCAAGGTCTTGTCGCGGGAGAGTATCCACAAATAATCACGATCCGGCCCGGCGACCAGCGCCCAGCGATAGTCCTGCTGATCCAGCGCGATCACGTGATAGCCGCCGTAGAAGGGGCCGAAGAACGACACCTTGAGTGACGCGGTGTTGCTGTCACCGATGAACACGGCGCGGCCGATGGCCTCCTTCCAGGCTTGTCGCTGCACGTCGTAACCCCGGTTGATGACCCTGACGCTGCCGTCTGCTGCCAACTGGTAGGTGGCATTCACGTCGCTCATGCCGCGCTCGAATGAATGGTCGAGCCGGGCTATCTCGTACCACTGCCCGAGATAGCGCTGGATGTCGAAAGGACTGACGGGCTGCAGACCCTGGGGTGGCGCGGTGACACAAGCGGCCAGCGAGAGCGCCGACAGAACGGCAAGGATGGTTGAACGAAGGTAAGGCATGGATGGCTTTCTGAGTGATTTCAAAAAAAGCTGGAACACCATTAATTCTATTTTGTCCTAGACAAATATACAGACCGATCGCAATATTAAGCCGATTAATCGACATGCCGGTATATTTCACACACTTCGTTCAGGACATCACAAGCAGCATCAGGAGAGCACATGAACAAAATCGCACTTATCACCGGCGCGGCTGGCGGCGTCGGGCGTGCCGTAGCGGAACGATTGGCGGCCGAAGGATGGCAATTGATTGTTGCCAGCCGCAGCGGCGAACGCCTGTCAGCCTCCTTCGGCGAGCACCACCTGCAGGTGGTGGCGGATTGTACGACGGTGGCTGGCGCCCGGCAGATTCTGCGAGCAGCCCAAGACCACGAGATGCTACCCACCGCACTGGCCCATTGCGTTGGCAATATCCGCCTCGGCGCCATGCACCGCATGAGCGAGGCTGATTTCAACGATTGCCTGAATGCCAATCTGATCAGCGCCTTTCATACCCTATCCGCCTTTGTCGGCGCCTTGCGCGAGGCGCGCAGTGCCGGTGCCGCCGTACTGGTTTCATCCGCCGCGGCACGCATTGGTACCCCCAATCATGAAGCGGTTGCCGCTGCCAAGGCCGGGCTGGAGGGATTGGTGCGTGGGGCCGCAGCGACCTATGCCGCCAACGGCATTCGCATCAATGCAGTCGCCCCCGGCATCATGGAAACACCTGCATCCGCCGGCGTTATCGCCAGCCCTGCCGCCCGTGAGGCCGCCGCCCGGCAGTATCCCCTGCCCGGCATCGGCTCACCGGATGAACTGGCAGAACTGATGGTCTGGCTGTTGTCCGACTCGGCGGCCCGCGTCACCGGCCAAGTCTGGTCGCTCGACGGCGGCTTTTCCAGTATCCGCCCCATGGTCAAGTGAGCGCTACCATGACTGAAGAAAAACTGCTGGCGCCGCCCCGAACTGTGGCGTGGCTCGGCTACGGCGGGTTGATACCTTTCCTGACCCTGGCAACGGCCAGCCTGCTCGACCGGCACCACGGCGCCATCTGGAGCGATGCGCTTTACGGCTACGCCGCAATCATCCTCAGTTTTGTCGGTGCTTTGCACTGGGGCCTGGCGATGGCTCTCCCCGGGCTCACCGAACGCCAGCGCTCGGCCTGGTTTAGTTGGAGTGTTGTACCGGGGCTGATCGCCTGGCCGGCCCTGCTCTTATCGCCGCCACTTGCGGCACCGTTGTTGCTGATCGGCTTCATCGCCCACTATCTGCAAGACCGGCGGCTAGCCCGCCAGGGCACGCTGCCCGACTGGTATCTGCCGCTCCGCCGCCGTCTGAGCCTTGTCGCCTGTACCTGCCTGGTGGCCGGCGTTTTTGCATCCTGTGTTTAACTACGGAAAACACTTGGAGGTCACCTCATGAACCTGTTCAATCGTTTGCCCGGCTTTCCCCACACACCGGCTGGACGGGAACGTGTCGTGCTCCGTCTGTTACCCCGGGCTTTCCTGATCGGCACGCTGCTGTTGGCCATTCCCTCGCTGCTGGCGAGACTGGTCGCCAGCCCGGAGAATGCGCTGGCCGTCACCACCACTGACATTTACGTGATCAGCTTCATCATCCTGC
Organism: Betaproteobacteria bacterium; assembly: GCA_016709965.1. Taxonomy (NCBI): domain Bacteria; kingdom Pseudomonadati; phylum Pseudomonadota; class Betaproteobacteria; order Rhodocyclales; family Azonexaceae; genus Azonexus; species Candidatus Azonexus amarohabitans. Next base: position 1,591,743 of record JADJLT010000001.1, read on the forward strand.
ACTGGACCGTGGTTTTCACGGTTGGCATCGCTGCTTTCATCATCATGATGATGAAAGGGCCGGCCTATGTCGCCGACCCCTATCCGCTGGCGGAATCGGAAACACCGGATGCAGCGCCGAAATGGCCGCCGCATGACCGATAAGCCGGTAAAGAAAACCGCTGCCGTCCCCGATGGTCGCTGGTCGCGACTAGCGCGCCTGGGCTCTCTGGCAGGCGGCGTGGCCGGCAATATGCTGGCGGAGGGAGCGCGTCAGTTTGCCCAGGGCAAACGCCCGCAACTCCAGCAACTGCTACTGACGCCCGCCAACGCCCGCCGGGTGGCCGACCAACTGGCGCAGTTGCGCGGTGCGGCGATGAAAGTCGGGCAATTGCTCTCGATGGATGTCGGCGACCTGTTGCCGCCTGAGCTGGCAGACATCCTTTCCCGGCTGCGCGCCGATGCCGTACCGATGCCGATGAGCCAGGTGGTCAGTGTCCTCAATGCCAATTGGGGCGAAGGCTGGGATCAGCATTTCGAGCAGTTTTCCTTTACCCCGGTAGCCGCTGCATCAATTGGCCAGGTGCATTTCGGACGACGCAAGGATGGACGGCAGGTGGCCATCAAGATTCAGTATCCCGGTATTCGTCGCAGCATCGACAGCGATGTCGACAACGTCGCTACCCTGCTTCGCGTTTCAGGCTTGTTGCCAAAGTCGCTGGATATCAAGCCGCTGCTCAACGAAGCAAAACGGCAGTTACATGACGAGGCCGACTATCGCCGGGAAGGCGCCTGCATGATGCAGTTTTCCAGCCTGCTGGCGGATGCCGGCGAATTCGTGGTGCCCGCCATGCACGACGACCTGACCACAGAAAATACTCTGGCCATGACACGCCTCGACGGGGTGGCGGTGGAGACCTTGGCGCATCTGCCGCAGGCCGAGCGCAACCGCCTCGTTGGTCTCCTCTTCCGTCTGCTGTTTCGCGAAATATTCGAGTTCCGGCTGATCCAGACCGACCCGAATTTTGCCAACTATCGTTACGTAGCAGCATCGCAGCAACTTATCCTGCTCGACTTTGGTGCCACACGCGCCTATCCCGCCGCGATGGTCGACAGCTATCGGCAATTGATGATCAGCGGCATACGCAACGACCGACAGGGCATGAACGCGGCCGCCGTGGCAATCGGCTATTTCCAGCAGGACATCAAGGAAGGCCAGCGCCAGGCTGTGCTCGACATTTTTGCGCTGGCATGCGAACCACTCAGCCACACCGGCGAATATGACTTTAGTTGCTCCGACCTCGGCATACGCATTCGCGACGCCAGCATGGTGCTCGGCATGGATCGCGACTTCTGGCACACCCCGCCAGCCGACGCCCTCTTTCTCCACCGCAAGCTGGGCGGCCTTTATTTGCTGGCGGCAAAACTCAAGGCGCGGGTGGATCTGAATGACCTGGCGACCAAGTTGCTCCGGCTGGAAACGGCCGTGTCCGTCGCCTAGTTAATCAACGCTACTGCATCAGTTCAGCGTGCGGACAACGAGCAGCCATACCTGAGCGGTATCGGTTTGCACATCGATTTGTATTAGACAGCATCCCCATCTCGCCACATAGTGAATGGTTTCAAAAAACCGCCAGTCGCGCCGAGAATTGATCCGCGATGCGCCGTAAATAGTCATTCACACAGCAAAAACATTTGGACGATGCCTTGTCATGGACATGCCCTTGAACAACTTCAAAGCCCAGCTCCGTAACAACGAAATTTTGCTCGGTCTGTGGCTTGGTCTCAGTGAAACCTTCAGCGCCGAAATTTGCGCCGGGGCCGGCTTCGACTGGCTCTTGATCGATGGCGAACACGGCCCCAACGATCTGCGCAGCATCCTGGCCCAACTGCAAGCCATCGAGCCCTATCCATCGCATGCCGTCGTCCGCCCGCCGCAGGGCGACCATGTACTGATCAAACAATTGCTCGAAACCGGCGTCCAGACACTGCTCATTCCGATGGTCGAAAGCGCTGGACAGGCAGCCGGCCTGGTTCGCGCCATGCGCTATCCGCCGGCAGGCATTCGCGGCGTTGGCGCCGCCCTCGCCCGCGCCTCGCGCTGGGGCCGAGTCGGCGATTACAGCGAACAGGCCAACGCCCAAATGTGCCTGCTCCTGCAGGTCGAGACAAAACTCGGCTACGACAACCTCGACGAGATTCTGGCGGTCGACGGCGTAGATGGTATTTTCTTCGGCGCCGCCGACCTGGCTGCCTCCTATGGTCTGCTCGGCCAGTCCAACCACCCGAGCATCGTTGAGGCCATCGAAGTCGGCCTGCGCAAAACCCGGGCGGCCGGCAAAAGCGGCGGCGTCCTGTGCGGCGACAAGGCCATCGTGCAGCGCTACTACGACGCCGGCGCCCGCTTCATCGCCGTTGGTGTCGATGCCCTGTTGCTCGCCGCCGCGACCAGCAATCTGCGTCAGGAATACCGGCCGGAACCTGGCGCCCAAAGTGCGGCCAGCTATTAGCCAAGGCCGGCGATAATCAACGCGTCCGCCGGTTTTCTGGGCAGAGACGACGCCCAGCGAAGGAGAGCGTATGGATAACAGCCCGAAATCAACGCAAGAAAAAAACATTCGCCTGCTACGACCGAATGCCCACGACCAATATCGGCTGCCCGATATCGACGACCTAGCGACACGCCTGCGCTTCGTTCCGGCCAAAGGCGAAATCTGGTTCGACGACCGGCGCATGGTGCTCCTGCACAATTCCTCACTAGCCGCCATCCGCCGCGAGCTGATTGAAACCGTCGGCATCGAGAAGGCGCGCGGGCTGATCACCCGCATGGGCTACCAGTCGGGCACCCGCGATGCCGAGATGGTTCGCCGCATCCGCCCCGACACCAATGATTTCGACGCCTTTGCGGTCGGCCCGCAGATGCACGCGCTGGAAGGCTTCGTCTCGGTCGAGACCCTGGCCCTCGATGTCGATGTCGAAGCCGGGCACTTTTACGGCGAGTTCATCTGGCACAACTCGGCCGAAGCCGAGCAACACCTGGCCACCATTGGCGCCAGCAGCGCGCCGGTTTGCTGGTTGCAACAGGGTTACGCCAACGGCTATTTGAGCAGCTTCCTTGGTCGCCAGATGCTGGTCCGCGAAGTTGAGTGCAAGGCCATGGGCGCGCCAGCCTGCAAAATTGTCGGCAAGGCGCTCGACCAATGGGAAGACCCGGATACCGATTTTCGCTATCTGCAGGCCCAGGATTTCGTTCAAAGCCCAAGCCACAAAAAGTTCATTTTCCCCCGTGGCGATACCGGCACCAGCGAGGTCAGCGACAAGATCAATCTGGTCGGCGTTTCCTCTGGTTTCAATACCGTCTGCCACATGATCCAGCGCGTCGCGCCAACGCGGGCCACCGTGTTATTTCTCGGCGAAAGTGGCGTCGGCAAGGAGCAGTTCGCCCGCACCCTGCACAACATCAGCGACCGCGCCGACCAACCCTTTGTCGCCATCAACTGCGCCGCCATTCCCGAACAACTCATCGAATCAGAACTGTTCGGTGTCAAAAAAGGCGGCTTCAGCGGCGCCAGCCAGTCCCGCCCCGGACGTTTCGAACGGGCCGATGGCGGCACCCTTTTCCTCGATGAAATCGGCACCCTCAGTCTGGTGGCCCAAGGCAAGTTGCTTCGGGCGCTGCAGGAAGGTGAAATCGAACGTATCGGCGATACGCGCGTACGCCAGGTCGATGTCCGCGTCGTCGCCGCTACCAACGAAAACCTCCGGGCGCTGGTCGAAGCCGGCAAATTCCGCGACGACCTGTTTTATAGAATTAATGTCTTTCCGGTCAACATTCCGCCTTTGCGCGAACGCAAGGAAGACATTCTCCTGCTCGTCGAACACTTCCTCAATCGCTACTGTGCCCAGCACAAGCGCAAGGTCACCGGCTTCACCGAAGCGGCGCTCGAAGCCCTGCTCTTCTACGCCTGGCCGGGGAACATCCGCGAGCTCGAAAACCTGATCGAACGTAGCGTCATTCTGGCGCCGGAAGATGGCGGGATCGACATTTCGCATCTGTTCACCAGTGGCGAGAATATTCGGCGCGAGCCAGTTGTGCCGGATGCTGCGGCGGGGCTGGCGGATGATTCGGCTGGTTCGAAGGAATCGGGAGCGAATCTATCGGCGCAGATTCGGGAAGCGCTTGCTTCGGGGCAACTCTCGCTGGACAGCCTTGAGGAAGACGCCATTGGGCAGGCGTTGCATCTGGCGCAGGGGAATGTTTCCGGGGCGGCCAAGATACTTGGGACGACGCGGGCGCGGGTGGCGTATCGGCTTTCTGGGCGGAAGGTGGCGCATCCTGCCGAGGACAAGGAATAGCTGCGGCTATTTGTTTGAGGCGTTTTGTTGATTGCTTGGCGGATGCCTGATTAATTCGCTTGGGGTTCCGGGTGATTGGCATGGGGTTCCGCCCTTGCGGGGCGTCTCACTTTTTCTTGCTTCGCCAAGAAAAAGTAAGCAAAAAGAAGGCGACCCTGGGTCGGTGCCGGCTGCGCCGGTTCCCTGCGCTACTCGGGACTGGCGGGGGCTGCGGAACTCGGGCTTCGCCCTCAGACAGTCCTCGCCCTTTTTCCGCCAGCCCCTGCGTTGCTCGGCACCTCTCAAGGGGCCCGGTGAAACGATCCGGGTTTGAGCTTGGGTGCCTGAATCGCTGATTTCATTTTTGGCCGTTTTTTCCGGTTGACCGTGGGAATCGCTTTTGCGGGCACACAGGTTGAACATGGACGCTTTTCGGGTCCCCGTGGAAGGCGCTGAGCAACGCAGGAAGGCCGGGAGCAGTCGGCGAGGACTGTCTGAGGGCGCAGCCCGAGTTCCGCAGCCGCCCGGTCTTTCGAGTAGCGGAAGGAACCGGGCAAAGCCCGGCGCCGCCCTCGGGGTCGCCTTTTCTTTGGCTACTTTCTTTTGGCGAAGCAAAAGAAAGTACGCCCGCCAGCAAGGCGGAAACCCATGCTAAACCAGCCTTGCAAAGGCTAAATCAACCCTTCCTCCCGCATTGCGGTCTGCACCGCCGGCCGCGCCATAACCCGCTGCTGATAGGCCGCAATCGCCGGCCACGGCGCCAGATCAATCTTCTGAAACCGCGTCCAGCCAACGACCGTAAACAGATAGGCATCAGCAACACAGAAATTGGCGCCCGTCAGGTATTCGCGGCCGGCCAGCATTTTGTCGACGTAGCCGAAGCGGCGCTCGATAGCAGCCAAGGCAGCCGCTTTCCAATCAGCCGAGGCATTCGGATTGAACAACGGGCTGAAACTCTTGTGCAACTCGGTGCCAATAAACGTCAACCATTCCTGCACCCGTGCCCGCTCGATGGTTCCGGCTGGCGGCAACAGGCCGGCCGCGGGTTTGAGGTCGGCCAGATACTGGACGATAGCCGGGCCTTCGGTGAGCAGTTGGCCATCGTCGAGTTCCAGCGCCGGGACGTAGCCCTTGGGATTGATGGCGGTGTAATCGCGGCCATCGTCGGTCAAGTGCGTGGCCAGATCAACCTTGACCAGTTCGTGCGGCAAACCAAGTTCGCACAAGACGATATGGGGTGACATCGCGCAAACGCCGGGGGTGTAATAGAGCTTCATGTCTTCTCCTGGATTGAACTGCGTTGGTTATTTTTTGGGGTAAAGCCGTTCATCGAAATCGCCCAGCGCTTTGACCGCGAGATCTTTGAGTGCGCTGAAGAAGGACTTGGTCTCGTAATGGGTGTGAACAATCAATACTTTCATCAATCTCTCCAGACCTACTTGCCTTCAGCCGACAGCCGGCGCGCTTCGATTTCGGCCTGACGCAACTCGCTGGCCAGCGTCCCGCCAATGCACCAGTCAGAGGGCGCCACCGGCACGATGCCACCGCGCACATTGGCGCGTGGTGCGCCGAGTATGTCGACGACGAGATCGGTAAAACCGCGGAGCAAGCGCTGACGGTCTTCCTGCGAACGCCCTTCGAGCACGATGAAGGAAAAGTACGGGGCTACCTGCGCATGCTGGCTAGCCATCTTGCCGCCGATGCAGGAATGCTGCGGTGCATGCTCGGAAACAAAGACGCGAACCCGATCAATTGGACAGGCCAACACTTCGGCGAACAAGGCACTGGCTTTGAGCAACAAGGTTTGGACCTTGGCAGCTTCGTGCTGCCCCTGGACAAGATGAAAATTGAGAATCGGCATTTTGATTTTGGCCCTTTTTTACGGTAGACCGCGGCGACGGCCCGAATCGAGCATCAGGGAAGAACCCGTCATTGCCGACGCTTCCGGCGCCAGCAGCATTTCCAACGCCCAGGCAACCTGACCCGGCTCGGTGAAAGCGCCTATCGATGATTCAGCGCGCATGGTGTCGAGCACAGCCTCGACCGTCGTACCCAGCATCTTGGCGCGATCCGCCGCCACGCGGCGCAGACGTTCGGTATCGGCCGGGCCGGGTGCGACGAGGTGCGCCGTGATGCCGCGCTCACCGCAGGCCAGACTCATCTGGCGCACGACATTGACCAGCGCGGCATTGCCAACACCGGCCGCAGCGGCATAGGCCGTCGGCTCAAAACCGTAGTGGCCGCCGATGGCAACCAATCGTGAATTTGGCATCAAATTCCGGTCGACCGCACGAACCAGGCGCAGAAAGCCGCCCACCTTGATGTTGACCGCATCGATCAACGCCTTGGTATCGATGGTCAGCACGCCACCGCCGACCGCGACGCCGGGACCGTGAACAACCATGCGCACCGGGCCGGGCAGAGCAGCCCTGATCACTTCTATCGAGGCGTCGTCGGAAATATCCGCCGCGCAGGGCACCAACCCCGGATTTCTCGCGGCCAGTTCGGCCAGCGACGACACACTGCGCGCTATGGCCAGCACCCCCAGACCGCGGGCGAGAAAGCGTTCCACCATGACCGAACCAAAGGCCCCTGTGGCACCGACGACGACGACCCATTCCTTTATTTCTGCCATGTCTTTCTTCTCCCTTTGCTAGTCAAAGGAATGGCCGAGGCCATTCCTCGACGGACAGCCTATCAGGCCGCCGCATCCTTGAGCAGCCCGCGTTCCTTGGCCATGGTCATCGCGGTATCGACAATCATGTCTTCCTGGCCGCCGATCATTTTCTTGCGGCCAAGTTCGACCAGGATATCGCGCGACGGCACGCCAAAGCGTTCAGCAGCCCGTTTGGCGTGAAGCAGGAAGGTCGAATAGACGCCGGCAAAACCCAGCGTCAGGGAAGAACGGTCGACGCGAACCATGTGGTCCATCATCGGCACGATGATGTCCTCGGCCATGTCCATGAGCTTGAACAAATCGCAACCAGTCACGATGCCCATGCGTTCGCACACCGCGGCAAACACTTCGAGCGGCGTATTGCCGGCGCCGGCGCCAAGCCCAGCCACCGATGCGTCGATGCGGCTGGCACCTTCTTCAATGGCGGCGATGGAATTGGCGATGCCCATACCCATGTTGTGGTGGCCGTGGAAACCGATTTCGGTTTCTGGCTTGAGCACCGCGCGCAAGGCCGCAACCCGCGCCTTGACGTCTGCTGGCAGCATGTAGCCGGCCGAGTCGGTGATGTACACCGTCTGCGCGCCGTAGGATTCCATGAGCTTGCCCTGCTGCGCCAAGCCCTCCGGCGTATTGAGGTGGGCCATCATCAGGAAACCGGTGGTATCCATGCCCAGCTTGCGGGCGAAGGCGATGTGCTGCGGCGAGGTATCAGCTTCGGTGCAGTGGGTGGCGACGTGAACGCTGCGCGCGCCGCAGTCGTAGGCCGACTTGAGCTCCTTCATCGTGCCCAGGCCGGGAATGAGCAGGACCGACACCACGGCCTGCTTCATTTTTGACGCCACCGCAGTGATGTATTCCTCGTTGCTGTGCGGCGCAAAGCCATGCTGCAGCGAGTTACCGCCCATGCCGGCACCATGCGTCACCTGAATCAGCGGCACACCGGCATCATCGAGCGCGGTGGCGATGCTGACCATCTGGGCTATGCTCATTTGCTCGCGCTTGGCGTGCATGCCGTCGCGCAGGCACATGTCGTGAATGATGATCTTGCGACCCTTGAGACTTTGCTCGGCGCTCATGACGCGACCTCCGGTGACTTGAGCTGGATGCTGCCAGCGATGATTTCCTGGGCGAACATTTCGGCCGTGCGCGTCGCGGCAGCGGTCATGATGTCGAGATTGCCCGCGTATTTCGGCAGGTAATCGCCGAGGCCAGCGACTTCCATGAAGACCGTGACACGCTTGCCGTCAAACAACGGGCCATTGACCAGTCGGTAACCCGGCACGTATTTCTGTACTTCCTTGATCATCTCGAGCACCGACTCGGTGATGCGCGCCTGATCGGGTTCGTCATCAGTCAGGCAGGAAATGGTGTTGCGCATCATCATCGGCGGCTCGGCCGGATTGATGATGGCCAACGCCTTGCCCTTGCGCGCGCCACCGACAATTTCGATGGCGTTCGACGTGGTGTAGGTGAATTCATCGAGATTGGCGCGGGTGCCCGGACCAATCGATTTCGAGGCCAGGCTGGCGACGATTTCGCCATAACCGACAGCCTGAATGCGCGACACGGCGAAGACGATGGGAATCGTTGCCTGCCCGGCACAGGAAATCATGTTGACGTTCATCTCGACCTTTTCGGCATGCGCCTTGAGGTTGACCGGCGGTACACACAAGGGGCCGATGGCGGCCGGCGTCAGGTCGATCATCATGACGCCGAGTTCATTCAGCTTGCGTGAATTCTCGGCATGCACGTAGGCGCTAGTCGCATCGAAGGCGATCTGGATATTGTCTTCCAGCACGTACGGCAGCAGACCATCGACGCCGGCTGCCGTGGTTTTCAGACCCATATCGCGGGCGCGGGCCAAGCCTTCGGATTCCGGATCGATACCGACCATCCAGACCGGCTCAAGGTAGGGGCTGCGCTGAATCTTGTAGATCAGGTCGGTGCCGATATTGCCGGACCCGATCAGCGCGCATCTGATTTTCTTCATGTTGCTTTTCTCCTGCCATGCTCGAGGCACGGCGGTGGTTTAGTGGAGGCCCCTCCTCCCCCTTCAAGGGGGAGGTCGGGGTGGGGATGGGTTTCTGAAGCGTGAGAACCCATCCCCACCCCGGCCCTCCCCTTGAAGGGGATGGAGTTAGTCGGAAGTCTTCGCGGCGGCTGCGGCCGCCTGTTCCTGCTTGCGCCCGGCGGTCACGCCGCCGACCGAAAATTCTTCGCTGCCGTGTTCGGTAATCAGCAGGCGAACCTGCTCCGGACCGACGCCCAGCGTCCGTGTAACCGCCTCGGCCACAGCTTCGGCCACAGCGCGTTTTTGTTCGACGCTGCGCCCCACCATCAGGTGCATTTCAATGATTGGCATACGGTGTCCCCTCCGATATTTTTATTCAATAAAGCGCATCGACACGCTGCCCAGCTCCTGGAAGCGCGCCACGATGCTGTCGCCCGGCTTGACCGGAATGGCTTCGGTAATGCCGCCACTCATCACGAAGCTGCCAGCCGGCAGCTCCTCACCCAGTTCGTCGAGAATATTGACCAGCATGGCGATGGCCTCAGCCGGATGACCGAGCACGGCCGCCGAAGCGCCGAGCGTGACGATCTCGCCATTTTTTTCCATGACGACGCCGAGCGTGCGCAGGTCGATATCGTCCGGATAACGCGCCCGACCACCGCCAACGAAGCGCGCTGACGAGCCGTTGTCGGCGACGACACTTTCCAGATCGAACTTGAAACCTGAGAATCGGGAGTCGATGATCTCGACGGCCGGCAGCACATAATCGGTCGCATCCAGGACATCCTGCCGCGTGCAGTTCGGGCCTCGCAGTGTTTTCTTCATGACAAAGGCGACTTCGCACTCGACACGCGGGTGCACCAGATCGGAGGTCTTGATCGCCGAGTTTTCCGGACGCGCCATGCGGTCAGTCAAAAAGCCGATGGACGGCACATTGACGCCCATCTGGACCATCTTGGCCTTCGAGGTCAGGCCGGCTTTCCAGCCGACCTGCCGGTGGCCAGCGGCAAGGAAGCGACGACGCAGCTCGAGCTGCACGGCGTAGCCATCGCCGATGGTCATGTACGGGTATTCGTCGGTCAGTTTCGGGATGGCATAGGCGCGGGTTTGCGCGCCTTCGACGCGTTCACATAGACGAACAATGTCCTCGCGACCGAGGGTGACAGTCATGCTCATGCTTTGCTCCTTCCCGAAAACTTCACCGAGCAGGTGCCGAGGCCGCCCACAGTGCAGACCAGTTCATCGCCATCGACGACTGGTACGAGCGCCGATTGCGAACCGGACAGGATGACTTCGCCGGCCTTGAAGGGAATGCCCAGTTCGCCCAACGTATTGGCCAGCCAGGCCACGGCGTTGGCCGGCGAACCTTGCACGGCGGCGCCAACACCGGTCGAGAACAACTCGCGGTTCTTTTCCAGCACCATGCCGGCCAGCGTGATGTCGAGCTGGCGCGGGTCACCCTTCGTTTTGCCCAACACATAGACGCCGCAGGAAGCGTTGTCAGCGACAGTGTCCTGAATCTTGATCTTCCAGTCGGTGATGCGCGAATCGACAATCTCGAAGCACGGCAGCACGTAGTCGGTGGCGCGAATGACGTCCATCGCCGTGATGCCCGGCCCCTTGAGGTCTGCCTTCATGACAAAGGCCAGCTCGGCCTCGGCCTTGGGCTGAATCAGCGTGGCGAGATCGATGGTGTCGCCTTCCTGATAGACCATGCCGGAGAGCACCATGCCGAAGTCGGGCTGATAGACGCCGAGGAAATCCTGCACCGGCTTGCTCGTCGCGCCGATCTTCTTGCCGATGATGGTTTCGCCTGCCTGCACACGGCGGGCGACGAAGCGCTCCTGAATCAGGTAGGCGTCCTCGATAGTGATGTCAGGTTCGCGCTCTAACAGCGGGCGCACCGGACGACAGGCGAGCCAGGCTTCGTACAGTTCGTCGCCATAGGCGGTGATTTTTTGTGGGTCCATGTTGGCCTCAGAGCTTTACGCAAATGTTGCGAGTCTCGGTATAAAACTCGAGCGAGTGCACACCACCCTCGCGACCAATGCCGGACTGCTTCGAACCGCCGAATGCCGTGCGCAAATCGCGCAGGAACCAGCTGTTGATCCAGGTGATACCAACTTCGATGCGTGCCGCGACGCGGTGGGCTCGGCCCAGGTTGGTCGTCCACACGGTGGTCGACAGGCCGTAGTCATTGGCATTGGCTTTGTTGATCACTTCGTCTTCATTATCGAAGGGGCTGATATGGCAGCACGGCCCGAAGATTTCTTCGCGAATAACGGTCGCCGTTTCCGGCAGCCCGGTCCAGATAGTCGGCTGGACCCAGTGGCCTTCGGTCAGCTCGGCCGGCATGGTCGGCACACCGCCGCCAGTCACGACCGTGGCGCCCTCGGCCGCCGCCTTGGCGTAGTAGGACATGACCTTTTGCTTGTGCTCGGCGCTGATCAGCGGGCCGTAATTTGCGTTCTTGTCATCCGGGCGACCGAACTTGACGGCTTCGGCCTTCAACTTGAGTGCCTGAACGAAGCGCTCGAAAATCGGCCGCTCGACATAGACGCGCTCGGTGCCCAGACAGACCTGTCCGGAGTTCAGGAAAGCCGAGCGGAAAATGCCGTCGACCGCCGCATCGAAGTCGGCATCGGCGAAAACAATGCCGGCATTCTTGCCGCCCAGCTCAAACGACACATCGCGCATGCCTTCGGCGGCGGCCTTCATGATGGCGGTGCCGGTGCGCGTTTCGCCGGTAAAGGTGATGGCATCGACGAGCGGATGCTGGGTCAGGAATTCACCGGCCGAATCGGGGCCGAAACCCTGAATGACGTTGAAGACGCCTTTCGGGATGCCGACCGTATTCATCACCTCGCCGAGCAGCGTCGTGGTCAGCGGGGTTTCTTCGGATGGCTTGACCACGACGGTATTGCCACAGGCCAGCGCCGGACCGACCTTCCAGGTCATCAGGAGGAAAGGCGCGTTCCACGGGGAAATAACCCCGACCACGCCCTTCGGGACACGGATCGCATAGTTCAGTGCGCCGGCGCCATCCGGCGTCGCCATCTGGAAACTCTCGGCCGGCACGTTGGCGCAGCTATGAAACTTTCATGTACCAGTTTTGTCATAAGTAAGTTATGACAATCCGCTGAACTGAGCTATCTCGTGACGTATAACTTGAACCGGCACTTCACTGTTATTTACGTATTTCTAAAAATTGACCAACGAGGCGGTTTATGGGCACGATAAATCTTTCGCTAGTTAGTGCAGTGGTCTTTATTGCTGTCACTTCATCATTTTCAATCGCGGATCAAATACCCAGCCACATCTCAATAAACCCTCCAGCCTTAGCGAGTAGTTCGTGGGGTGACGAAATACGTTTGCGCCGTGACCGAATTGATAAGGTGATCGCCCAGAATAGAAACGGCTTTGACGCATTTGACTACGGATCATTGGGTGATGCGACTCTTGAAATGATCCCGTTTGTGATATTTCGTGTACTCCAAGAACTAGAACCAAGTACATTCGGCGACGCCGCACTGAACAGTTATGGATTTTTCCCGCGGACGGATACGCCCAGTCGTCACAATGGCCTTGCCTGGACGCGTCCAGCCTCATCAGGAAGCGCTTTCGAAGTCCGATATATGACGCGAACTTGCGCAGGTTGCCACACCGGCCGTGTCCAACTTTCCGATGGAACCATGCGGATACTGAATGGCGGCGTAAATACCGAGATGAATGCCCATCGATTCATTGGGCAACTGACGTCTGCACTCAAGATAGCCCTCTCGACGTCGAACGACTCTGCCGATTACAAGACTTTCCGAAATCAGGTGCTTGCGGTCATTGCAAGCAAACCTGCCGAATGGTTTTGGGGTGCGAACTCAGAATTGATTCCACCTTCGGCCGCCGCGAAGGAGGTTGGAATTGTCGTTTCTAATATCGATGACATTCTGTCAACGATGCGCAAAATGAATGATCGTCGCTTGAGCGGATTGAGTCTCGTCCAGAAGCATAGCTACAACAATTATCCCAACCCACCTAACCTCACGGCTGGTGCCCCAGGATTGGTTGAAACCTCCGGGCTAGGCAGCGCCAGTCTCGTCCCCAAGATGGGCATCGAAAAAATCGCCCTGCTCCTCCCGCCCGGTCCCGCAATGGCAGATATTCCTGCTGTTTGGGGCATCGATCCGGGAGGCTACGCAAATTGGGATGCAACCCTTAAGGGGTTTGCCCGCTCTCTGACATCATCCATGGCTGTCGTTGGCAATCCTGCAAAGATTGATTTGCAGCAGAACCTGCTCATTCAGGCTTTTCTTCCGAAGCTTCCACCTGAGCCTTATCCATTTGCTATTGATCTTGCATCTAGGGCCCGCGGTGCTGCCACATACCGCAAAAACTGTAGTGGGTGTCATGATGGCTTACCTGGGAAGAGCCGAAATTCAGTTATTTTTGATGTCGACACCGATCCGCTGCGCGCCAATGCCATCACCCCGATGACAGCGGAGGTTATGAGTAAGGCAATCAAGGATATATGCCCGGAGACGCAACCTGAGTGTAGATTTAAAATGGGCGAGATCGTGGTTGATCCTTCATCAAAAAGAGGCTACGTCGCAAGCCCGCTTCGCGGTATATGGGCGCAAGCACCCTATTTACACAATGGATCCATCCCCACGCTACGTCAGTTGCTAGTTCCGAGATTACGAATAAACAGCCCGTTCTTACGAGGCAGCATTTCCTACAATGAAAAGGATGGTGGCTGGGAGTCGGACCCCGCGAAGGAAGAAAACCTTCGTAAGCTTGGGCAAAGCGCGGTCGCAATACACGACATCCGCCAGGCGGGCTTCAGCAATGCGGGTCATGGATCCGTCAAAAAGCCATTTATTTTCGACGGACGAGGTGCAAAGGTACGAATCGCGTGGTCCGACAGCGATAGGGATACGCGCGTGGTCGACGACTTGATCTCCTATCTGTTATCCCTTTGAGGCTAAAAGCACCGCCTCTTCACCCACCAAGCCGCTCCAGTACCGATCAACTGCGCGCGCACGGTAGCAGGCTGCTTCTATAATGCGTCTCTGCGACCCTGCTACTCGCCACCAAGAGGCTTAGTCCGAGTCGGCTATGGCTCGCGTTCGGGCGGAAGGCAACCGACCCGCTTGGCTAATTCCAGAATGCTGATTTGGTACTCGCTCATCCTGTGATTCCCCAACATCGAGATCCATCCCTTATGACTCTCGATCGTACGCACGCTGTTTGAGTCAGCGGAGAGATCAGCATACGGTTCCGGACGCCAGAACAACTCGTATAACCACCGCCATGCAGGGTTCACGATCAGCATGACGATGCCAACCGGGCCGCACCGAGCTAAACGCGTAAACTGATTACGGACGTAACCGTCCGGTCACCACCGTCTTTCCGAGCTGACCGGAATCAGGGAGCAGCGAGTTCAGAGGTCTTGGTAATCTGCGCTGCGACATTCCAAGGCAGAAGGTCGTCGAGTTCGCTGACTCGGTAGTCGGCAATTCGCTCGATGACGAAACGCAGATAGGCTTCCGGGTCGAGGCCATTGAGTTTCGCCGAACCGACCAGGCTGTAAATGGCGGCAGCACGATCACCGCCGGCATCCGAGCCGGCAAACAGGAAATTCTTTCTTCCCAGCGCCACCGCCCGCAGGGCTCGTTCGGCCGCATTGTTGTCGATCTCGATGCGTCCATCCGAGGCATAGCGAATCAGCGCCGGCCAATGGTTCAGGGCATAGCCGATGGCCTGGGCCAGGCCGGATTTCTTCGACAGTTGTCGTCGGGTATCGAGCAGCCAGGCATGGAATTCGTCGAGGATGGGCTTGGCCTGCTCCCGCGCCTTGAGTCGGCTGTCGGGTGGTTGTCCACGAACGGCGCTCTCAATCGCATACAAGGCCGCAATCCGTTTGAGCGCCTCGGCCGCAATCGGTGAGCCTTGGGCCTGGTGAATCTCGTAGAACTTGCGGCGGGCGTGGGCCCAGCACGCGGCTTCCAGAATCTCACCTCCGGCATACAAGGCATCGAATCCGGCAAAGGCATCGGCTTGCAGAATGCCCTTGAACGATTTCAGATGGCTCTGCGGATGCTCGCCCTTGCGGTTGGGCGAGTAGGCGAACCAGACAGCGGGCGGCATGTCGTTTCCGGCCGGCCGATCATCGCGGACATAGGTCCATAGCCGCCCGGTCTTGGTCTTGCCATCGCCCGGCGCGAGGACTGGCACCGGCGTATCGTCGGCATGCAGCTTCTCGCCGGCCAGCACGTGCTGGCGCAGCCGTTCCACCAAGGGGCGCAGCAGCGCTGAACATTGCCCCACCCAGTCGGCCAGGGTCGAGCGTTCCAGATCAACACCTTCCCGGGCATAGATGCCGCTCTGCCGATACAAGGGCAGATGAACGATGCTGGCCAGGCCATCAAAGCCACGACGCATATCGGTCACGCCGGCGGCGAGCCAGATCCGGGTGCCGCTGGGCAGACCGATCATCGCTGACGCAGGGTGGACAGAACGGTTTGTAGCACATCGAGATCAACCCGGCCGCGCACCGAGACTCGGGCACGGGAAAACTGGATGTCGATGCTGCCTTCCTGCGCACTCGGTGCATCCGGCATGGATGCCAGCTCCGGGGTGATCGTCACCGGCAGCATTTGGGGTTGAGTAACCCCTGCCTTCGTCGCCAACAATTGACGCCGCCATTTATGAAGTTGATTGGCGTTGATCCCGTGGGCCATTGCCACCCCAGCAATCGATGCCCCGGGCTGATCGCTGGCTTCTACTGCGCGTTGCTTGAATTCGAGGCTGTGCGTCCGTCGGGTGCCCATATCGTGTCCGCTAAAAAATTGGCGGACACCAGCAAGCGTCCGCCAGCCAAGCTTCTACGATCTAAAACTTCAAAAACAGACGGTCATGGCCGGACGGTTACTTACGGACTCGACTTGCAGGCGGAACATGAGGCACCCAATCGCGGTCGTGCACGAAGTGGAAGTGATGTCCCCGATGCTCTCTTTCGAACGCCGCCACCCACGCCTGGCTCCCAACTCTCGGGGCCCCCACAGTCAAGAGTCGCACCTCTTGGGACAAGTTCAACTGTGAGGACAGCTTTCGGTAGATCGAGAAGCAGAGCGCGGCGATTGATCCTCCCAACGAGTGACCAACGAATATCACGTGCTTCTTAGAGGCGAGATCATCGCGCCCCTCGTTGAGCGCTTTAGAGCCCTTCAAGGGGACAGGTCCAATACGAACAAGACTCTCGAGGAAGCCGCTCTCCCATGCAGCCATAAATAACGTCACGAACATCGCACTCAGCAAGGTGGTCGCAAGCACCCAGCCCATGCCTAGACAAGACCAATGAGCCGCGAAAAAACCGACGACCCCTCCCAATAAAAACAGTGCCGCGTGCCGCCAGCGACGGCGAGAGAACACTCCGTCGAAGTCGGCGCTTTCACCCTTCTCACCGAGAAACGGACTGATGAGCAGGTCGCAGTCGTACCACAAACGCGAGGCTGCCCGTGCAAAGCCTTGGTGGACTTCGCCCGGAAGCACCTGCTGAAATGCCCCACCTTGATGTGTGATCTTGGCTGCCCCCACTAGGTCGTCGTCAAGCACCAAGTGACGGATTGTGACCGCTTGAAGGTTGGTTAAGATTAGATTGGCGCAGTTGTCCGTGCCGCGAAAGACAACATAGGCTGTGTCTTCGGATAAGTAGATTCGGGCCAAAATACTGCCACGCAACTTTGATTCTTTGATCTCAATTCGCTGCTTCAGTTGGACGTTCGGCACGTGCTCTTTGATTTCGTCCTCGGGATCGTAGCTCTCAATGCAGAGGTCGAGCGCAGTTTCAAGAACAACTTGGTCTAGCCAAGCGGGCAACGGCGCATCACTTTGGGTCATTGTCGGGAGCAAACGCTGAGTTGATCAGACTGCAAGACAGCGCCTGCATAGAATGACTTCCGACGGTGTCACCAGAATCCAAATAGTTGAATCGAATTTCCCATATCGCGGGTTTCTCAGCTTTGGGGGTAACCACGTACCCGATTAATCGCCGCGGATACGCCAAGATCTCACCGTGTTCAAAGATTCGATGGATGTGAAGCTTCTCAGCGTTGGCGTCTCGAATGACCGTATCCCGCACACTTGACCAGCCTGTGACAGGGGAGGGGTTGAACGCAAAGACCTGTGACACGCGCGGGACGGGTTTGCCATCAGAGGTTAGCGGAGCGACAGAATACGCAAAGTGCTGCGCAAGGCCTCCTCCTAAGGAGTGGCCGGTGGCGTAAATCTTGACGTCAAGGTCGGGATACTGGTTAGCAAGCTCATCGACGAATAGCTCCGCAAATTTGGTCGAGATGTCACTGTACTGGTCGTTGAACCCTGGAAAAAACCGCGAAATCCGCACCCATCGAAAGTTTGCGAGCCAATCAACCAAGCTCGTAAATTCGGTTCCACGCATTACAACAACGACCGACCGGTCGGAATCATTGCTCCAGACTTCTAGGTACAGGCCGTGCCTAGCCGCGAATTCGACGAAGTCCACGTTCGGAAAGGCAGTCCACCGCCGCCAGCGTTTGCTCCATCCTATCGCTGCCTCAGGACAGCATTTGGCAATGGAGGCCTCGATATCAGGTGGCTCCCTGATAGTCTTCGAGTCATCGAGGTAGACCGCATCGCTGAGGACAGCGTATTGCCAATACTGGCGAGCGAGCTCGCGTTGATCACCGTCCCGATAGCAAAACGTTCCCGGGACCCGCACGTATGCCTGGCTACTGGTCTGCCCAAACATCGCGAGGCAGTGCTCCTCATGTCCGACGCTCGGTACGAAGACGGCATCGTCGCCTGCCCCCGCCGTGTTGCCTAAAATGGCCGCGATGCTAACGCCGATACTGGTGATGATTCTTCTAGACATCTCGGCTCACCCTCCATCTCGCTCGTGCACAGAATTGCAGCGACGTAGCCACCTGGCAAGGAGACCAGGGCCTTCGATACTGCGACAGCATTTCCGACGACCCTGCCTCATGGCCTGCGCCAGTCGAAGATGAGAGCATCTCCTGCATGGAGCTCTGGAAGCCACCGCTCATCAACTGCACGCCATCGATTAAAGGACAGCATCAATTTTGCATTCTTTAAGTCGGTTCCAGTCAACTACGTAACGACCAGCTTCCTGCTTAAAGCATCCACCAGGCCAAGAGGCCCAAGGAAATTCATGGTCTTCGTGCTTACAAATCTCTGATTCACATTTATCAAGGCGATCCAACGCAGATTTATGAATCTTTAGTCGACCGTCATTGTATAAATATTCACCGTTTGTCAGATGCTTGACCAGATTACGCGACTGTCGATGATAGAGGAGCCCCCAAAAGAAACCATGTTCCGGGTCGTGGCTCGGTCCAAATTTATCCTCTCTTACCAGCACAGGGCTGTGCGATGGAAGAAGTCCAGTTCCTGAGAGGCTTCTTAACATCCAGTTTAGTGAAACACCGCTGAGCAAGCTGTCAGGATAGCCGCCTCCGACGTCTGCATGAGCACCCGCGAAATAAACCTCTTCTACTACGGTATTGAGGTGATTTACCTTCGTCATCGTATCTGGAAATTGATCAATACCATTCTTTTGACAATCTTCCAGAAGGTGAGGCCAAGTCAATAAGATTGGTGTGAAGATTCGAGCACGGTCATCATCAATGGACATGGCGTGATAGGCTTTTTCAACATTGCAGAGTTGATCTCCATAGCGATAGTTAGGAGACTCAAACTCCTCTGTGTAATCCGGTATTCCGAGTGCTTCCACCGTATCCCATAGACCGAGAACTTTAATATGAACAGGGGTTGGATCCCGGTCACCAATAGAGTTCTGGCGGAAGACTTTCTGGATTCTTTCCCGACGACCTATCTGGTCACCTTTATAAGCGTCGTAAATGAGGACTGCGCGCTCCTCGTATATCTGTCTGAGCTCCGAAAGTCTTAGGTCATTGCTTGGTTTTGGGATGCCTGCGTAATAAAGTAGCGCAGCTAAAGCACGTGCCGAATAAGCACCCCGACTAAAGCCAAAGATATAGATTTCATTATTTTCCCGATACTCCTCTTGTAGGAACGCGTACGCTTTACGCACTCGGTCGCCGAATCCCCAGCCCATCCCCATGCCAATCGCCTTCCCTTGCGCCCCAACACCTTCAATGTAAAAAGTAGCGATTGCTGGATTCGGTTGGAGACTTACAATCGAGTGCAACTTTCGGATATTGGTGTCGGACGATGGTTCATTGGCTGTGCCATCAAAGAACACCGCAATTTTTCGCGGCCGCCCAGTATCAGACGAATTGAGGTGGCTGGGAACTGCGGCGCATGCGGTGAGCATTACGGCGCAGGAGATGCAAATAAAGAAAGACCAAATGATTCTCATGGAAGTCTCCTTTTTTTTCAAATGACATATCCCTTGGTCTGAAGTGCAGTAGGTTATAGGGGGCCATTTCACTGACTTGCACTTGCCATAGTTTGGATGACAATCAAACGTCATGGAAAGTTCCGATATTTTTGTGCCTGGCCCCCTTACCAAGGCAGGGCGACAAATAAGACGCAGGCCAGATTATTTGGCTGTTAGATCGCTGAGTCATTCCAGTGTAGGTTAGGCAATTTTCATGAAATATCCGGCAATACCTGCGTTGTTAGCTCTCCTGGTCGGGATTGCTGGGACGACAAGTGCCCAGCCGATGCCTTCGACGCCGCCGGTATTGCTGGCCGCCGGCGATCTTGCGGATTGCGGCCCCGGTGCTGCCCTGACTGAGAAGTTGCTTGCACGGCGGCCGGGTTTGATATTGGCAATTGGCGATTTAGCCTATCCCAACGGCAGTCACGCAGATTTCCAGCGTTGTTTTACGTCCACTTGGGGGCTAGCTGAGCGGCCGTTGACAGTTCATTGCGGTCGTCACTGTCAGCAAACCCACAGGCCGGTCATGGCCGAGAGCTCCTATTGATGATCCTGCCGGAAAGCGGTCGCACGTTTTAACGGTCCGGCCGCCGAGGACTGGAAATTAAATTTCAGTCTGCTCCGAGATTTCTAGCGCGTCATCTACCTCGATCCCAAGGTATCGAACGGTACTCTCCAACTTGCTATGCCCGAGCAGAAGCTGAACCGCTCGCAGGTTCTTCGTCCTCTTGTAAATCAGCGTTGCCTTGGTTCGCCGCATGGTGTGCGTACCATAGACTGTCGAATCAAGTCCGACTGCAGCAACCCATTGATGGACGATCCGGGCGTACTGTCGGGTCGAAACATGGGGTGAATTGGATAGCCGGCTAGGGAACAGAAAATGTTCGGACTTCAGCGCCGCCTTCGTAATCCAGGCGGCAACAGCGCCCCTGGTTGGCTCTGTCAGTTCAAACTGCACTGGCCGTTGGGTTTTTCGTTGCACAACCATCGCTCTCGCGAGTATCTGGTTGCCGTGTGAGATATCCCGAACGCGCAAATTCACAAGATCGCAGCCTCGCAGCTTGCTATCAATTGCCAGGTTGAACATAGCAAGGTCTCGAACCTGATGGGCGTTCTGTAGGTGAATTCGGATCGCCCAGATGTCCTTTGGCTTCAGCGGTGGCTTCTGGCCGACTAGCTTGCCTTTATTCCAAGGCTCCCGGTGTTGATCGGATTCCATGTCAGACTCCTTCTCTTGTTGATCGGAGTTTGATTGTTATCCTGCGGGTCGAACGTCGGCTTACTGGCGAAGAATCCTACTCACCCTACCGGCCAAGAGCCGACCTTGGTGGCCTGAAACTTGTGGACCCCTGGACGTCCGGTTACTGGCACCTTGCTGACGGGCAACTCGCTCCCATCTCGCGGTAAATCTGCGCCGGGTCGAGACCCAGCTATGTTCACTTGTCGTTGGCGTTGGAAATCGCTATGGCCCTACCGCCCCACATGCTCGGCAGAATCGACTGTTGTCGATGTCGCCGGTCTATCGCTTGTCTCCTGGTCGCCAGCGGGGGCCTTGAGCCGAGTGGGTTGCAACTCTCCCGCCGCTTCGAGGGCCGGATACGCGGTGGCGCATATGTGCGAATGGATACGCTTCAAGTCGCGCAAAATGTCGAGGTGAAGGGAACTCGTTTCCATGCTTTCCGGCCGACCTTCCCGTAGCCGCCCCATATGGTTCTCTGACGCGGCCATTTCAAGCTCTCGAATCTTCGTCTTCTCGTCGAGCAGTTGCCGGGCCGATTTCACATCGCCCGACAGGAAGATACTGAACGCCAATTTCAAATTGTCGATGATGATGCGGTGGAACTCCTCCAACTCCACTGCCCCTTCACGGGAAAACTGTAGCTGTCGCTTAATCTTCTTGTTGGCCAACTCCATCAGGTTCTTGTCGATGATGTCGCCGATATGTTCAAGGTTGATGGACAGAGTCATGATTTCCATGGCCCGCCGTCCTTCGCTCTCGTCCAGGCTATCCCGCGTCAGTTTCACCACATACAGCTTGATGGCTTCGTGAAGGCGGTCCACTGCATTGTCCCGCTGGGATACTTCGGCGACGAGCTTGCGATCATTGGTCATCAGGGCCGTCATGCCCTGCCGCAACATGGTCTCGACGAGGTCTCCCATGTGCAACGTCTCACGCGCGGCACAAGCGAGCGCGACGGAAGGCGTCTCGATCACGCTCTCATCCAGGTAGAGCGGCACCGAGGGGTCCACTGCGCTCTTCTGGTCCGGCAGCAGGCGCTCCAGAAGGCGGGCGAGCCAATTCAACGGCAGGATGAACAGCAGCGCCATGACCACATTGAAAAAGGTATGGAAATCGGCCGCCAAGCGAACGGGGCTCGACTCGAGCACGCCAAGCGTCCTGACGATAGGATCGAGGAAAGGTAGAAAGATCAGGCAGCCGACTAGCCGATTGATCAGGTTGCCGACCGGCAGGCGACGATGGGCGGGGTTCCTGCTGGCAAGCCCTTCAAACAACGGGTTCAGCGCGCTGCCCAGATTGGCCCCCAGCACTAATGCAAAGGCGGCCGCGGGCGTAACGAAATTCGAGTACGCGAGAGACATGGTCAGCAATACCGTGGCGACGCTGGAATGCGCTGCCCAGGTGAGGAGTGCGCCGATCAACAAGGTCAGCAGCGGTTCGCCAGTGATGGCCGCGAACAGTTCCTGCACCACCGGCGCATTCTCCGCAGGGGCCAGGCTGTCGAGGAGGATGTGGAGTGAAAGCAGCATCAGGCCGAGGCCGATGGCGACGCGGCCCAGATCGCGGATCAGCGTCTTGGCGCTACGCTTAAAGGCAATGACCCCAGAGACCAGCAGGAGGGGCGCGACGGCGGACGAATCGAACGAGAGCAACTGAACGATGAGCGTGGTGCCCACGTTCGCGCCGAGCATGAGCGCGAGGGCCGGTACCAAGTCCACCATGCCGGAAGCAGAAAAAGACGCAAGCATCAGCGCTGTCGCCGTACTGCTCTGCAAGAGTGCGGTGACACCCAAGCCCGCTGCAAAAGCATGGAAGCGCGTTTTCAGGACGGCTCCCAACAGGCGCCTGATCCCGGCGCCGAAGGCCCGCACGATTCCACTGTGCACCATATGGAGCCCCCAAAGCAGGAGCGCCACGCCGCCTATCAGGTCCAGCAAGACTTTTATTCCCATCGTGTCCTCCAATCGAGCGACAGCAACGCGCTCTTCAGCAAAAAAGTGCTGACGGAGACATCTGCAAAGGGAACTCTTCAGCGAGGATTTCGCTTTATGTGGAGCCCATCTCGCCAAAGCAAGACGGGTAGGCAGTGTGCCTGCGTGATCTTGCGGCTAGTCGATGATCCGTCCTAATCGGTACCTGGCGCAGCACGTATCCATACAACGACTCGGACATGAAGATTCGAGGATCGTAGCATGGGGGGTACGATGAGATCAATTGTATTAGCCGTCTGGCTGCGTTTCTCGGCGCGCTCGAACCCGATCGATGAAAGTCGCGCAGCCTGGGTAATCGGCGTCACGTACGTACAGTGTTTGCCGAATGACTCTAATGTGTAGTGGAGCGGTCGGTCGTTATCTGGCTCGCATCAGGCAGAAATGGGCACCGAAGGGACGGTCGCCAAACAAAGAAGCTGCCGTTCGCAGCAACTTGCCACTGACCGGCCGGTATTCAGCTCATTGCTGACCCACACGAAGCAAGATGCCACCGGCGGCTATGGCCGATATCCGGCCTGCCGCCGGAACGCTACCTGAGGTGTCTTTTGTGCCTCGCGATCACAGCGTGTACTACAACAGGCTTATTCCTTAACGAGCCGAAGAACTGCCAACGAGCGAATAACAATTGCAAGGGCTTGCGAATGTGCGGAAGTCCCATCCCAAGTTTCCGCTAACGCCGCCATTAGTTCTTCGTTGGCGCGAACTGCTTCTATCGTAACGCCACCATCAAGGCGCTCAGCGTAAAGGCAAAGCTCCTCAAATAGCCTAGAAGGTCGCGTCAGATTTCCGGTAAGTAGCCGGCTTATCTGTGGCTGACTGGCGCCGACAAATTTTGCGACTTCCGCTTGGGAAATGCAGTGCTGCCGGTAAATCTCCGCCGCGCGAAGCGAGCGAGCTTTCAGATCCGAATTGTTCAATTTCTATTTTCCTAGTTTTTGTCCGTATCTCACTGAGCGTTCGAGAGAAACATATGTGGGCTATCGCACGGTATTGCCTAAAGCCTCTGGCTAGACTCTCTACAGCCACATAAGCAAAGTAGTTTTCGACTCTAATAACGAGTTTTCGACTTTATTAAGTAGTTTTCGACTTTAATTGGTAGGAACATCAGCGTTTCCCCTAGAACCTCCTCTTGCATTAGCACTCCTAGGCTGCGAGTGCTAAAATTAGTTTGTACCTTGTAGGAGGAAATTTACGCTATGACCCATGCCCTGGCGCTACCCATCCCGTCATCCGTTGGAAACATCGATGCCTATATCCAGGCAGCGAATCGTTATCCGATGCTGGCAGAGGCTGAGGAAATCCAGCTGGCCGAGCGTTTCCACAACGAAGGCGATGTGGAAGCGGCGCGTCAGCTCGTTCTTTCGCACCTTCGCCTCGTTATCTCCATCGCCCGTGGTTATCTTGGCTACGGCCTGCCCCATGCCGATCTGATTCAGGAAGGCAACATCGGGTTGATGAAAGCAGTGAAGCGCTTTGATCCGACGCGTGGCGTTCGGCTGGTTTCGTTTGCCATGCACTGGATAAAGGCTGAGATTCACGAATACATCTTGAAGAACTGGCGGCAAGTCAAAGTTGCAACCACCAAGGCTCAGCGCAAGCTCTTCTTTAACCTGCGTGGCCTGAAAAGTGGTTACGAGGGCGTCGATACACTGTCCGGCACGCAAACGGCAGAGGTAGCCGCCCGGCTGGGTGTCAAGCCTGAAGAAGTTGTTGAGATGGAGACCCGCCTTTCCGGTCGTGACATTGCGCTGGAGGGTAGCGCGGACGATGGTGAGGAAGCCTTTGCACCTATCGACTACTTGGCCGACTCGCGATATGAGCCGACCCGGGTGCTGGAGAACAAGGCCCTGGCTCGCTTGCAGGATGAAGGTCTGCAGGAGGCGCTGGCTACGCTCGACGAGCGCAGCCGCCGCATCGTTGAAGCGCGCTGGCTACCCGACGGCGACGCGGCTACGCTGCACGATCTGGCAGCCGAGTTTGACGTTTCCGCTGAGCGCATCCGGCAAATCGAAGTCAAGGCTTTGCAGAAGATGCGCGGCGCTCTGGTACCTGCCTGATTCCGCGATATGGAACGATCAACGGGGAGCCAGTGGCTCCCCTTTTTATTTGCCGCCAGCCAGATTGTTGTGCTGGGTCGTAGAAACCGGGTTATTGAAGCGTGAACTGAACGAAAAAACCTGTTTCGAGCAAACATCGACACAACGGCCACAATTGGTGCAGTTGGGCCCCAGAATGACCGGCCCGACGCCCTTACCTTCGCCCTTGAGGGCAGGACGGATAACCTGCGGTTCGGGGCAGACTTCAAAGCAATCCATGCAGTCGTTACAAGCCACCCTGGCCGAAGCGGAAACACGAACCGGACTCCAGCGGCCCAGCAGGCTGTAAAAAGCTCCAACCGGACAGAGTCGGCCACACCAGCCACGACTCATCACGAACAGATCAAACAGGAAGATGACCAATACGACCGTCCATGCAGCACCCATGCCAAAAATCAGGCCACGATGCAGCATGGAAACCGGGTTGATCAACTCCCACAGGACAACACCGGTAATCGCCGAACCCACAAATGTCATGCCTAAAATCCAGTAACGCGTATTCCGGCCAAGCTGGGCGCTACCCTTGATGCCGAGGCGGTCGCGCAGCCAACCTGCGGCATCTGTCACCACATTGACCGGACAGACCCAGCTGCAATAAACCCGCCCGCCGACTAAAAAATAAAAGAGCATGACGATGGCCATGCCGATAACGCCCAGCATTTCAGGGAAATGGCCGGTCGCCATGGACTGCAGGGCCACGTAAGGATCAGTCAAAGGCAGCACACCCAGTGTGTAGCTATAGGCAAGATTACCTTTGACGATCCACTGACCAAACCAAGGACCTGCCAAGAAAAGCGCCAGGATAGAGAATTGCGAGATACGTCTAAAAATCAGCCATTTGTGTGCGCGAAGCCAACCTTTTTCGACTACCGCTTCCGCACCGATCCGCTTATTTTTGGCAGCGCTCACGGTTTTTCTCCCAGCCCGGGAGGCAGCCTGGGAATCACCCCGGCTTCACTGCCAGACAGACCGCGGGCCGTTTCCGTATGGCCGCTGCCTGGGTCGTAGTGACCAGGCAGGACCGCGCCTTCGGGCAGGCGATCAGGCAGGTCAATCATTTTTGATTCGTCCATCAACGAATGCCCTGCCTTGGACTTCTCGTCCCAGCCCAAACGGTAGTGTTTGCCGAGCGCTCCCTTGGCCAGCTGTGGCGGCAAGACGCGAATGGCCGCCTCTTCAAGGACACAGGATTTTTCACACTTGCCACAGCCAGTGCAGTAATCAGAGTGCACCGTCGGCAGGAACATGGCGTGGCGCCCGGTACGTGGATTTGGCACGGTTTCCAGCGTAATTGCCTTGTCGATGACCGGGCAGACGCGATAGCAAACATCGCAACGCAGCCCGAGGAAATTCAGGCATGTCTCGTGGTCGATGAGCACGGCGATGCCCATCCTCGACTTGTTGATATCGGTCAGCGAATGATCAAGCGCGCCAGTTGGACAGGCCTTGATGCACGGAATGTCTTCGCACATTTCGCACGGAATATTGCGCGCCTTGAAGAAAGGCGTGCCCGTTGCCACCGGCTGTTCCGGCCTGGCCAGTTCCAGTGTGTTGTAAGGACAGTCGCGCACGCACAAGCCGCAGCGGATGCAAGCGCCGAGAAAGTCTTCTTCCGGCAACGCACCAGGCGGACGCAAGGCCAATGCCGGCAGTGCTTTCGACTGTTTGGCGTAAAGCCCGAGGCCAAGTCCCAGCATGCCAACGCCACAAACCATCTTGGCGGAGTCGAAAATGAATTGGCGACGCGCTGCGCCGCTTTTTGGGGGCTTTTCTGTCATTGTCTTTACGATTTAGCCGGTTGATCCGCCACGGGTAGGCCCCTTTTCCCACCCGCTTACGACACTCCCTGATTGCCTGCTAACCGAAACTGCTGTGTCCACACGCCCAGTCAGTTCGATATCAGCCAGTTCAGTCTACGCTCATAAGACAATGCTTCTTTATTGCAGATCAAATTGAAGAGAACTCCATCAGCGCTTTTGAATCAATGTTGACGACGATCAAAGGCCGGGCAGTATCCGTCGAGCGTTGCTGGCTGTTGCGGCAATCACCTCATCCACGGACATGCCGCGCAAGTCTGCGAGAACCTTGGCGATATGCGACAACTCAACGGGGGCGTTGCGTCCACCATTCAGCCAGGCCGGTGGAATGTCCGGCGCGTCAGTTTCCAGGACTATCGACGCGATTGGCAAAGTCGCAGCCAAATCGCGGATACGTGTCGACCCACTGAACGTCATCGCGCCACCAAAACCGAGCACGAAGCCCAGTTTGATGAATTCATCGGCTTGCTGACGACTGCCATTGAACGCATGTGCGACACCGCCGCGCACGCGGAATCGCCGCAATTGCTTGAGGGCCTGATCGACGGCTCGCCGCACGTGAAGCAGGACCGGCAGATCGAATTCTCTCGCCAGCTTCAATTGCTCCACAAAAAAATGTTCCTGACGCGCCGGATCGATGTCTGTCACGAAATGGTCGAGGCCGATTTCGCCCACTGCCAGCGGCTTTTCCCGCGCCAGCCAGTCACGCAGCATAGCCAGGTCTGTCTCCGCTGCCTGCATGACGTACAGCGGATGAATGCCATAGGCAGCGCCACAGCCTGGAAAATACTCAACGACCGTTTTGGTCTTGAAAAAACCGTCGACCGCGACAGCAGGCACGACAAGCCGTTCGACTCCAGCAGCAATTGCTGCCGCATATACCGCATCACGATCCGCATCGAATTCAGCTGCGTCGAGATGGCAGTGAGTGTCGATCAGCATGATTGAAAGGGGAAATCCGGCTCCGCCGATACGCCGCTCATCATGTCGGCCAGCGCAGCAGCCGAGCCGCAGGCCATCGTCCAGCCCAGTGTTCCATGGCCGGTATTGAGCCACAAATTTTCGTAACGAGTCTGGCCGATGAGCGGGACGTTTGATGGAGTCGTCGGACGAAGCCCGCACCAGAACGCCGGCTCACCCGTCGCTTTCAGCCCGGGGAAAAGCTGGCGCGCACGAGAGATCAGGGCCTGACAACGAATGGGATTGAGATCGAGGTTATAGCCGTTGAACTCTGCGGTACCGGCAATCCGGAGACGGTTGCCAAGGCGGGAAAAAACCAGCTTGCACTCGTCGTCAGTGACGCTGACCGTCGGTGCCACACTACCTTCGGCGAGCGTCAATGTCGCTGAATAGCCCTTGGCCGGATAGACCGGCAGGCGAATACCCAGTGGCTTTAGCAACAGCGGCGAATAACTGCCCAATGCAACGACGTACGCATCGGCGCTCAACACTTCGGACTTGCCCTGGGTTTGCACGACCACCCCGGTGATCTCGCCGCCGGTAGCCAGCACGCGCTCAATGGTCGTTTCGAAGCGAAAATCGATGCCGGCTGCCTGCGCCTTGGCGGCCAGCTCAACCGTGAACTTGTGGGCATCGCCTGATTCATCGGAGGGCGTGTAGTCCCCACCGACCAACAGGGACCGCGCATCAGCAAGCGAAGGTTCGATTTTCAGGCATTTTTCCGTGTTGACCGTGGCACGATCCAGTCCGAACTGTCGCATCAGGCTCGCCGCCTCGGTGGCCAGCGCATACTCCTTGCGATCGGTATAAATGTGCAGGATGCCGCGTTCAAGTTGGTCGTATTGCAATGCCAGCTCGTCGCGCAGCGCCTGCAAGCGGCCACGGCTATAGAGTGCCATGGCGACTATGGCCGCGATGTTGCGCCGGGTCCGTCCCGGCAAGCATTCGCCAAGAAAACGCAGCCCCCAAGCCAGTTGGGCTGGATCAGCCCGCCAGCGCCAGAGCAGCGGCGCATCTTCGCGGCCGACCCATTTCAGCAGATGGGAAAGTGCGTGTGGATTTGCCCAAGGCTCGGCGTGTGACACCGAAATCTGCCCACCATTGGCGAAGCTTGTTTCGTTGCCCGCCACCAATTGGCGATCTACCACTGTCACCTGATGCCCGGCCCGGGCGAGATACCACGCACTCGTTGTGCCGACTACGCCGGCACCCAGCACGAGAATCTTCAAGTCTCGCCTCCCCTTTCACGGGTAATTCGGGTGACTTCGGGAATGTGCCGCATGCCGCGCATCACGGTTGCCAGATGATTGCGGTTGGCAACCTGAATGGCAAAAAGAAGCAGCGTGAAAAGACGTTCTGGATCAGCATCCATCGAGACATGTTCGATATTCGAACCTGCTTCGGCTATGGCGGCGGCCACCTGAGCCAGGACGCCCCGGGTATTTTTTACCTCGACCTTGATACGGATGTCGAACAACTTGCCTTCTTCCGGCTCCCACTCGACATCAATCCACTTTTGCGGCTCGGACGAACGGGACTTGCGGATGGTCGCGCAATCGTGCGTATGAATGACCAGTCCGCTACCCTTGCGGATGGATCCGATAATCGGATCACCGGGAATCGGCTGGCAACAACTGGCCAGTTGAATTGCCATGCCTTCGGTGCCATGGATGGCCAGCGCCATGCCGCTCGGCGAGTCGTGCGAGATATCCTCGCGCGCGAGCAAACGGCGCGCGACGACCGATGGCAGACGCTTGCCAAGACCAATCTCGGTGTACAAATCTTCCATGGACTTCTGGCCGCTGGCCTTGACCATTTGATCCCAGGCCGCAGCCGGAATGGAAATAGGGACCACGCCCAGCGACAGCAACTCCTGACGCAGCAGTCGCTCGCCAAGCCGTGCCGATTCTTCGTTCTGCATGGTGCGCAGATAATGTCGAATTTTGCTGCGCGCCCGGCCGGTCTTCACATACGTCAGCCAGACCGGATTGGGGCTGGACTGTGGTGAGGTGATGATCTCGACCAGATCGCCGTTTCTCAAGTCCGTTCGTAACGGTGAAAGTTCATGGTTAACGCGAGCCGCGGAGCAGTGATGACCGACGTCCGTATGCACGGCGTAGGCAAAGTCGACCACCGTCGCACCGCGCGGCATGGCCATGATCTTGCCCTTGGGCGTAAAGACGTACACCTCATCGGGGAAGAGGTCGATCTTCACATTTTCAAAGAACTCCGCCGAGTCGCTGGTCTGCATTTCGAGCAGCGATTGCAGCCATTTATGCGTCTTGATCTGCAGATCGGCACTGCTCTCGTCCATATCCTTGTACAGCCAATGCGCCGCAACGCCTTCCTGCGCCACGTTGTGCATTTCACGCGTCCGGATCTGAACTTCGACCGGTGTGCCATAGGGGCCAATCAGCGTCGTATGCAGTGACTGGTACCCGTTGGCCTTGGGAATCGCAATGTAATCCTTGAACTTCCCGGGCACGGGCTTGAACAGTCCATGCAAGGCGCCCAGCGCTACATAACAGGTGGGTACATTTTCGACAACGACGCGAAATCCATAGATATCCAGCACCTGCGCAAACGACAGCTGCTTTTCCTTCATCTTGCGGAAGATGGAGTACAGGCTCTTTTCGCGACCGAACACCTCGGCCTTGAGGCCGGAATGGGCCAGCTTGTCCCGAATGCCGTCGAGGATCCTGGTCAGCAGTTCCTTGCGGTTGCCCCGGGCAGCATTGAGCGCTCGAGCCAACACCTCGGCACGATGCGGGTGAATCAAGCGGAACGAGGTGTCCTGCAACTCGCGATAAAGCTTGTTCAGACCCAGACGCAGCGCGATGGGCGCGTAGATTTCCAGCGTTTCACGAGCGATGCGGGCACGCTTGTCGGCGCGCATCGCCGACATGGTCCGGATATTGTGTTGGCGGTCAGCTAACTTGATCAGCACGACGCGTAGATCACGCGCCATGGCCATCAGCATCTTGCGGAAGTTTTCGGCCTGAGCCTCCTGATAGGAGGCGAATTCCATCTTGTCCAGCTTGGACAAGCCATCGACCAGCTCGGCGACTTCCTTGCCAAACTTTTCGGCCAGCTCGTGCTTGGTGGCGCCGGTATCTTCCAGCACGTCATGGAGCAGCGCCGCAGCAATCGCGTCAGCATCCATCCGCCACTCAACCACCGCACTAGCCACCGCCAGCGGATGGGTGATGTAAGCCTCACCCGACATCCGCCGCTGACTAGCATGCGCTTTGGCCGCGTAAGCGTACGCGGCCTTGATTTTTTCTAGTTCGGGGGGAGAGAGATAATCGAGACTATCGAGGAATACCCGGTAAGCGGGTTCCTCTTCAGCAGGCGGCAGAGGCGACGGCGCGGAATCCATCAGTCTTCACCGCCCCTGCTTTCAGGCCTGGCCGCGGTTGAGCACTTCCAGACCAATCTTGCCGGCACCCATTTCTTTCAGTGCAACAACGGTCGGCTTGTGCTTTTCGCCGTCAACCAGCGGCGTAGCGCCATTGGCCAGCTGACGGGCGCGATGGGCAGCAGCCAGCGTCATCAGGAAGCGGTTCGGGATTTTCTTCAGGCAGTCATCAACGGTAACGCGGGCCATGTAAACCTCAAAATCAGATCATTCTTTGAAACAGGGCGGCGTGTCGGACACGCTGGGCCCCAAAGCTCAGTCGGGATGCGCGCACTACCGCGCGCAAATCATCCAGCGCCCGAGCCAACTGGTCATTAATAATAACATAGTCGAATTCCCCGACATGGCGCATTTCGGCCTGCGCCGCGGCCAAACGACGGGAAATGACGTCGGCGCTATCGGTACCGCGGCCGGTCAGGCGCCGGGTCAGTTCATCCATCGATGGCGGCAAGATGAAAACACCAATTGCCTGCGGAAACAACTTGCGCACTTGCTGGGCGCCTTGCCAGTCAATTTCGAGCAATACGTCGCGATCTGCCGCCAATTGGTCGGCAATCCATTTCTTTGACGTGCCATAGAAGTTTCCATGCACTTCAGCCCATTCGAGAAACTCTTCGCGCGCAATCATGGCCTGAAACTCGGTGGCTTCAACGAAATGATATTCCCGGCCATCGACTTCGCCCGCCCGCGGCGCCCGGGTCGTGTAAGAAATAGAAAGCTGAACCGCCGCTTCCTGCTCAAGCAGCAGGCGAACCAGCGTGGTCTTGCCGGCACCGGATGGTGCCGCCACTACATAAAGATTTCCAGCCATGGATACCTCAGGAAAGCGCCCGCCACCGCGGGTTCACCGCTATTGTACCGAACGCACGAGCGATGCAGGCAACACGCTCGGCACAGCCGCTGCCTCGATATTTTGACGGCAAGCCACCACAGCTGCGGTCAACCGGAAAAAACGGCCAAAATTGAAATTTTTCTGCCGACCGGCCAAGGCTTCCCGGGGAAACCATTGCGCTACTCTGGATTTATTCCAGATTCTGAATTTGCTCACGCATTTGTTCAATCAGCAGCTTGAGGTCCATCGATGCTTGTGACACTTCGGTAATCGCCGACTTCGAGCCTAACGTATTCGCCTCGCGATTGAGTTCCTGCATCAGAAAATCCAGCCGTTTGCCACAGGCACCGCCCTGCTTGAGCACGCGCTCGACTTCATCGAGATGGGTGGTCAGACGGGATAACTCTTCGGCCACATCGATACGGGTCGCAAAGACCGCCACCTCCTGCAGAACGCGGTCATCGCTGGCGTTGCCCAGGGCGTCGATCAGGCGCTGGCGCAGCTTGTCGGTAAACAAGGCCTGCGCTTCAGGGATGCGGGGCGCAACGCGGCGAACAATGTCGCGCATGGCGTTGACGCGATCAACGATCATTTCCGCCAGTTTTTCGCCCTCACGGCCACGAGATGCCGTGAATTCCTCCAACACGGTACGCGCCAAAGCCAGAACTTCCGGACCCAGCGCCGCAAAGTCCAGATTCTGGTCGCCGAACATGCCTGGCCAACGCAGGGTTTCATGCACCGATAGCGGCGTTGCCTCGGGCATCTCGCCAAGCACACGCTCGTTAAGCGACTTGAGCGTTGCCAGAAGTTCGCCATTCAGGTGCAACTGGTCGGCGCGCGCCGCGGCCGCATTGAATGAAAGCCGGCACTCGACCTTGCCACGCGATAGTTTGGCCGCCAGCAGTTCGCGCAAGGGCATTTCGAGCGAACGCAAATCTTCGGTCACGCGAAAATGAAAATCCAGATAGCGCGAGTTGACGCTTTTCAGCTCAAGTTGCAATGTTCCTTGTTCAAGATCACGCGCTTTAACGGCATAACCAGTCATACTACAAATCATTCTCGGGAATCCTCGCTTTACAGTCCGGACAACACGCCCGAAAATGCCTGAATTTGCATCATAACCGCGAGATCCATGGCGCAACAAGCCAATCACCCTCTTCCCAACGGCTATCCGCTTGAAGAGTACACGATAGACCGCCAGCTTTCGCTCGGCGGCTTTTCGATTGTGTACCTGGCCACGGATGCGGGCGGCCATCAGGTGGCGATCAAGGAGTATCTGCCCAACAGCCTGGCCTTGCGGGGGCGCGGCCAGACCAAGCCGCTGATTACGGCTGATCATCTGGGCGCCTTCCGTTACGGGATGAAGTGCTTTTTCGAGGAAGGCCGCGCGCTGGCCCGCCTGTCGCACCCGAACGTCATTCGCGTCGTCAATTTTTTCCGTGCCAATGAGACCGTGTACATGGTGATGGAGTACGAGCATGGACGAACCTTGCAGGAATTCATCCAGAAGCATCAGGGACACATCTCCGAACGCTTTATCCGCGGCGTTTTCACCCGTATGCTGAACGGACTGCGCGAAGTGCATTCGAACAAGCTGCTGCATCTCGATCTCAAGCCCTCCAACATCTACCTGCGCGCCGACAACACGCCGGTGTTGATCGATTTTGGCGCGGCGCGCCAGACCTTGATCACCGACCAGCCTGTACTCAAGCCGATGTACACGCCCGGCTTCGCGTCTCCAGAACACTATGGTTCGCGCAAGGATCTGGGCCCATGGAGCGACATCTACAGCGTCGGTGCGTCAATGTATGCCTGCCTCGCGGGCTGCGCGCCGCAAGCGGCCGACGCTCGCTTGAAAAAGGACACGCTGCCCCCCGCCATGTTGCGCTGGGACGGCCAGTTCTCGGACCGCCTGCTCGAAATCATCGACTGGTGTCTCAACCTCAATCACCTTTACCGTCCGCAAAGCGTCTTTGCACTGCAAAAAGCGCTCGTCGAGACCATTACGCCGCCGCGCCCGAAGAGTAATCCGAACTGGATCGGTCGCTTTGTCGAGAAAATCAGAAAGCCGACTTAATGAGATTCACCATCTATCAGGAGAGCCGCCAAGGCGGCCGCGCCAACAACGAAGACCGGACGACCTACTGCTACTCACGTGACGCCTTGCTGATGGTCGTTGCGGACGGCATGGGCGGACATCACTATGGCGAGATCGCCGCGCAGATCGTCGTTCAGACGCTGGCCGATTCCTTCCAGCGTGAAGCACGGCCCCTGCTCGCCGACCCCTTCCGCTTCCTGCAGAAGGGCATGACCAACGCTCATCACGCCATTCTCGACTACGCGTCACGTCACAAGCTGAAAGACACGCCACGCACCACCTGCGTCGCCTGTATCGTTCAGGACAATGTCGGCTACTGGGCACATGCCGGTGATTCCCGGCTTTACCTGATCCGCGATGGCCGCCTCATTGCGCAGACCAAGGATCACTCACGCATCCGCCTGCTGATCGACGAGGGCATGATCACCGAGGCTCAGGCGCACTTTCACCCGGATCGCAACAAGATCTACAGCTGCCTGGGCAGTCCGACGCCGCCGGAAATCGAATTTTCGCGCAAGACGCCGCTGGATCACGGCGATATCGTGCTGTTAAGTACCGACGGCCTGTGGGGCGAAATCCCGGGCGAAATGATGGCTACCTCGCTGAAAGGCGCAAACCTGGTGCAGGCAATACCGCAGCTGCTCAGTCAGGCCGAGGCCAAGGCTGGCGCCCACGGCGACAATCTTTCCGTCGTTGCCGTGCGCTGGGAGGACACCTACGTCGAAGACGCCAGCAGTGCCATTTCGACCCAGACCATGACCCAGGACGAAGTCACGACCCGGCTCGACGAGTTCGGCCGAAACCCGGCCTACAAGAGCGATCTGAGTGATGATGAAATTGAGCGGGCGATTGATGAAATCCGCTCCGCCATCGACAAATACACCCCAAAAAAATAAGGAACACCATGCGCCCCAGCCAACGTCAGCCGGACCAACTCCGCACCGTCAAAATCACCCGCAATTTCACTCGCCATGCCGAAGGCTCAGTACTGATCGAAATGGGTGATACCCGCGTGCTGTGCACCGCCTCGGTCGAGGAAAACGTACCGCCTTTCCTGCGCGGCAAGGGCCAGGGCTGGGTAACAGCCGAGTACGGCATGCTGCCCCGCGCCACGCACACCCGTTCGGCCCGCGAAGCCGCCAAAGGCAAGCAGACCGGCCGGACACAGGAAATCCAGCGCCTGATTGGCCGCAGCCTGCGTGCAGTCACCGACCTCAAGGCGCTGGGCGAACGCCAGATCACGCTTGATTGCGACGTGCTTCAGGCCGACGGCGGCACGCGCTGCGCCTCGATCACCGGCGCCTGGGTGGCGCTCCATGAAGCCTGCGAAAAACTGGTCACGGCCGGCAAACTGCCAACCAACCCGGTTCGCGACCACGTGGCCGCCATTTCGGTCGGCATCTACAAGGGTGCGCCCGTGCTCGACCTCGACTATCCGGAAGACTCGGACTGCGACACTGACATGAACGTCGTCATGACCGGTGCGGGCGGCATTGTAGAAATCCAGGGTACAGCCGAGGGCGAACCGTTCAGCCGCGAGCAAATGAGCACGCTGGTCGATCTCGCCACCATGGGCATCCGCCAGCTGACCGCAGCTCAGCAAAGCGCATTGGCTTCGTGAGTGCCGGCATGAAAAAGCTTGTCCTCGCTTCCAATAACGCCAAGAAAATGAAGGAGCTGAACGCGCTGCTGGCCCCCCTTGGTTTCGAGGTCATTCCGCAGGGCCAGCTCGGGATTGCAGAAGCCGAAGAACCCCACTGCACCTTCATTGAAAACGCGCTGGCCAAGGCCAGGCACGCATCGAAAGAGAGCGGCCTGCCCGCGCTGGCCGATGATTCAGGCCTATGCGTCGCTGCGCTCGGTGGCGCCCCCGGCGTCTATTCGGCGCGCTATGCCGGCGAGCCGAAATCTGATGCCCGTAACAACCAGAAGCTGCTCGCCGAACTCGGTGACAACTGCCACCGTGACGCGCATTTCGTCTCGGTGATCGTGCTGGTTCGCCATGCCGATGACCCGCAACCCCTGATCGCCGAAGGCGAATGGCACGGCGAAATTCTGCCGGCCGAACGCGGTGAAGGCGGTTTCGGCTACGACCCAATGTTTTATTTGCCGGAATTCGATAAAACAGCCGCCGAACTCGATGCCGAACCAAAGAATCGTATATCGCATCGTGGCCAGGCCATGCAACAACTGATCGCTCGCCTGCAGGCGCTGTAAATCCGTGGCCCGTACCATTCCGATTTTTGCCCAAAATTCCCGGTTGACCGCAGCAAACCTCGAATTCCGCGTTTCCCCGCCTTTGGCGCTCTACGTCCATGTGCCGTGGTGCGTGCGGAAGTGTCCGTATTGCGATTTCAACTCGCACGAGGCCAACGGCACGATTCCCGAACGCGAATACGTCGACGCCCTGATCGCCGACCTGCAATCCGCCCTGCCGCTAATCTGGGGCCGCCCCGTGGCCAGCGTCTTCTTTGGCGGCGGCACGCCCAGCCTGCTTTCGCCGGCCGCCATCGACGAGTTGATCACCGCCTTCCGTGCGCTAGCCATGCTGTCGCCCGATGCGGAAATCACATTGGAAGCCAATCCCGGCACCGTCGAAGCCGAGAAATTTGCGGGCTTCCGTTCCGCCGGCGTCAATCGCCTGTCGCTCGGCATTCAGAGCTTCAACGATGATCATCTCAAAGCACTCGGTCGCATTCACGGCGCCGCCGAAGCCAAGCGCGCCGCACAACTGGCCGGCGAACATTTCGACTCATTCAATCTCGACTTGATGTATGGCCTGCCTGGCCAAACGCATGAGCAAGCACTCACTGACGTCGAAACAGCCCTGGGGTTTTCGCCTTCGCATCTGTCGTGCTACCAGCTCACACTGGAGCCGAATACCCGCTTCGCGGCCTTCCCGCCGGAACTACCCGAGGGGGACATCTGCGCCGACATGCAGGAGAGCATTGAGGCCCGCTTGGCCACCGCCGGTTTCAGCAACTACGAAACCTCGGCCTTTGCCCGGCGCGGCAAGCAGTGCAAGCACAACCTGAACTACTGGTATTTTGGCGATTATCTCGGCATCGGTGCCGGCGCCCATGCCAAGCTGACGCTGCATGACCGCGTGCTGCGCCAGATGCGCTGGAAGCACCCGACAGCGTATCTGGACAACGTGCAGCGCGGCAATCCGCTTCAGGAATCGCGCGACGTCGATATCAGCGAGCTGCCTTTCGAGTTTCTGATGAATACCCTGCGCCTGGCCGATGGCTTTCACCCGTCACTGTTCGAAGCCCGTACGGCACAATCCCTGAATGCCATCCTGCCGAAACTCAAGGCGGCCGAAGCCGAAGGCCTGCTGGAGATCGGTCCGGAGCGCATTGCGCCAACCCTGCGCGGCAGACGATTTCTCAACGTCCTGCTTGAGCGCTTTCTCGATCGTTAATAAAAAAAATGGCCCGACTCTGAGGAGCGGGCCATGAACGAGAGGTTAGTCCAAGCACGTTGCATCCGACCAAGATCAAGGCAGATGCTACCGAACGCCATCCCGTTGTGGAATGCGGCATTTCGCCGCAGTCCCGACGATTGATCAGCCAAACATCTTGCCTTTAAGCAACTCCAGCCCTTGCGCCATCAAGTCGCCACCGCCCCCTTGGGGCAACTGGCCATTCGGGGTCAGGTGATCGACCAGTTGCGGCAACATGCTGGCCAGACTGCCGGAAGCCTGGTCCGGGCTGACACCAAGCTTTGCTGCAATATCCTGCAGGGTGGAGCCACCAAGCACGCTTTGTAGTTGCTCGGCCGAAATCGGCAAATTCTGACCGTTCGACACCCAGGAATTAACGATATTGCCGAGGCCGCCTTGCTGGAAGGAATTGACCAGTCCGGCCAGACCACCCGTCTGCGGATTGTTGAGGAGTTGCATGGCAACCTCGAGCAAACCATTGCCACCACCGGATTGACCACCACTCAGCGCACCAACGACAGAATCAAGCAGACTCATATTTATTCTCCGAAAGGAATTAGGTAATCCATCCTAATCTTTTGACATGACGACTTGTGTGAATATTTGCGAAACATGGCCACCGGGAAATCCCATAAGAAAGTCGAATCGAGCGCTCAGGCAGCAGCCTTCTTTTGCGCCGCCGACGCCTCTTCTCGAACCCGCTTTGCTTCGTCGAGCAGGTAGCGCTGGTAGTCTTCCAGATCGCCGTCGAACGGTGCGACACCGCCCTTGGAGACCAGCCAGAACTCGTCACAGACCGAGCGCAGCATTGCCCGGTCATGGCTGACCAGCATGACAGTGCCTTCAAATTCGTTAAGCGCGACGGCCAAGGCTTCGCGGGTGTTGAGGTCGAGGTGATTGGTCGGTTCGTCGAGGAGCAGCAGGTTGGGGCGTTGCCAGACGATCATGCACAGCACCAGCCGGGCCTTTTCGCCACCGCTCATGGTGCCGACCGCCTGTTTGACCATTTCACCGCCGAAGTTGAAGGTGCCGAGGAAATTGCGTAGCTCCTGCTCGCGTCCCGGTACGTTGCTGCGGCCGTTGGCAATCGCTTCCTTGGCCAGACGAACCATGTGTTCGAGCGGCGTGTCCTGCGGGCGCAGCACGTCGAGTTCCTGCTGTGCGAAGTAGCCGATGTTCAGGCCCTTGCCTTCGGTGAGGTCACCACTGATCGCCGCCAATTCACAGGCGATGGTCTTGACCAGCGTCGACTTGCCCTGACCGTTGGCACCAAGGATACCAATGCGCTGGCCGGCCATCACCGAGCGGTTGATGCCGCGGACAATAACCGTCGACGGCGTGCCATCCGGGGCATCTTCCGCCGGCGGGTAGCCGATGGTGACGTCCATCATCGACAGCATCGGGTTGGGCAGGTTCTGCGGCTCCTGGAACTCGAAGGTGAATTCGGCATCGGCCAGCACCGGCGCAATTTTTTCCATGCGGTCCAGCGCCTTGACCCGACTCTGCGCCTGCTTGGCCTTGCTGGCCTTGGCCTTGAAGCGGGCAATGAAGGACTGCAGATGGGCGATCTTCTCAGCCTGCTTGGCCATCGTGGCCTGCTGCAGCAGCATTTGCTCGGCGCGCATGTCCTCGAACTTGCTGTAGTTGCCGCCGTAGCGAACCAGCTTGGCGTTGTCGATGTGCAGCGTGACGCCGGTGATGGCGTCGAGAAATTCGCGGTCGTGGCTGATCATGACCAGCGTGCCCTGGTAGCGCTTGAGCCAGGCTTCGAGCCAGACCAGGGCGTCCAAGTCCAGGTGGTTGGTCGGTTCGTCGAGCAGCAGGATGTCGGACGGGCACATCAGGGCGCGCGCCAGTTGCAGGCGCATGCGCCAGCCGCCGGAGAAGCTGTTGACCGGCTTGTACAGTTCCGACACCTTGAAGCCGAGGCCGAGGATCAGTGACTGGGCTCGCGCTTCGGCATCGTGCTCGCCGGCATCGTTGAGCGCCATGTAGGCTTCAGCCATGCGCATGCCGTCGTCGCTGGCTTCGGCGTCATGTACTTCGTTGCGGGCGGCGAGCAGCTTGGTGTCACCGTCGATGACGAAGTCGGTCGCGCTCTGCTCGGTCTCCGGCATGTCCTGCGAAACCTGCCCCATCTGCCATTGCCTGGGAATCGAGTAATCCCCGCCATCCTCATGCAGCGTGCCGTTGAGCAGCGCGAACAGCGTGGACTTGCCGGCACCGTTGCGTCCGACCAAGCCGACCTTCTCACCGGGGTTGATGGTGACGGAGGCCTTGTCCAGCAGCACTTTCGAGCTGCGGCGCAGGGTGACGTTCTTGAGGATGATCATGGGGTGTTCTTTTCTTCAGTAGTGGGCGCGGACGCCCGGTCAGGCAATGATGTCGCCATCGATATAGAACCAGCGGCCGTCTTCGCGGACGAAGCGGCTTATTTCGTGCAGTCGGTGGCCGCGGCCGTCAATGCGGTAGCGAGCGACAAATTCGACTGTGGCGTGATTTTCATCCTGCTGCTGGCAGCGCTTGATCTCCAGGCCCAGCCATTTGGTGCCGTCGTCCTCGGCCAGATCAAGGCTGCTCGGCCGTGTCGATGGATGCCAGCTGGCCAGCAGGTAATCGGACAACTTCAGCACGTAGGCGCTATAGCGCGAACGCATCAGCGCCTCGGCGGTTATTTCATTCTTGGCCGAAATATGCAGTTGACCGCAGCAATCGGCGTAACGCCTGCCGCTGCCACAGGGGCAGGCGTCACTCACTTTCATTTGTCTTCGACTACCTCGCCGCCAAGCGCTTCAACCAGTTGCGGCAAGAAGCGGGCGAATTCGCCAGTCATCAGCGCGAAATCGGCGTCGAATTGCTCGTCGGCGTGTTCTGCCGTCTTCTCCGCGGCTTCCTTGAGCAGGTCAAGGAAAGCGAGGCGCTTGATTTCCATCTTTTCGCCAAGGACGAAGGAGATGCGGTCATCCCAGGTCAGGGCCAACTTGGTCGGCATCTTGCCGCTGGCCAGGTGGGCCTTGATCTCGCCGCTGATTTCATCGCCATCGAGCGGGTGGCGAACGTAACGAACCGCTGCCTTTTCCTCGCCCGCTGCTTTGAGTTCGCAGTCGCGGTCAATGGTGAAACCGGCCGGGGCGTCGCCACCGGCCAGCCAGTCAGCCATTGCCGCTTGCGGCGACACCTGCGTGTGCAGCATGCTGAGCGGGAAATCGTCCAAACAATGGCGCAGATGCTCGATCACTTCTTCGGCCTTGGCAGGGCTGGCCGCGTCAACGCAGAACCAGCCGTTTTGCGGATCAATCCAGACGTAGGTGGTGCGGCGACGGGTGAAGGCACGCGGCATCAGCTCTTCGGTCACGCGCTCGCGCAATTCCTTCAGTTGCTTGCGACCGGGCGCGTAGCCTTGCTGGGCTTCGACCAGCTCGGCGCGCTCCTTGACCTCGTCATTGACTACCGACGAAGGCAGCAGGCGTTGCTCGACGCTGAGGGCAATCATCCATTGCTGGCCAAGTGAATAAACCAATGCGCCATCACGACGTGGCGCCACCCAGCCCCGACTCATCGGCTGGTTGCTGGGGCATTTGACGAAGGGGCCACGGGCCAGTTGTTCGTCAAATTTAGCGAGATCGACGTTCCACGGCGTCGGCAGGCGGTAAAGCTGGAGATTACGGAACCACATGAATCATTCCCGATTTGATGTCATTGAGGCGCGAGAGTTTAACAGCCCACCCGGCCTGGCGCATGACGAGCAAGCAGTAAGGTCATTGATTGCAGAAATCAATCGATCCCTGCGTGATCTATTTAACAGGGAAATATTGCCGGTCCGGCTAATCTTCAAATCATCAAAAAGGAAGATACGGCAAGGTTTTGAACATGAAAAAAATACTCAAATACGGCTTTCTGGCCGCCGCCGGTTGCCTGCTGGCAGTACCCGCATCCGCTGCTCTGGTCAGTATTCAGGAAGTTGATATTGCCAATGGCATGTCCACTGGCGGACTGGTTTTGCCGGTCGACTCACGAACCATCAATTACTGGGCCGGGCTGCAAAAACTGCTCATCAACGGTAGCGCGAATGTCTTGGCATTTTGCGCCGATCCCTGGGAATGGACATCGCCGAACACGGTGAACTACAGCACCAACAGCCTCGACGCCGTTTTTGGCACGCCGAAGGCCAGGATGATCAGCGAGCTATATTCGGAAGCCTATAGCGGCACACTTCTGCCGAGCAATCTCGGTGGCAACCTGAACGCCGCAGCATTCCAGTTGGCCTTATGGGAAATCATCGCGGACGACAATCCGGCGATAGCCGGCCTGCAGGCAAATCTGAACAATGGCCTGGTTCATGTCGTACAGGGCACCAATGCAAACCTGATCGCCGCGACCAATGTGTTGCTGAGCCATATCGATGGCGTTTACGGAAATGAAAACTACGCCTTCACCTTTTATACGAATGGCCGTTCTGCCGGACAAGCCGGACAAGCTGGCTACCAGGATTTTCTGGTAGCCAACCGCGTCCCTGAACCCGGCACAATCAGCCTAGTCGTCAGTGCACTGAGTGCGCTGAGCGGCCTTAGTGTGCTTGGCCTGCGCCGCCAGTCTTCCCAATCATAAACTCGACGGCGGATTTCATTTCAGCGTCACTCAGATTTGCCAGCCCACCACGGGCTGGCATCGCGTTGTGACCATTGATTGCAGACTTGACCAAAGGCGCGACACCATTCTTAAGGCGCGGCTTCCAGTCGTTCATGTCGCCTAGTTTTGGTGCTCCGCTCTTGCCTTCGGCATGGCATTCCGTGCAGCGCTCTTCAACAACCTGAGCACCGGTGCGTATCTTTGGGGAGCTATAAGCCTTGTTCGTGTCGGTTGAGTGACCGCCACTCACCATGTAAGCGACGGCACGACTCATCTCGAGATCGGAGAGTGCCGCCTGGCCACCGTGAGCCGGCATTTTTCGGACCCCTGTCACTGCGTTCTGGGTAAGTTTGTCCAACCCC
Organism: Betaproteobacteria bacterium; assembly: GCA_016709965.1. NCBI lineage: Bacteria > Pseudomonadati > Pseudomonadota > Betaproteobacteria > Rhodocyclales > Azonexaceae > Azonexus > Candidatus Azonexus amarohabitans. The sequence goes on from JADJLT010000001.1 coordinate 1,634,052, forward strand.
TTGGCTGCACGCTGCGACCATGCTTCCTTGTCGCCGATCTTTGGCGCACCATCCTTGCCAGTGGCGTGACAGCTGATACAAACCGACTCGACTACCTCTTTGCCTGAACGCTCATCAGCCAGAGCAGGCGCCGAACTCAAGGCAGCAGCCATCAAGGGCAGCAACAAGGCAGCATATGACAATTTATTGTTTTTCACAAATCCACCGTTTTTCTGATTAATATCAGATTGTATTCTACTCAGGAGAATTCTTTCTGCCAGCTATTTTTTACGGAAAATCACGTCCCATACACCGTGCCCCAAACGTAAGCCACGGTTCTCGAACTTGGTCAGCGGTCGGTAATCGGGGCGGGGAGCAAAACCTTCTGCGGAGTTAACCAGCGTCGGTTCAGCCGAGAGCACTTCGAGCATCTGGTGGGCGTACTCCTCCCAGTCTGTGGCACAGTGAAAATACCCGCCCGGCTTTAGTCGCGAGGCAAGAAGTGCTACGAACGGCGACTGGATCAGGCGGCGCTTATTGTGACGCGCCTTGTGCCAAGGGTCGGGGAAAAAGACATGCACACCATCCAGCGAGCCTTCGGACAGCATGTCGCGCACGACCTCAACCGCGTCGTGCTGGCAAATGCGCAGATTGGTCAGCTCACGCTCGGCAATCTGCTTGCAGAGTGCGCCAACGCCCGGTACGTGAACTTCGACACCCAGATAATCGTTGTCGCGATTGGCATCGGCAATCTGGGCCGTGGTTTCGCCCATGCCGGTCCCGATTTCGAGGATTTTTGGCGCATTTCTGCCGTAGACCGCAGCAAGGTCAATGGCCTGCAGCGCATAGACAACACCGATTTTTGGCATCATCTCGGCGTAATAATTTTCCTGCGCTGACGACATCCGTCCCGCACGGCGAACGTAACTCTTGATGTGGCCGTAGCCCTCGCGGCCTTCTTCGTACACGCCTTCGCCGACCAGAGCTGGTTGAATCAGGGGAGTATCGCTCATGAACCTATCAATCCGGAAGTCGGCGACGACGGATCGGCCGAATAAAGTTTGCGCGGCATGCGGCCGGCCAGGAATGCCTCGCGGCCCGCTTCAACACCTTTTCTCATCGCGCTGGCCATGAGTACCGGATTTTTCGCATGGGCAATCGCCGTGTTCATCAAGACACCATCGCACCCCAGCTCCATGGCAATCGCCGCATCGGAAGCAGTTCCTACACCGGCATCGACGATGACCGGCACCTTGGCGTTATCGATAATCAAGCGCAGATTCCACGGATTCAGGATGCCCATGCCGGAACCGATCAGCGAGGCGAGCGGCATCACCGCGACGCAACCAATATCTTCGAGCATCCTGGCCTGGATCGGGTCGTCCGAGCAGTAGACCATGACATGGAAGCCATCTTTGACCAGCGTTTCCGCCGCCTTCAGGGTTTCCGGCATATTGGGAAACAGGCTGGTCGGATCGCCCAGAACTTCCAGCTTGCACAGCGGGTGGCCGTCCAGCAGCTCGCGCGCCAGTCGCAAGGTACGTACCGCATCATCAGCGTTATAGCAGCCAGCAGTGTTGGGCAGAATGGTGAACCGGGACGGTGGCAGCGCATCGAGCAGGTTCGGCTGGCTTGGGTCCTGGCCAATGTTCATCCGGCGAATTGCCACGGTGACGATTTCGGCTCCTGAAGCATCGATAGCGGCACGCGTTTCAGCGAAATCCTTGTATTTGCCGGTGCCTACCAGCAAACGGGAGCGGTACGCCTTGCCGGCGATAGTCAGTTGATGCATGGAATGGTTTCCTTAGCCGCCGCCAACGGCAACGACGATTTCAAGTTGGTCGCCCGAGACCAGTGCCACCGTGGCATGCTGGCTCTTGGGAACGATTTCACCGTTACGTTCAACGGCGATGCGCTTGCCGGCATAACCAAGCTGTTCGATCAGCCCGGCGACGGTCAGCGCTTCTGAAAACTGGCGGAATTCGCCATTTATTTTGAGTTCAAGCATTTTGCTATTTTAGCAAGCCGCGGGCCTTGCGCGGCGCGTTGGAGAACAAGCGGTCATAGAGCCAATTGGGCAGCACACGCAAGACTTTGGCCAACACCCCCATCTGCCAGGGAATGACCGTGTAGGAACGCCCACGCTCGATTGCGCCTGCAAAGCGTTTGGCTGCTTTGTCGACTGGCAGCAAAAATGGCATGATGTAGCCGTTGACCGCAGTCATCGGTGTTTCGATGTAACCCGGAGCAATGGTCACCACTTTGATGCCATAGGGACGCATTTCCAGCCGCAGGCTTTCGAGATAGGCAATTACTGCCGCCTTCGACGCTGAGTAGGCCTCTGCACCGGGAAGTCCGCGAATACCTGCAACCGAGGCAATGCCAACCAGCCTTTTCTCGCCAGTTGCGTGTTTCATGGACGCAATGAACGGGGCAAAGGTTGCTGCCATGCCAAAAACATTGGTATCCATGACTCTCCGAAAAACCTCGAGATCTTCCTCACACTCCGTCAACGTGCCCGCCGAAACACCGGCATTGGCGATGATGATATCCGGCACCCCGACACGTACCAGAAAATCGGTCGCAGCGATGTGCAGACTCGAGGCATCGCTGACATCCAGCGGGTAGCAGGCATGTTGCCCACCGAGACGCAAGTTCAAGGCTGCCAGGACCTCACTTCTGCGCGCCACCAGCCCCAAAGTTGCGCCTTGCGCAGCATAGTAAACGGCAAGCGCCTCGCCGATTCCCGACGAGGCGCCCGTAACGAAGACCTTCAGCGACAATTATTTCTTGCCGTATTTCTCGCTGCGTGCCTTGGCAATCAGCTTGTCGGCAACGGCCAGCTTCTCGTTGAAGCCCATGTCACCAATCAGATACTTGCCGTCAACAGCCAGGGCAGGGACGCCGGTGATCTTGTATGCCTGCGCCATCTGGTCACCGCGCTTGACCTTGCTCATGACACCGAAGGAAGCAAAAGTTTCCGCAAATTTCTTCGGATCGACTCCTTTCTTGACCACCCACTCGGTCAGCGCCTTTTCTTCAAAAAGGTTCTGCCGTTCCGCGTGAATGGCCTTGAAGACATCCGCCTCAAGACGATGTAGATCGCCAGTGATTTCCAGTGTGTAGTAAAGCTTGGCGATATTTGCCCAGGCCGCACGCCCAAAGGTGACTGGCACTTTCTTTACCACCACGTCAGCCGGCAACTTGGCCACCCAAGCGGTCAGCAAAGGATTGAAATCTGCGCAGTGCGGGCAGCCGTAGCTGAAGAACTCCAGCACTTCAATTTTCGCAGCATCCTCGGTCGGCTGTGCCGGACTGATCGGCGCGAACTCCTTGCCTGCTGTTTGAGCAAAGGAAGGCATTGCTACGGTCAACGCGGAAAAAACGGCAAAAACGCTGCTGACAAAATGGCGACGTGTAAGCTTCATTCGTTACTCCTATTTGGAAAGCTGGGCTTCAATACCTGATTTGGCAAGCTCGGCGCGTACTTTGTTCAATTCATCAATCTTTATGTAGGGACCGACACGAACACGGTAAAAGGTTTTTTCCTGAACCATAACCTGCTGTACAACAGCCTCCATTCCCATAAACGCAAGCTTGGCCTTTTGGTTGTCAGCATCCTGTGCCGTGCTGAAAGAGCCTGCCTGCAGGAAAAGGGGCGTCTTCGATTCCTTCGACTCTTCCTTCTTGGCCTCGTCCTTCTTTACATCCTCTTTTTTGGCGTCCGGTTTCGGTGCCTTGTCCGGCACCGCATCGGCTTTGCCAGGAAGAATATCGTAAAACTGGAAGCGTTTTTCCGGGATTGGATCGCCGGGCTTGCCTGGCAAAACCAGCGGTTGCGTTGGCTCACCGTTCTTCCCGTTAGATTTTGCCGGCTGTTGGACTTTCTCGACAAAAGGCAACGGTGACTTGTTCAGATACCAGACAACCCCCGCCGCCATTCCAACACCCAGCACGAGGCCAATGAACATGCCGATCAAGGTGCCGCCGGCAGCCTTCTTTTTAACCGGCTGGTTTCTACGGGGTTTCATATCGCGACTCATGGGTTTTCCTTACATCGATTCCGGACAGCTGACACCAAGAATGGCCAAACCGTTGCGGATAGTCTGACGCACCGCCACGGCCATTGCGACACGCGCATCACGCAAGGCAGCATCGTCAACCAGCATGCGTTCGGCGTTGTACCAACCATGGAATTCGCCAGCCAGATCCTTGAGGTAGAAGGCAATCAAGTGCGGCGCCAGTTCGCGGGCCGAGCTTTCGATGACCTCACGAAACTCAGCCAGTTTGCTGCCAATGGCCAGTTCGCGTGGATTGCTGAGCAAAGACAGATCAGCAACAGCAAGCAACGCCAGATCACCAGTCCACTGATTGACCACGGAACAGATGCGCGCATGGGCGTACTGAATGTAATAAACCGGATTTTCATTGGTCTGACTCTTGGCCAGATCGAGGTCAAAATCAAGGTGCTGATCGGACTTGCGCAAGGCGTAGAAGAAACGGCAGGCATCGTTGCCAACTTCACCGCGCAATTCACGCAAGGTGACAAACTCGCCGGAGCGTGTCGACATCGAAGCCTTCTGGCCATTGCGGTAAAGCACGGCAAATTGGACCAGTGCCACATGCAACTTGCTCGCATCGAGATCAAGGGCGGTAATCGCGCCGCTAACCCGGGAGATGTACCCGTGGTGATCCGCGCCCCAGATGTTGATGACTTTGTCGAAACCACGTTCAAATTTGTTCAGGTGGTAAGCAATGTCAGAGGCGAAGTAAGTGTAAAGACCGTTCTCGCGCTGGACAACGCGGTCCTTTTCATCGCCGAACGTGGTTGACTTGAACCAGCGGGCGCCATTCTGCACATACAGGTGGCCCTTCTTTTCGAGCAAATCAACGCAACGGGCAACCAGGCCAGTATCGAACAGCGCCTGTTCGGAAAACCAGACATCGAAATGGACACCGAACTGCTCGAGATCGTCGCGACAATCAGCCAACTGCTCGGATAAGGCATGCTGATGAACATAGGTCCAGTCCACACCCAGCAATGCCTTGGCATTGGCGATCAATGCATCGAGATGCTGGTCGCGCTGGCGCTTGGCCTCATCGTCGGCACGCATCGCATGGGGCAAACCGGGCGTACCGGCAAGCACATCCGCTGCCTGACGGACAAACTTGGTGCCATGCGCCACACCCATCTGTTTCGCCATATCACGGACATAGTCGCCTTGATAGGCATTGGGCAAAAAGGGAACATCGACGCCGTTTTGCTCCAGATAACGCAACCAGGTCGACAACCCGAGGATATCCATCTGCCGCCCTGCATCATTGACGTAATACTCGCGCGTGACATCCCAACCAGCAAAGGACAGCAAACTGGACAACGAAGCGCCGTAAGCTGCGCCACGGCCATGACCAACGTGCAGCGGGCCAGTTGGGTTGGCGGAGACGAATTCGACCTGCACCTTCTGACCAGCGCCCTGCGTCGAACGACCAAAGTTTTCACCTTCGGCCAGCACCGCCTTGACGACGTTGGTTTTGGCGCCGGCATCCAGTGTGAAATTGATGAACCCGGCCCCAGCCACATCAGCCTTGGTCACCAGTGCCGACAACGGCAATTCATTGACCAGCTGCTGGGCAATTTCGCGCGGATTTTTCTTCAGCGCCTTGGCCAGTTGCATGGCCAGATTGGTGGCGAAGTCGCCATGTGTCGGATCGCGTGGGCGCTCGAGGTGGATCGGAGTATCGGTTGCATTCGGAGCAACACTCGCCAGCGCCTGTTGCAGTAGTTCGGTCAGCTGGGTTTTAACGTCTTTGGCCATTGATTTGCAGCTTAAAAAAGCAAAACGACAATTATACGATGTCGCTGCCCTTTTATTTGGCAACTATTACCGACCATGCCGCCAGCTTCTCGGCATAACTGCGAGCAGCATGGGCTGGGCTTGTCGACGGCAGACGCACCAACTGCAGATTCATGCCCTGCAACCCTGGCAGCACATGACGGCGAAAGCTGACCTCGGCCGCCCCACCATTGAAGAAAACCCGCTCAATGTTGCGGTGAACAGCAAAAAAGGCCGAAAAATCATTTACGCAAACCGAGCTATTGACGATGTCCGAATCCAGGCTACCAAACCGTTCGCATGCCGCAATAACATCCCACAGCGCGATGCCCGCGGCACCAAGCTTGTCCAGCCGTTGCGCATACGACAAGGATAGTCCGGCCCCCAGCAGATCCCCCATGATCCGCCAGAAGGAATTTCGCTGATGGGCATAATACTGACCAGCCCGCAGCGACGTTTCGCCCGGGAGACTACCCAAAACAAGCACTCGCGCGGCGGTCCCGGCAACTGGTGGAAATCCGTGACTCAGAGACATTGCAAAAAAGCCGTCAGCCGCCCATCACCCGATTCTTGCCGGCGCGCTTGGCGAGATACATGGCCTGATCGGCTCGACGAATGGCATCGGCGCCTGACTCTTCGGCCGTCAACTGGGCGACTCCGGCGCTGAATGTAATCAGGACCTTCTCGTTGTCAGCCATATATATAGCCTTGGTCAATTCCCGCTGGAGTCGCGCCATGGCCTCAATGCCTTGCTCAAGTGCCGTATCCGGCATCAGTACGACAAACTCTTCACCGCCGTAGCGAGCCAACGTATCGCTCGGTCGCAAGTTGCGACGCGTGACATCGGCAAGGTGGACCAAGGCACGGTCACCAGCCTCATGGCCAAGGCGGTCATTCAATTTTTTGAAATTATCGATATCCAGCAGGCTGATCGACAAGGCACTCTCCTTGCGCCGCATGCTGGCGATTTCACGCGCCATCGCCTCTTCCAGGCCTTTGCGATTCAAAGCGTCGGTCAAGGGATCGTGGCGCGCCAGGGCGCTGGCATTATCGAGATCCTGATGCAACTGAATCAGCTCCGCCTCGGTCATCACCACTTTTTCCTGCAAACTCTTCAATTGTTCGCGGGAGTTCGCAGTTTCCTCTGCCATTGCATGCGTAGCCACAATGACTTCGTCGAGCAGTGGCTTCAAATCCTCAACATTGGTGACCTGTTCGATCTGGCGAGCACTTGCTTCAATGCGCCCCTCGAACTGGGTGCTGGAGCGATTCATGGCGCCAAGTTGCTCGACAAACTGAGCCAGCATCTTGCGCATTTCCTTCTGCGCCTCGACGGTCCGCGACTTTGCGCGCCCCTGCTTCTCCATGACATCACGCAGACGCCGCTCCATATCATCCAGATGACGCAGCGTCAGCGGTGGCGCCACACTGACCAGAAGGCCATCGATCTGCCCCTGGAGCCAATTGTCGTCCAAGCTCAATTCACGGATATTTTCGATGATCAGATGTAGCAATTTAAGCAGCGACTGCTTGATCTCGGCCTGCTCCTCAGCCGCAAACAATGCCTGATGCGCCAGACCTCCAAGTGCCTCCTGAACAGAAGCGATTTCAATTCCCGGCTGCTTCAGCAACTTCACCAACTCATCTGCCATACCGGCAATTCGCGAATCATCATCCCCCAGCGCAGGCAAGACACTCCGAATAAAACGCGCCAATTTGCCCGCGAACTCGCCAGGTAAAACAGTGACCGGAGCATCGACCGCGTATTCCGGGGCAGCATGCCCGCCCCCCATCGCAAAGGCCACCAAAGCCTCCTTGACCCCCAGCCAGCTGCGGCGCGCTATGGCTGCGGAAAGCTTGTCCAGCTGAATTTCCTGCTGCTCATTGCCAGCGAGCAGGGCACTGGACAATTCGCGCAAAGGCGCCTCCGGAAAAGGCGGCAAATTTGGAAGGTCTGCAATTTCGTTGTAACAGGCCTGATAGTTGGCAGGCGTCGGGGGCAATTGCCGAAGGACAAGGCGCTTAAGCGCCTCCCGTGCGATTTCTGAAGGGTGTTTGGATTCGTTCATGGACACGATCTGGGCTTTTAGCGGCTAGTCATCACACCGATAGACACGGATATCAAGTTTATCCTATAGCGCTGGCCACCCTGCAAGATTGTTAGTCGACAAATCACCAGCCCCGGAGAATTCAACAAGCACAAATCGCCCGGCCGCAATCGTCGTCAGCGTGTTAACATACTTGTTTAGCGATTTGCCCGGCCCAGCCGGCGTTTACCGTCAACATGCGCCTCCTTCGTTTGCTCAAGATCGCCTCAGTTGCCAGCCGTTTTGGCCTGGACGAGATGGTGCTCGAACACGAACCGAGTGGCCGACTGGCACGAATCGCCAACGCACTGCAATTCTGGCGCGACCTTTCCACACCACGAGCTGTCCGCCTCCGCCTTGCGCTCGAATCGCTCGGCCCCATTTTTGTCAAATTCGGTCAGGTACTATCAACTCGGCGCGACCTGATGCCGATGGATATCGCCGACGAACTGGCGAAGCTGCAGGACCGCGTCCCCCCGTTCGAATCAGCACTGGCACTCGCTGAAATCGAAAAAGCCTATGGTCGCCCCGCCAGTCAAGTCTTTGCGGAGTTCGACTCGACGCCGATTGCCTCCGCCTCGATCGCCCAGGTACATTTTGCCAAGCTGCATGCAGAAGACGGCGGCCATGAAGTCGCCGTCAAAATTCTGCGTCCCAACATGTTGTCAGTCATCGATCACGATCTGGCATTGATGGACAATCTGGCCGTCTTGCTTGAAAAGCTTTGGGCTGACGGCAAACGCCTGAAACCTCGCGAGGTGGTTGCCGAATTTGCCAAGTATCTGCGTGACGAACTCGATCTGATGCGTGAAGCAGCCAATGCGTCGCAACTGCGCCGCAACTTCACTGATTCGACGTTATTGATCGTGCCAGAAGTCTATTGGGACTTCTGCACTTCGACAGTCATGGTCATGGAACGCATGAAGGGCACCCCTATCTCGCAGACCGACAAGCTGCGCAAAGATGGCATAGACCTCTCCAAGCTGTCTGCCGCAGGCGTCGAGATCTTCTTTACACAGGTGTTCCGCGACGGCTTTTTCCACGCTGACATGCACCCGGGCAACATTTTTGTTGCGGCAGACGGTCGCTACATCGCGCTCGATTTCGGCATCGTTGGCACCCTGACCGACTCCGACAAGAATTACCTCGCCCAGAATTTCCTCGCCTTCTTCCGCCGCGACTACAAGCGCGTGGCCGAGGCACATATTGAATCTGGATGGGCACCCAAGGATACGCGTGTTGACGAGTTTGAAGCGGCCATCCGCGCTGTTTGCGAGCCCATTTTCGATCGACCGCTGAAGGATATCTCCTTCGGCAAAGTGCTGCTCCGCCTGTTCCAGACCTCACGCCGCTTCAATGTGGAAATTCAGCCGCAATTGGTCATGCTGCAGAAGACGCTACTCAATATCGAAGGTCTTGGACGCCAGCTCGATCCAAATCTTGACTTGTGGACAACCGCAAAACCATTCCTTGAGCGCTGGATGAGCGAGCAAATCGGTTGGCGCGGACTGATCCGCACCTTCAAGCAGGAGGCGCCTTACCTGGCTCGCGCCCTGCCCCAGTTGCCTCGCCTTGTTCATCAGGCGCTGGCCCAGCCGGCCAAACTCGACCTGCATCCGCAGCTTGATCGCCTGATCGCCGCCCAGCAACAGCAGAATCGCTGGCTGGCCATTATTGCATTACTGCTCGCCCTGCTCGTCGGCGCGCTATTCATTTGACCGCCGATGGCCGTAGTTAACCTCACCTCCTTCACTGAAGAAAACGTAGCAGACTGGTTTGCCACCCGGGACATCACCAAGGCCAGACCCTATGTCGACCTGGTGCAAGACCTTGAAATCAATGGCAGCCAGATCAGTGCGCGCATCCCCGGCACTGCCGCTGAACCGTACCTCGCGCAAGCCTATCTAAGCCAGGCGCAAAGCGGTGAAATGACGGTGATCAGCCGTTGTACCTGCCCGGTCGGAAAGCATTGCAAGCATATCGCCGCGATGCTGCTCAAAGCGATTGAAGACCGAAATCCCAAGGAGCAGGTCAGTGGTAGCGCCCTGTCCTGGCTTGACGATCTGCGCCGGGTTTCGGTGGCAGTCGCCAAGAAAAAGGCCAGGCCGGCCAGCGCCCGGCAGCAGCTCTTCTACATTCTGAAATGGACCGCTGATCGCCGTCAGTTCGCCATTGAAATCCGCAAGGGGAAGTATCCGGAAAGCGCCGAGGAATGGTGGAAGGTCGACCGTGCACTGGTGACGCCGCCCCAGTTCGTCACCGAAGAAGACCTTGGCATCCTGCGCCTGATCTGGACCGATCGTGGTCACGAAACCGGCCTGCGTGCCTTCGGCCTCGGGCCCAAGAACGGTGCTGAAATCCTGCAGCGCATGACAGCCAGCCATCGTCTGTACCCCGAAGATGATCTTGGCCTGCCCCTCAACGCCGGCCCTATCCGCCCGGCCAGCATTGGCTGGCAGATTGATGGCATGGGCTTTCAGCGACCGCAACTGAAGCCCGAACCATCCGCTGAAATGATTATTGCGGTTGACCCACCTTGGTACGTCGACTTGGCCGAGGGCGAAGCCGGCCCACTGGAGGTCACCGGCAACCCCGACGTCATCAACCGGCTGTTTTCCCTGCCGCCGCTATCGTCCACCGAAGCTGCACTGGTCGCCGAGGCGCTCTCGGAACTTGCTCCGGATCTGCCCTTGCCGGGCAGCGATGCCGGCGCCCGCCTGCGCCAGGTTGACGGGCCGCTACAGCCCATCCTGCAACTTGAAACACTGCATACCCACGGCCATCGTGCCTGGCGCAGCTATCCGCAGAACTTTGGCGGCGGCCCTTTTGATGTTGCCAAGGTAATTTTCCGCTATGGCGACGCAGAGGTCAGGCCGGAAGAAAAAAGCGAATTCATCACCTTGCCGGAAGGCGAAACGATTCGACTGCGCCGCCGTCCTGAAGATGAGACGAAGTCGCTGCTCGCACTGGAAAGTTGCGGCTTGCAGAAAATCCCTGGCCATACCCTGCACACATTCGGCAGCCCCCCGGAAGGCATTTACGGACTGGCGGATGAAGCCAATTGGGTGCCTTTCATGCAGGACGCTAGCCAGCGCCTGAAGGAAGCCGGCTGGCAGATTGAATTCCCGGAAGACTTTCGCCACCATGTCATCGAGGTCGATGGCTGGGAAGCGGAGCTGCATGAGGCCGATAACGGCTGGTTCAATCTCGACATGGGTGTCTTGGTCGAAGGCGAGCGCCTGCCGCTCGCCCCGCTGCTCGCCAACCTCTTCCGCAGCGACCCGCGCTGGCTGGAAGCGGTCGAACTCGAGCGCATCCCTGACGACGAAGGCATCGATTTGTACACTGCACGCGGCAAGCGCCTGCGTGTCCCGGCCGGCCGGGTCAAACCACTTGCTGCCACGCTGATCGATCTTTTTGATGGTTTTTCCGGCGGCAATACGTTGCGCCTTTCGCGCTTCGACGCCCCCCGTCTTGCTGAACTTTCCGACGTTAGCCGCTGGCAATTCCGCGGCCAGAGCGATGTCATGGCCATGGCCGAACGCCTGCTTTCTGCTCAGGGCATCGGCGATGTCGCCCCACCGGCCGGCTTCAAACTCGATTTGCGACCCTATCAGCGCGAAGGCCTGGCATGGCTGCAGTTCCTGCGTGAGCACAATCTTTCCGGCATCCTTGCCGACGACATGGGTCTCGGCAAAACAGCGCAAACGCTTGCCCATTTGCTGCTGGAAAAAGAAACCGGACGCCTCGACAAGCCGGCGCTGATCATCCTGCCGACCTCACTGATCTTCAACTGGAAGAATGAAGCAGCGCGCTTTGCGCCCGATCTCAAAGTGCTGTCGCTGCACGGCCCGGAGCGCAAGGTACTATTCCCGGAAATCACCAAGAACGACGTCATTCTGACCACTTATCCGCTGCTCTGGCGAGATGCCGAAGAGTTGATGCAGCACAGCTATCATCTGCTCATTCTCGACGAAGCGCAGACGGTCAAGAACGCCCAGAGCCAGAGCGCCGAAGCGGTGCGCAAAATTGATGCACGGCATCGCCTGTGCCTGACCGGTACGCCGCTGGAAAATCACCTGGGTGAATTGTGGAGCCAGTTCGACTTTCTGCTGCCCGGCTTTCTGGGCACCAGCAAACAGTTCACCCGCCACTGGCGGACGCCGATTGAAAAACAGGGAGACCTGCGCCGCCGCACCTTGCTGGCCCGCCGAATTCGCCCCTTCATCCTGCGCCGCAAGAAGGAAGACGTGGCGCGCGAACTGCCGCCGAAGACGATCATCATCCGCAGCGTTGAACTCGAAGGCGCACAGCGCGACCTCTACGAAACGGTGCGCGCCGCGATGGATGCCAAGGTGCGCGACGAAATCGCCAGCCGTGGCTTCGCACGCAGCCAGATTGTCATTCTGGACGCCCTGCTCAAGTTGCGCCAGGTCTGCTGTGATCCGCGCCTGGTCAAGGCCACCTCTGCCCGCAAGGTGACCGAACGCGCCAAACTCGACCTGTTGATGGCGATGCTGCCCGAGCTGGTCGATGAAGGCCGGCGCGTCCTGGTGTTCTCGCAATTCACCAGCATGCTGTCGCTGATTGAGCACGAACTGGACAAGGCGGATATCCGCTACGTCACACTGACCGGTGACACGGTAGACCGCGAAGTGCCGATTCGTCGCTTCCAGGATTGCGAAGTGCCGATCTTCCTGATCAGCCTGAAGGCCGGCGGTGTCGGTCTCAACCTGACTGCCGCGGACACTGTCATCCACTACGATCCGTGGTGGAACCCCGCGGTCGAAAATCAGGCCACCGATCGTGCCCACCGACTCGGCCAGGACAAGCCCGTGTTCGTTTACAAGCTGATCGTCAGCGGCAGTATCGAGGAAAAGATCCTCGCGCTGCAGGAGCGCAAGGCGGAACTGGCGGCGGGCATCCTGTCCGAAGACCGGCAGGTGGACGTCAAGTTTGGCACCGACGATCTTGCCGCGTTGTTCGAGCCACTACCCGAGTAAAAATTTCGATTTTGGGCGATTTTTCCGGTTGACCGCAGCAAGCTGTCGCCAGCCTGCCAAGGGCATCGGATGCACTTATCCGGGCAATATCTGGCTCAATGGCGAGTACCAGCCTCCAGCCAACGATACAGCGCCGCATAGAGCAGTGACGGATCAACTGGCTTGGTCACAAAATCGTTCATGCCAGCTGCCAGGCAACGATCACGATCTTCGGAAAAGGCGTTGGCCGTCATCGCAAGAATTGGCAGCCTTGCCCGATTTTCCTGTGCACGAATGCGCCGCGTTGCCTCCAGACCATCCATGCGTGGCATCTGCATATCCATCAGCACCAGCGCATATTCGGTCACGGCGACCTTTTTGACTGCTTCGACGCCATCCTCAGCCATGTCGATGACCAGCCCGACATCCTCAAGCAGCATCTGGGCAACCTCGCGGTTGATCGGATCGTCCTCGACCAGCAGCACGCAACGCCCGCCAAAGCGGCGTCGCAACATCTCTTCAACATCGTCGCCCGGCATCGGTGCCGGGGCTTCCTGTTGCGCCGACTGCCGCTTGAGGCGTGCTGTGATCCAGAAAGTGCTCCCGACACCGGGCGTGCTTTCCGCCCCTGCCGCCCCGCCCATCAAACTGGCCAGGTGCCGGGTAATGGCCAAGCCGAGTCCGGTGCCACCGAAGTTTCGGGTGGTCGACTGATCAGCCTGCTGGAAAGGTGTGAACAGACGCTTGAGTACTTCCGCTTCGATACCGATCCCCGTATCCCGCACTTCCAGGCGGACCAGAACGCCGCGCTCGTCTTCCTCGATCACCTTGCCGGAAAGCTGGATTGAACCGGTGGCCGTAAATTTCACCGCATTGTTGGCGTAGTTGAGCAACGCCTGGCGAAGTCGTGTGGCATCACCCAGTACGCATTCCGGCAGACCGAGCGCTTCGACGCGCAGGCTCAGATGCTTCTCGCGGGTTCGGCCACTCAACATTTCCGCCACCTCGTTCATCAACTCGACGAGTGTCAACGGAGCCTCTTCAAGCTCCAGCTTGCCGGCTTCAATTTTGGACAGGTCTAGAATATCATCAATGATGGATAGAAGATGCTGGCCAGAGGCTTCTATTCGATTCAATGGCTCGCTTCGGGCAGCCTCGCCCCCGCCCCGACGCATCAAATAAACCGAGCCAAGAATTGCGTTCATCGGGGTCCGTATCTCATGGCTCATGTTGGCTAGGAAGCTGCTCTTCGCACGCGTCGCTGACTCCGCCTGCTCCTTGGCTTCGCACAACGCTTGTTCAGCACGCTTCTGTTCGCTGATATCACTGATGAAAGTGATGTAACGCGCTGGCTCGGCAGCAGTTTCAGCGCGATAGTAAACATTGATTCTGACTGGAATCCGATGTCCATCGCGATGGCAGAGCTCAGTATCGTAACTGGCCCTGCCCGCTTGCCGGGTATCAGCCATCAGGTAAAAAAAGCGACCCCCAGCAAAACGGGGAGCAATGTCGGCAACCGTCATTTTCAGCATCTCGTCGACTGAATAGCCCAGCATTTCAGCGGCAACGTGGTTCACATAAATGAGGCAGCCCGTGGCATCAACCCAATGAATGCCCAGTCCGACCCGGTCCATCGCAAACTGCGTCTGCGCCAGTCGGGCATTGGCTTGCTCAAGATCATGCGTACGATCGGCTACCAGTATTTCCAGATGACGACGGTGCTGCGCCAATTCGGCTTCGCTGGCACGGAGAGCCTCCTCAACCCGGAGCCGCTCGGTGATTTCCCGTGCAATCCCGAGAATTCCGATCAGGTGGCCTTCCCTGTCGCGCATGGGCGTCTTGATCGTTTCAAAAAGTCCCCGATAGCCATTGTCGCCAAAAGTCAGCCACTCTTCGTTAAGCGTCGGCCCACCGGCTGCTGCCGCAGCACGATCATTGGCCCGAAAGAAATTCGCCAGCTCCCTGTCGACAAAATCGTAGTCGGTACGCCCGACAATATCCTGTGCACTGGCGTTGTAAAGACGTGAGAATGGCGGATTGCAGGATAAATAGACCCCTTCCGGATCCTTCACCCAAACCAGGTCTGGAATGGCTTCATAGAGGCTGTCGAGAAAAGTCCGCTCGCGCTCGCTCTGCGCCAGCGCCACAGCCAACTCGGCCCGGGCGTCATCGCGATCATTCGCCATTGCCCGATTAATGCGCTCATTGTTGCGGCAGAGGACGATTGCCTTGGCCAAGTTGGCCAGCACCGGCTGAAATATCTGCGTCAAAGGCAGTTCAGAAGCTGGCGGGGCGAGCGATAGCAACAGGATTGTGTAGTGCCGATCCAACGGCAGCCTAAGGCAATGCGTATAAACTTGGTCAAGCGATAGCGAACGAAGCAATGCAACATCATCAAGAAGCTCAACCCTGCTCCCCAGCAAGCCTTCTGGAAGGTTGAATCTGTTTCCGAGACATTCGGCCAAGCGATAGTCCCCGATAACAGAATCCACCGTTGCCGACATGCCAAACTCAGAATCCAGCGGCATGGCAAGCACAATACCCGTCGGAAACGAGGTATGAAAAAGAAGGCGTTGCAAGGTCTTCTTCAACAACCCACTGAGACTGGTTTCGCCACCGATTGTCAGCGAAAGGTCATAAAGGACGCTGAGGATCTGTTCGCGATTCATGACATCTGCCACGGCGAACACACCAGTGTCGCATTGTGAAACATGGGATAGCCCCAACGCACGGTGCTACCAATTTCACCCAGCGACAATGCACCCGCCATCTCGTCAACGGCCGTAGCGGCATGCAACTCGGCCAGTTCATTTTCCGCATCCTCGCCCAAATGCATATGCCGGCCAGCGCAATAAAAGGTCAGCAAAGTCCTGCCGGTCAATGAGCCATGCGTCATCCGCAGCTTGTCGGCCAAATGCTCAATACATGCATTTGCCCCGGCCTCCGGTGCCTGCAACAAGACCAACATGGCGTTCTCGGGAATTTCACCAACACAGTACAGAGAACCATCATCAGTCAAGGCGACAGGAATTCGGACCACAACATCACCCCCCGCCCGCAGAATACCGAAAGGGAAATGGACCGCATATTCGTAAAAATTGTCGCGTGTCAGATCGATACCATATTGCGCCTTGATGATTTCCTGATACACATCGAAAGCAGGCCGCCAATCAATCATCGCAATACGATTGCCTTCAGTAGATGTCGCGCTCATCGCCCGTTCCGGCTGCGCGAATCCATGCTCCAGCGTTGGCGCCATGCTGCCGGGCAGCAGCATACCGAGCACGCCGTCACCAATTAACGCTCTCTCATCGAAGAGGCAGGGCATGGGCTGGAAGGTCTCGCTCCCGGCATTGACGCCGCCGTATTCAACGCGATTGGCGAGATCCAGATAAATGTCGTCGAGAATGCTGGCAATGTTGGGGACCATGCTGTCGAAAAACATGAACAGCGTCGGCTTTGGTGCGCCTGCGGCAGCGCTTTTCAAGCATCCCCGGGCGGCATCCACCACTTGCCGGCCTGCTGGTACTTTGCCCTGATTAATGGCCGGCAACAGAAAATTCGGCGGCATCTGCTCAAAATACAACAAGCAGGCCCCGTGCCTGACGAAATGCTGTTGTTCGATCAGCGCGGGAAACACACCACCAGCCAATTCCAAGCCATGCCGCCGGCAAGCCTCCTGCAAGAGCGGAAGCCGTTCCTTCTCTGCCTCTGGCAGCAAAGCGACAATGCCAGCGCCTGTTTTCGGCGCAGCGTATGCACTCAGAATTTGCTCAATGGATTCCGCATTCAATTCGATGTGGTGCATTGGCGTCACCCGCTCAGCTTGTAACTTTTTATTGAATTTGCTATTTGTACCACATATCAAACCCGGTCGGCGTCAACTCAGGCAAGCAAGGACACTGAACCCAGCCGATCAATCAATCCGTTCAATGCAAAACGAACCGCCTGTTCACGGATCGTCGCACGATCCCCACTGAAAAGGCTCAACGTTGCCTCACAGCCGCCATTTTTACTGGCCCAAGCAAAACAAACGGTGCCTATCGGCTTCTCGGGCGAACCACCACCCGGGCCGGCGATTCCTGTAATTGCGACCGTCCAGTCGGCACGACTATGCGCCAGCGCCCCTTGTGCCATGGCCCGCGCCACCGCTTCGGAAACGGCACCATGCCGATCCAGCGTACTTTCCGGTACCCCAAGCATGTCCATCTTGGCAGCATTGGAATACGTCACGAAGCCTCGATCGAACCAGGCAGAGCTACCGGCAATCGCGGTTACCGACTGCGCAAGCCAACCGCCGGTACAGGACTCCGCGGCAGCCAGCCATTCGCCGCGTTCAAGAAGCAGGTGGCCGAGACGTTCGGCAAGTTTTTCCAGTTCGGACATAATGGGCGATCCTAGCATGTCACGTAAAAACAATCCCTCTCTGCCATGACGCCGCTTCCCGTCTATCCCCGGCCAACAATTACCGGCGTCATCCTGGCCGGAGGACTGGGTACTCGCATGGGTGGAGCAGACAAAGGCCTGCAACTATCCAAGGGACAAACACTGGTCAGCCACATCGCCCAACGATTGGCGCCTCAAGTGGATCGATTGCTGATCAACGCAAACCGCAACACGAGCCAATATGCAGACTTGGGTTACCCGCTGATCAGCGACCTGATCACGGGCTTCGCAGGGCCGCTTGCCGGCCTGCAAGCAGCTCTCAGCGTCGCTGACACAGAATGGGTCGTTACCGTACCTTGCGATTCACCCAACCTTCCCCTTGACTTGGTAAGCCGCCTTCACGCCGCGTTGAGTGCTGCCAATGCCAAACTCGCCCTCGCAAAGGCCGGTGGCCGACTCCACCCGGTTTTCTGTCTGTGTCACAGGTCGCTGCTCCCGGAACTGGAGACCTATCTGAATGGCGGTGGACGCAAGGTCGCTCAGTGGTGCTTCGAAACAGGTGCGATGGAAGTCGACTTTTCGGACCAGCTTGACGCCTTCAGCAACCTCAACACCGTCGACGATTTGCTAAAAAGCAACGCTTTTTTAATAAGTTGACACCTGTGGAAAACCGATATTGCGTCGCAACATATGTAGGCTATACTCGTTGGGCAGGAACAATAAAGATTCATAAAACGAGAACAGCCATGACCGTCAAAATTCACTATCGCATTACTCAGGATCGCGCCGGGATCCCGCAGGATTTCGCAGGCGCCCGTCACTTCGTCGTACGCGAGGACGAAACCATTGAAGACACCGCCAAACATCAATTGGCGGCGGATTATCAAGTGCCGAAAAGCGCTGTGATCATCAGCCGAATCGAGAGTTGAGCCGCTTTTCCGGCAACCGGACTTAGTAACGTTTCACAGGGGAATCCCAATGGGATTTTCCTGTATTTTCGCGACCGCAAAAAATATTGCGCAGCGCAATATTTTCACTGATTTTTTCACAGCCACAATCTGTTACAGAAGGCTACGAAAGTACGACAGACTTAAGAGGAGCGGGAACCCATAATGCATCTGTGCATTGAACCCCTCCTCTCGAAATTCCCCCTTTCGAGAATTTCCACCCCGCCACTGGCGGGGTTTTTTTTGCTCAGCAGTTGCGCCAGATAGTTATAATCACGGTTTCTATACATTGCACTGGGGTCTTCGGTATGGCTGAGCAACACTCTTCCAAGGGCATCATGTGGGCGACCATCGGCATCGCTGTCGTCCTGATTGCCATCATTTATCCGCTTACCAACAAATCGTTCAACACCATCGCCAATTCCGGCACGGGTAGCGACGAGGCGGACATCCGTATCCAGCCGGTCGCCAAGTTTGAGCTGGCCAAGGCCGAAGCACCTGCCGCCAGCGGCCCCCGGAGTGGCGAAACCATTTTCAACACGGTTTGCGGCGCTTGCCACAACACTGGTGCGGCTGGCGCTCCCAAAGTCACCGACAAGGGTGCCTGGGCACCGCGCCTAGCGCAAGGCAAGGATGTGCTGATCAAGAGCGTCACCAACGGCAAGAATGCGATGCCACCAAAGGGTGGCGCGACGCTGTCTGATGTCGAAGTTAAAAATGCGGTCGAATACATTATGAGCAAGGCTAAATAAGGCACTTGGACTCAACGAAGGGAGGCTACGGCCTCCCTTTTTTGTTGACGTAAAAAAGGCGCCTCGTGGGCACCTTGGCCAGTTCAGCTTTTGGAGGGCGGCAACTGGCCACCTGCAGTGACACCTTATTTGGTGGCCGGCTCAACAGCCTTCGTCGCGTCCGGCGTAGCGACCGGTGCAACCTTTTTGACCATTTTCTTTTCCTTGTGTGCCTTTTTTACCGGCTTGGCAGAATGCTTGGCTTCTTCCTTCTTCATTTCAGGAGCAGCGACGGCCGGCTTGGCTTCCGGTGCCTTGACTGCTTCGACAGCCTTCGGTGCTTCAGCCTTGACGCTGGCAGCGACCGGGGCAGCGGCTTTCATGTCTGCAACTGCTGGCTTGACGTCAGCAGCGTGGGCAATACCAAAAGCGGCGGCAAGAGCGATGGCGATAAGTTGCTTGGTCATTTTATTTCTCCAGAGTTTGTTTATTCGGTTGTTGATCCGGCTTTGCGAAATCGCGCTGCCTTGTGCCGAATAACGCGGCTGGTTATCGCCCGGATGTCATAAGGAGAGTAACTCGTTGTAACGCAGCGTGACCGGCCGGTTAGCGCTTGTTTCCGGCGAGCATGGCCTTCATGGCATCGAGCCGGGCGCTGCCGGTAGCTTTGTCGGGGGGTACATCCTGCTTGCCACCCGAAAAGCGGACATCCTCCTTGCCCATTTCATCAATGAAACGCGACGGCTCGCAGGGTACGAATTCGCGCGCCTGCTTGCGGCGCTCGCAGTAGGAAATATTCAGCGTGTGCTGGGCGCGGGTGATGCCGACATACATCAGGCGACGCTCTTCCTCGATCTTGGTCTGATCGAGCGATTCACGGTGCGGCAGAATGCCCTCCTCGACGCCGACCAAAAACACATGTTTGTATTCGAGTCCCTTGGCGGCATGCAGCGTCGACAACTGCACGGCGTCGTAATCGTCGTCGTTTTGCTTGTCCAGCATATTGATCAGGGCGATGCTTTGGGTGAGATCAACCAGGGTCTTGCCGTCGAGCTCCCCTTTCTTGTTCAGCCAGTTGGCGAATTCGCAGACATTTGTCCACCGTGTCTGGGCAGTACGTTCCTCTTCGTGGTCATAGAGGTAAGTTTCGTAATCGATGGCTTTGAGCAGATCTGGCAAAACCAGATGCGCCTGCTCCTTGATGGCGCGGGACTGGATACGATTGATGAAATTGCAGAATTCGAGCAAAGGCTCAAGCTGGCGCGGCTGGACCCGGTGCGCGAATCCCTCCTCAAAGGCTGCCTGAAAGAGCGAAACGTGGCGCTCGCCCGCATAGATACCGAGGACCTGCAGCGTTGCTGCGCCGATGCCGCGCTTGGGTGTGGTGGCGGCCCGAATGAAGGCTGGATCATCGTCCTCGTTGGCCAGCAGTCGCAGATAGGCCGTGATGTCCTTGATTTCCGCCTTGTCGAAGAAGGATTTGCCACCAGAAAGCAGGTAGGGAATGCGGTGATCGCGCAGATATTCCTCGAAGATCCGCGCCTGATGATTGGAGCGGTAGAGAATGGCGTAGTCCTTGAACTTGCCGCGATGCTCGAACTTGTTCGCCTGCAGCTTCATGACCACGCCTTCGGCCTCAGCATCATTGTCGCGGCAGGCATTGACGTAAATCGGCTCGCCGTGGCCAAGGTCCGACCATAGTTTCTTGTCGAACAGCTTTTCGTTGTTGGCGATGACGTTGTTGGCCGCCTTGAGGATTCTGACGGTCGACCGATAATTTTGCTCAAGTTTGATCACCTTGAGCGACGGGAACTCGGTCGGCAGTTTTTTCAGGTTCTCGATATCAGCCCCACGCCAGCCGTAAATCGCCTGGTCATCGTCACCCACCGCGGTGAACTGGGCACGAACGCCGGTCAGCAGCTTGAGTAACTGGTACTGACAGGCATTGGTATCCTGATACTCGTCGACCAATAGGTAACGCAAGCGGTTTTGCCATTTGTCAGCGATCTCGGGATGCTCGCTGAACAGCTTCACCGGCAAGCCGATCAAATCATCAAAGTCGACCGCCTGATAGGCTTTTAGCGTCGCTTCGTAAGACAGGTAGGCATGTGCCGCCAGCTTTTGATGTTCATCTGTCGCCAGATGACGCGCCGCCTCGGGCGTGACCAAGGCGTTTTTCCAATTGGAAATGATCGACTGGACGATGCGCAGGGTGGCCTTGTCAACCGTACCGGCGGTTTCGCTGATGATACCAGCGCAATCAGCCGAGTCGAAAATCGAGAAACGCGGTTTATAGCCCAGCGCCTTGGCCTCTTCGCGCAAAATGCGAACGCCGAGCGAGTGAAAGGTTGAAATCTGCAGCTCATCAGCCAGTGACTTGGGGAGCAGCTTGCCGATGCGCTCCTGCATTTCCTTCGCGGCCTTGTTAGTGAAAGTAATGGCCGCGATGTTGCGCGGCTGGAAGCCGCAGCTTTGAACCAGGTAGGCGATCTTCTGCGTAATTACCCGTGTTTTGCCCGAACCCGCACCTGCCAGCACCAGCAAGGGGCCGTCGAGGTAATGGATCGCTTCGCGTTGCGGGGCATTGAGGCCGGACATGGTTCTTCTAAAAAGCAACGCCCCGCCAAGGCGGGGCGCGTTGAAAGGGTTACTTGATTTTAACCCAGCACTTCAATTCTTGAAATTTGGGGCATTTTTTCCGGTTGACCGTAAGAATGGCCGTTGCCGCCATGCTCGTGGAAATCGGCTCAGACACTATCGTCGACACCTTTAATGATCTGCGGAAGTGAAGCGGGTTTGATCAGACGGTCAACCGCCGCCCCCAAGGCTGCCACTTGCAACGCCAAACCGCGAGCATCCTGCAAGATTTGTTCACCACCTTTGAAGGCGCTGATAGCGCCCGGTTCGATTTCAGCCATTTCCTGCTGTACGCTGCGCTGGCGGTCACCCTCGACACCCTCAAGCGCCTCAACGCGCCGGATACGCTCGCCAGCCACATAACGCGCCCGCGCCAACGATTCCTGCGATAGGCGCTGGGTCGTACTGGCGAGGCGATCAAGTTTCATATCAAGGACTCCTGTCCTCGATAACGACACCTTGACCGCCCGGCTTTAGCTCACAGTGCGCCGAAAACGTTTTTCAACAGGGCGCTGCCAGCCTCCATGGGATTAGCGCGAAGCTTCTTTTCTTCTTCGGCAATCATCAGGAACAAGCCATCCAAGGCCTTCTGAGTCACGTAGCTATCAACATCGGCATTCTTCTTGTCGACCAGTCCGGCGCTGGCAGCCTTGCCGGCGAACTTGTTGTACTGGTCGGCCAGCTTCAGCTTGTTGGTTTCTTTCTTGACGATGGGCATGAATTTGGCGGTGAGCTGATCGGTCGAGGTGCGCTTGAAATACTGCGTCACGCTATCTTCACCGCCGGTGAGGATTTCCTTGGCGTCCTTGATGCTCATTTTCTTGATTGACTCAGTCAGAATCGGCTTGGCTTCGGCCACGGCATTCTCGGCTGCGTGATTCATGGTTTCAACCAGTTGATCAGCCTGCTTGCCCATGCCGAACATGCGCAATGCTGACTCTGCCTTGTCCAGATAGCCCGGCAGCTTGATCTTCACCTTGTCGTTCCCGAGAAAGCCACCGCTCTTGCCCAGCGATGAAACCGCGTAGTCAGCCCCCTTGGCCAGTGCTTCCTTGACGCCGGCACCGGCATCGCCACTGGAGATGCCATCAAGCGCACCTGCCTGGGCCAGTGCTGCGGTCAACGTAAAAAACAGGGCAAAAGCGGGTTTTAACAGACGACGCATGAATTTCTCCTTGGGAATCAAACAATATCCAGGTGGCCAATGCCGGTGGTCAAATCCCGATCTTTGGATTCCTTGCCATGCAACTTGATCTGCAGACGCAGGTCGTTCAGTGAATCGGCGTTGCGCAGTGCATCTTCATAAGTAATTTTGCCGGCCTCGTAGAGGTCGAACAGCGCCTGGTCGAAGGTCTGCATGCCGAGCTCACGGGATTTCTTCATGATCTCCTTGATTTCATGCACTTCGCCCTTGAAGATCAGGTCTGAAATCAGCGGCGAGTTGAGCATGACCTCGATAGCCGCCATGCGTCCCTTGCCGTCCTTCTTGGCGATCAGACGCTGCGAAACCATGGCGCGCAAATTGAGCGAAAGATCCATCAACAGTTGCTGACGACGCTCCTCCGGGAAGAAGTTGATGATGCGGTCAATCGCCTGATTGGCGCTATTGGCGTGCAGCGTGGCCAGACACAAATGGCCGGTTTCGGCGAAGGCAATGGCGTAGTCCATCGTGTTGCGGTCGCGAATTTCGCCCATCAGGATGACATCCGGCGCCTGGCGCAGCGTGTTTTTCAGCGCCGGCCCCCAGTCGTCGGTATCAACGCCAACTTCGCGCTGCGTGACGATGCAATTCTTGTGTTCGTGCACGTACTCGATCGGGTCTTCGATGGTAATGATGTGACCATAAGAGTTTTCGTTGCGGTAATCGACCAGCGCCGCCAGCGAGGTGGTCTTGCCGGTACCTGTACCGCCGACGAAGATGATCAGCCCGCGTTTGGTCATCGCCAGATCCTTGAGGACCGGCGGCAGCAGCAGTTCGTCCAGCGTCGGGATGCTCATGTTGATCGTGCGGCAGACGACGCCGACCCGGCCCTGCTGAACCAGTGCATTGACCCGGAAGCGGCCGATGCCCGCCGGTGAAATGGCGAAGTTACATTCTTTGGTCGCTTCGAACTCCGACGCTTGGCGGTCGTTCATTATTGAACGCGCCAACTCAGCCGTGTGTTGCGGCGACAGAACCTGATTGGATACCGGCGTGATCTTGCCATCAAGCTTGATGGCCGGCGGAAAGCCCGCCGTAATGAACAGGTCCGAGCCTTTCTTTTGCGACATCAGGCGCAAAAGATCGTGCATGAACTTCATTGCCTGATCGCGTTCCATACTTTCCCCTTGTTTATTCTGTTGGATACCGCCCGATCAAGCCGGGAAGGTATCCTTGTTGGCCGCCCGGAAACGTGCTTCGGCATTCGAGACCACATTGCGACGAACCAGATCAACCAAGTTCTGATCAAGCGTCTGCATACCGAAATTCTGACCTGTCTGGATGGCCGAATACATCTGGGCAATCTTGTTTTCCCGGATCAGATTGCGGATAGCCGGCGTACCGATCATGATTTCGTGTGCTGCAACCCGGCCACTACCATCCTTGGTCTTCATCAGCGTCTGTGAAATAACCGCACGAAGCGACTCTGACAACATGGCGCGAACCATTTCCTTTTCCGCCGCCGGGAAAACGTCAACGATACGGTCCACTGTTTTCGCCGCTGACGAGGTGTGCAGCGTACCAAACACCAGGTGACCAGTTTCGGCCGCCGTCAGTGCCAGGCGGATGGTTTCCAGATCGCGCATTTCGCCGACCAGAATCACGTCCGGATCTTCGCGCAGGGCTGAACGCAGGGCATTGGCGAACGACAGCGTATGCGGCCCGACTTCGCGCTGATTGATCAGGCACTTCTTCGATTCATGAACGAATTCGATCGGGTCTTCGACGGTCAGGATGTGGCCGTAATCGTTTTCATTGACGTGGTTCACCATCGCTGCCAGCGTCGTCGATTTGCCGGAACCAGTCGGCCCGGTACACAGCACGATACCGCGCGGATATTCGGAAATTTCCTTGAAAATCTTCGGGCAGTTGAGCTCTTCGAGCGTCAGCACTTTGGACGGAATAGTCCGAAAAACTGCACCGGCACCGCGATGCTGATTGAAGGCATTGACGCGAAAGCGCGCCAGATTGGGAATTTCGAATGAAAAGTCGCATTCCAGCGTTTCTTCATAAATCTTGCGCTGGCCATCATTCATGATGTCGTACACCATGCCATGGACATCTTTATGTTCCATGGCCGGCAAATTGATGCGGCGGACGTCGCCATGTACTCGAATCATGGGCGGGAGACCAGCCGACAGGTGAAGGTCTGATGCCTTGTTCTTGACGCTGAAAGCCAGCAGTTCAGTGATGTCCATGCGGATCGTCCTCGGAGCGCGTGTATACTTCGATTGTTGTTAATTCCCAATGGATTATGAGCGCAATCGCCGACAACCTGCAAGCTGTCCAGGCCCGTATCCGCGAAGCAACCAAGCTCGCCGGCCGTGCGCCGGAAAGCGTCTGCCTGCTGGCTGTCAGTAAAACCTGGCCACTTTCCAGCGTGATGGCGGCAGTCGATGCCGGCCAGCAGGCTTTTGGTGAAAATTATGTCCAGGAAGGTGTCGACAAAGTAGCCGCAACGGCCGGCCACCATCTGGAGTGGCACTTTATCGGCCCGCTGCAAAGCAACAAGTCACGTCCTGTTGCCGAGCATTTCGACTGGGTACATACGATAGACCGCCTGAAGATCGCCGAGCGCCTGTCGGCGCAGCGCCCGGATCAGTTGCCACCGCTGCAGGTCTGCGTCCAGGTTAATGTTTCCGGCGAAGCCAGCAAGAGTGGCTGCGCGCCCGACGAAACGCTCGCGCTGTGCCGTGCAGTCGCCGCGCTCCCGCGACTGCAACTCCGCGGCTTGATGGCGATTCCTGAGCCCACCGATGACATGGTGGCCCAGCGCTTGCCCTTCCGCCTCCTGCGGGAGATTTTTGACACAATCCGGGCGGAGGGTTTGCTGCTCGACACGCTATCCATGGGCATGTCCCACGATCTTGAAGCCGCCGTGGCCGAAGGCGCGACCATCGTCCGCATCGGCACGGCCATTTTTGGTGAAAGAAATTACGCATGAAAATAGTGTTCCTTGGCGGCGGCAACATGGCCAACGCCCTGATCGGCGGCATGGTGAAACAGGGTTTTGCCGCCAGCGATATCGAGGTCATCGAGCTTGGCGCCGATGCACGTGACAAGCTGGTTGCCAGCTATGGCGTCAATTGCCACGCCGGTGCCGAGGCAGCACCGTCCTCCCCGGACATCCTCGTGCTGGCGGTCAAGCCGCAGCAGATGAAGGAAGCGGTTGCCCCGCTCGTCGGCAAACTGGGCAGGGCAGTCGTCATCAGCATCGCCGCCGGTCTCGACATGACGGCGCTTTCTCGCTGGCTGGGCGGCCATCGCCAGATCGTGCGCTGCATGCCGAATACGCCCGCATTGATTGGCGCCGGCATCACAGGGCTTTGCGCCTTGCCGGAAGTCAGTGCCGAACAGCGCGCCGCCGCCGACCGCGTGTTGCGCGCCGTCGGCACCACGGTATGGATCGAGGATGAAGCGAAGATCGATGGTGTCACCGCCATCTCCGGCAGCGGCCCGGCCTACGTTTTTCTGTTCATCGAAGCACTGCAACAGGCTGCCGCCGATCTTGGCTTTACACCGGAACAGGGTCGCCAACTAGCTATCGAAACGGTGCAGGGTGCTGCGGCGCTGGCCGCTCAATCCACCGAACCAGCCTCGATCCTGCGTGAACGCGTTACCTCCAAGGGCGGCACCACCGCCGCCGCCTTGCAAGTGATGGCTGAAAAGGGCGTCAAGGAAGGCATCGTCGCCGGCTGCATGGCAGCCGCCGCCCGCGGGCAGGAACTCGGCAAGATTCTCGGGGCCGACTGATGCAAGCCCTCATTTTCCTGATCGATGCGGTTGTCAGCTTCTTCTCCGCGCTGTTCCTGCTGCGTTTCATGATGCAGGCGATGCGCGTTTCCTTTGCCGGACAGATCGGAGACTTTGTCGTCAAGCTCACCAACTGGGCCGTCAAGCCGCTGCGCCGCATCATTCCCGGCGCCGGCGGTTTCGATTGGGCCAGCCTGATCGCAGCACTGGCCACGCAATTGCTGTTCAACGGCATCATCGTCGGTGCAGCGACGCGTTTTGGCGAAGTTGAAAGCGCCGGACTTGTACCGATGATTCTCTGGCTCGCCGTCCGCGGCCCGCTCCGGCTCTCGGTGCACATCATGATCGGTGCGCTGATCCTGCAAGCCGTGCTGTCGTGGATCAACCCCTACTCGCCGCTCGCCAAACCGGCCCAGCAACTGACCAGCCCGATTCTCGACCCGATCCGCCGCATCCTTCCAACCATTTCCGGCATCGACTTGTCGCCACTGGTCGCCATCCTGCTGTTGCAAGCGGTGCTGATGTTTCTGTGAACGAATGGTTTCGGCTGGCCACTGACGGCCGCATCACGCTGACCCTGCACATCCAGCCCGGCGCCAAGAAAACCGAGTTTGCCGGGCTGCATGGCGATGCGCTGAAGATCCGATTGGCCGCCCCGCCCGTCGACGGCAAGGCCAACGAAGCCTTGATCAAATTCGTGGCCGAAGCGCTTGGTTTGCCGAAGTCTGCCGTCAATCTGAAAAGTGGCCAAACGTCGCGGCGCAAGGTGCTGGAAGTCAGCGGCACGACCAGTGAAACCGTCGCCAGCTTCGCCCAAGCCTGAGAAAAATTTCGATTTCGGCGATTTTTTCCGGTTGACCGCAAGAACCGCCAAAATCGCCGCTTTGCCTGAAAATTGGCGCCGCCAAGTACTGGTATTCAGCAACTGGCGGCTAGAAGCACTCAGCGACTAATAAACCACCCGCCCGCCCACCAGCGTCGTCTTCACCTGGCCGGTCATCATGTAACCCATCCAGGGTGAATTCTTGCCGCGGCTTTTCAGGGTTTCCGGCGTCAGTTGCCAGGTCGCTTCCGGGTCGAAAATGCAGATGTCAGCCGCTGCCCCAATCGCCAACTGGCCGCTCGGCAAACCAAGCACGGTGGCTGGCGCCGAAGTAATGCGCGCCAGTGCATCCGACAGACTGACACCCGCCGCCTCTGCCCATTTCAGGGTCAACGGCAACAGCACTTCAAGGCCGGTCGCACCCGGTTTGGCTTCGCCAAACGGCAGCAACTTGTCGTCAGCCCCCACCGGCGTGTGGTCAGAACAGATAGCGGCGAATCCTCCAACCGCGGCATCCGACAAGGCCAGACGATCAGCTTGCGTGCGCAGCGGCGGGCAGAAGCGGGCGTGCGGGTTGAAGAATCCGATGTCGTTTTCAGTCAGCAGCAGGTGATGAACACCGATATCGAACGTCACCGGCAAGCCTTCTGCCATGGCCTGCTTGACCAGCGCAACACCGGCACCCGACGACAACCGGGTCAGGTGCACGCGGCAACCGGTGTCGCGCACGAGCTGAACGATGGTGGCGATAGCTATGGTTTCGGCGGCTACCGGAATCCCGGCCAGGCCCAGACGGCTCGATACTTCGCCTTCGTGGGCAATGCCATTGCGCGACAGCCAGTAATCCTGCGGATGCAGGAAAATCTGGAAATCAAAGGTCGCAGCGTACTCCAGCGCGCGCAGCAGGGCCTCGGTATCAACCACCGGCACCTTGGCCTGCGAAAAGGCAACGCAACCGGCCTTCTTCAAGCCGGCCAGTTCGGAGAGGCGTTCGCCATTCAGGCCCAGCGTCAGGGCACCCAGCGGCAGCACGCGGGCCTTGCGGATTTCCTTGCCGCGATGGACCAGGCGATCAGCCAGTTCCGGCTCGTCAAGCGGTGGGTCGGCATCCGGCGGCACGACGACGGAGGTGACGCCTCCGGCCACCGCCGCAGCGAGTTCGGCCTCGATGGAATTCAGGCGAGCACCGAGATCGACCAATCCGGGGCAAACCACACAACCGGTCGCATCAATGGTTTGCTCAGCGACAAAGCCGGTCGGCGCATCGCCCAGCGCAGCAATCTTGCCGTCGGCAATGTACAGCGACGCGTTGCGGTCAACGCCGTTTTTCGGGTCAATGACGCGACCATTTTCAATAACGATATTCATCTCAATTCCCCGCAACAATGCTCATGACGGCCATGCGCACTGCAATGCCGAAGGTGACTTGCGGCAGGATCACGGCCTGCGAGCCGTCGGCGACCGCCGAGTGGATTTCGACGCCACGGTTCATCGGCCCCGGGTGCATCACGATGGCGTCCGGCTTGGCCAGTGCCAGCTTTTGCGGCGTCAGGCCGTAGTGGCGGAAATATTCGCCGGCCGATGGCAGCAGGGCACCGGTCATCCGTTCGTTTTGCAGACGCAGCATGATCACTACGTCGCAATCCTTCAGGCCTTCATTCATGTCGTGATAAACATGCACGCCGAGCTTGTCGAGATGCTTGGGCAGCAGCGTTTCCGGACCGATGGCACGGACTTCCGGCACCCCCAGTGTGGTCAGCGCGTGAATGTCCGAGCGGGCAACGCGCGAGTGCAGGATGTCGCCGACAATGGCGACACGCAATTGCGAGAAGTCCTTCTTGTAATGGCGAATCGTGTACATGTCGAGCAGGCCCTGGGTCGGGTGCGC
This sequence comes from Betaproteobacteria bacterium, assembly GCA_016709965.1. Classification (NCBI taxonomy): domain Bacteria; kingdom Pseudomonadati; phylum Pseudomonadota; class Betaproteobacteria; order Rhodocyclales; family Azonexaceae; genus Azonexus; species Candidatus Azonexus amarohabitans. Next base: position 1,663,300 of record JADJLT010000001.1, read on the forward strand.
GTGGCGCCCGTCACCGGCATTGACGACGTGAATGTCGTCGCGACCGACCCGCTGCAGGTGCTCGGCAATCAGGTACGGCGCACCGCTGGACGCATGGCGCACGACGAACAGGTTGGCATGCATGGCGCACAGGTTATCGATGGTGTCGAGCAGGGTTTCGCCCTTGCTGGCCGACGACTTGTTGATGTCGAGATTGATGACGTCGGCGGACAGACGCTTGGCGGCGATCTCGAAGGTAGTGCGGGTCCGCGTCGAGTTCTCGAAAAACAGGTTGAAGACGCTCTTGCCACGCAGCAGCGGTACCTTTTTCACTTCACGCGCCGAGATTTCCATGAAGGACGCGGCGGTATCGAGAATCTGGGTCAGGATGCTTTGCGGCAATCCTTCGATAGACAGCAGGTGGGCCAGTTCGCCGTTTTTGTTCAACTGCGGGTTATACATTTTCCAGTCTCCAGGCGAGTTGACCGTTGTCGTCCCGATCCAGAACCAGGCTATGCGCATCCTTCAGGCTCACATCCCAGACGCCGTAAGTTGGCGCTACCGGCAATTCGCGTCCACCGCGATCAGCCAGCACGGCCAGTTCGACCGCCGCAGGGCGCCCATAGTCGAACAACTCATTGATGGCTGCGCGGGTAGTGCGGCCGGTATAAAGCACGTCGTCGACCAGGATCAGGTGACGGCCTTCAACATCAAACGGGATCACCGTCGGCCGGCACTGCGGATGCAGGCCCTTTTCGGCGAAATCGTCGCGGTAGAAGGACACATCAATCAGGCCGATCTCTTCGCTCAGGCCCAGCAATTCGCGCAAACGTTCGGCGATCCACGCGCCCCCGCTGTAAATCCCGATCAGCGCCGGGTTCTTGGAAAGTTGCGGACGAATCAGGTCGGCCAGTTGGCGACACTGCGCCTCGGCATCAGGCAGCGGATTGATCAGGGTGGACATGAGGACTTTCGAACCAGGTTTGGAGAATAAGTTGGGCGGCGACCGCGTCGAGCAGCGGTTTGGCAGATCTGCTGTTGCGGCCGGTTTCGCGCAGGCGGGATTCAGCATCGACAGATGTCATGCGTTCGTCGGCAAAACCGACAGGCAGGTTGTAACGGCGCTTTAGGCGCTCGGCGAACTTGGTGGCCAGCCGGGTCATTTCGTGCGGCGTACCGTCGGCGTGGGTGGGCAGGCCAACAACCAGCTGCTCCGGCTGCCATTCGGCGACCAGCTTGGCGATGGCGGCGAAACGGTCGTCGTTGGACTCGGCGTGGATGGTGGTCAGCGGGTGGGCGGTACCAAGCAGGGTTTCACCGGTGGCAACACCGATACGCTTCTCACCGAAATCAAAAGCCAGAACAGTGCCCATCAGCGATGCGATCCGCTCATGCGTGGCCGGCCACGTCGGAAAGCTGGGTAAAGCTGATGCCTAGTTTCAGCATCGCAGCCGGCAGGCGCTCTTCGGGCGGCAGGTCGAAAAGGATTTCTGCCTTGGCTGGCACGGTCAACCAGGAATTCTGCGCCAGTTCGCTTTCGAGCTGACCGGCATCCCAGCCGGCGTAGCCCAACGTGACGATAATTTCTGCCGGCAAGCCTTCGCTGCCCACCGAGTTCAACACATCGCGCGAACTGGTCAGGCCGACTTCGCTATTCACCGCCAGCGTCGATTGCCATTTGCCAACCGGACGGTGCAGCACGAAACCACGATCGAGTTGCACCGGGCCACCGAAATAAACGGGCAGCTTGGCCAGGTTCTCGGCCGACAGTTTGATGTCGATTTTTTCGAACAGACCGGCCAGATCCATGTCGATCGGGCGATTGACGATAATCCCCAAGGCCCCGTTTTCATTGTGTTCGCAAATGTAAACGAGGGCGTTCGAGAAATACGGGTCTTCCAGCGTCGGCATGGCGATGAGGAAGTTGTCGGTCAGGTTGACGTTGTCCATGCTGGAATTTTAATCGCCGGGGAGGTACAAACCAACCATGAAAAAAGAAAAAGCCCTCGTCTGGTTCCGCCGCGACCTCCGTGATCACGACCACGCAGCCCTGAGCGCGGCCCTCGCAGACGCGCAGCAGGTTTATTGCGCCTTCGTTTTTGACCGTGAAATTCTTGAGGCGCAGCCCACGCGGCGCGATCGCCGGGTCCAATTCATTCGGGAATCGCTGCTCGAACTGGATGGGGCACTGCGTAAAAAAGGTGGCGGACTGATCGTTGTTCACGGCCATGCAACGACGGAAATTCCTCTACTGGCAGGCCGCCTGGGCATCACGGCCGTGTTCGCCAACCGCGATTATGAGCCGGCGGCCAAAACGCGCGATGCCGAGGTGAAGCGAGCCTTGACGGCCGATGGTATCGACTTCGTTCAATTCAAGGATCAGGCCATTTTCGATGGCGATGAGGTGCTGACACAGGCCGGTAAAGCATTTTCTGTGTTCACGCCGTACAAGAATGCCTGGCTAAAACGCTTGACCGCAGCAGACTGCGCAGTCTGGCCATGCTCTGGCCAACTGGCCGGTAGCGAGCTGGCCGGCGTACCGACCCTGGCCGACATCGGCTTCGAGGCCACCGATCTGGCTGAACTCGGGATTCAGCCCGGCATGGCCGGCGCCCGAACCTTATGGGAAGAATTCCGCCAAAGCCGCATCACGCGTTATGGCGCGCTGCGCGACTTCCCGGCGGTTAAGGGCGTGTCTTACCTGTCAGTCCATCTGCGCTTCGGTACCATTTCGATTCGCGAACTGGTACGAGCCGCCCTCGCCGCCGAGGCAAATGTCTGGCTCAGCGAGCTGATCTGGCGGGATTTCTACTTCATGATCCTCGACCGCTTTCCGCACGTCGTCGGCCATGCCTTCAAGCACGATTACGATGCCATCCAGTGGACTAACTGGCCTGAGGGCTATGCTGCCTGGTGCGAAGGCCGTACCGGCTATCCGCTGGTCGATGCAGCGATGCGTCAACTTAATTTCAGTGGCTGGATGCATAACCGGCTACGCATGGTCGTCGCCTCGTTCCTGACCAAGGATCTCGGCCTCGACTGGCAGCTGGGCGAACGCTATTTTGCCGAACAGTTGAACGACTTCGATCTCTCGGCCAACAACGGCGGCTGGCAATGGGCATCATCGAGCGGCTGCGACGCCCAGCCCTATTTCCGGATTTTCAACCCGATCACGCAGTCGGAAAAATTCGACCCGGAGGGCAAGTTCATTCGCCGCTATGTGCCGGAACTGGCGAGCGTACCGAACAAATACATCCACGCGCCATGGCTGATGGGGCGAATCGAGCAGGAGGCGCTAGGCGTCGTGATCGGCCGCGATTATCCGGGACCCATCGTCGATCACGCCAAGGCGCGCGAGGAAACGCTGGCGCGTTATGCGGTGGTAAAAAAGCTGGTTTGAAGAACTCGGAGGCGCAGGAAACACCGTAAAAGGCACTTCCTGCGGTCAACCGGAATTATTGCGCTTTTTTGCAATATTTCGCGACGAGGCCAAGCAGCTCGACTTCATCGTAAGGCTTGCCCAGATAGTGATTGGCCCCGATTTCCAGCGCATAGTTGCGATGCTTGTCCGCCGTCCGCGAGGTAATCATCACGATAGGCAAGGACCGCAGGCGCACATCAGCGCGGATATTGCGGACCAGATCGAAGCCGTCCATGCGCGGCATTTCGATGTCGGAGAGGATCACATCCGGTAGCACATCCACCAGTTGCTCCAGCGCATCGACGCCATCCTTGGCCAGAATGACCTGATACCCCTCACGCATCAGGAGTCGGCTGGTGATCTTGCGCACTGTCAGCGAATCGTCTACCACCATCACGGTCGGCAGGCTCGGCGCCTCGGTCAGCACCGGCGGCAGCATGGTCGGCACCGCCGTATGCACCATCGATACTGTGGCCCGACTGGCCAACGCGACCGGGTTCAGAATCAGCACGACCTTGCCGTCGCCGAGCACGGTTGCCCCGGCGATACCCACCACGCGGGCGAGCTGGGCGCCAATATTCTTGACGACGACTTCTCGATTGCCCTTGAGCTCATCGACCAGAATGGCGACCCGCTGCGAACCGGAACGCAGCAACAACACCCAGTACTGGCGATGCGCTTCCGGCACCGCCTGCGCGTCACCGAGCAGATGCGGCAGGAAATGGAAGGGATAACGATTGCCCTGCCAATTCACTTCGCTTTCCTCGCGAATGGCCGCCAGCCCTTTTTCCTTCATTTCCATGACCTGTTCGATCATGGTCGAGGGCACGGCATAAAGCTGGCTGCCGACGCGAACCAGCAGGGTCTGGGTCACCGCCAGCGTCAGTGGCAGGTAAAGACGGAAGGTCGTTCCCTTGCCTGGCTGCGAGAGGATTTCGATACGACCGCCCAACGCCGACACGGCCGTCTTCACCACATCCATGCCGACCCCACGGCCGGCAAGCTGGGTCAATTCGGCCGCGGTCGAGAAACCGGGCTGGAAGATGAAATCGAATAAGGCAGAATCATCCACCACCTGTCCCGGCTGAAGCAGGCCCATGCTCTCGGCGCGGGCACGAATACCGCTGGCGTTCAAACCCTTGCCATCGTCGGCCATGGACAGGATGATTTCATTGCCTTCCTGAGCCAGCTTGACGACGATTTCCCCGGCCTCGGCCTTGCCTGCAGCCAAACGCTCATCACGGCTCTCGATGCCATGAGCCACGGCGTTGCGCAGCATGTGTTCTATCGGCGCCAGCATCTTGTCGAGCACGGAACGGTCGATATCGACCTGGCCGCCAACGATATCCAGACTGGCCCGTTTGCCGGTCTCCTTGGCGGTCTGCCGGACGATCCGGTAAAGGCGCTCGGTCTGGCTGGCAAAGGGCACCATACGCACGCTCATCAGCTCGTGCTGCAGACTGCGGTTCAGACGCGACTGGGCGAGGATTGCCGCATTGGCGTCATCGAGATTCTTCAGCAAGTTTTGCTGCACGGTCGCAACGTCGTTGACCGATTCGGCCATGAAACGGGTGAGCTCCTGGAAGCGGGTGAAGCGGTCAAGTTCCAGCGGGTCAAAGTCCGCCTCGCTATCCGGCGCCTGGGCGACGCGAGCCTGAATCTGGGACTCCGCCTGAATTTCAATTTCGCGCAACTGGCGGCGCAGACGAATGACGTTTTCCGTGAGTTCGAGCAGCGAGCCTTTCAGGCTGCGCATTTCACCTTCGATCCGGCTGCGGGCGATGGAAAGCTCGCCCGCCTCGCTAACCAGGCGATCCACCAGATCGGCGCGCACACGCAAGGTGGCGCCCTGCCCACTTGCCTCCGACTCGGCCTCCACTGCTGTCGGAATCTGACCAGCGTCCGGCATTGAATCTGTGGCATCCGCCACCGCGGGTACGTCAGGTACGGGCGCGACCACCGGCCCGGCACGCAAGCGTTCAACCGCCTGGACCAGCAGGTCAAGGCCGGCTTCGATTTCATCGATAAACACCGGCGTTACCTGACCAGCGCGCAATGCCTCCTCAACCCGCGCTTCGAGCAGATGGGTTGCTTCGCCAAGGTTCATGGCGCCTGCCATGCGGGCACTACCCTTGAAGGTGTGCAACAAGCGCGCAATGGCATGCGGCGCCGAATCACCGGCCAGATCAGCACGCCAGGCACGAGCCTGAGCGGTCAGATCACGGGTCAGATCACCTGCTTCTTCAAGGAAGATCGGCAGTAATTGTTCGTCAAGTTCGTCGTTCAGCTGCGGCGTATCAGCCGCTGCCGCTATCTGGGTCAGCTCGGCCACCGGCTCGGGCTTCGGCATGGTGACACCTGGCAGCGCAATGATCTCGGCGCTGGCCGGGGTGGCCGCTTCTTCGATCACGGGGGCAGGATGATAAACATCATCCAGCGCTGCAATCAGTTGCATCTGCTCATCAGGCGCCCGCTGCAAGGCTAACCCGGCAAACATCTCTTCGAGCGTCATGATGCTCTGGCGAACGGTCTCCAGACCTTCGATGCTTTCCGGATGAGCCGAACCGTCGCGCCGAAGCAGGGCGTGTTCAAGCGTAATGGCCAGATGGTTGAGCGGCATCAGGCCGACGGTGGCAGCGATGCCACCCAGCGTGTGGGCAGCGCGCGTCATCTCGAAGGTAGTCGGTGCCGACGGATCGGCATCGAGCACCGCGTAGGCGGCAACCAGCGTCTGCAAATGGCCGCGCGCCTCTTCGCAGAAAATGTCGTACAAGGTTGGCGAGACCTTGACGATCGGCTGCACATTCGGAATTTGATCGATTTTCGGCGTTGACCGCGGCAGTACCTCTTCAGGCTCGACAGGGGCTTCAATGACAATAATTTCCGGCGGCAGAGCCGGTTCTTGTACTTCGATAGCCTCCACTGTCGGCGCTTCGGGCGCTTCCTCAAACGCCACCTCCTCGACCACCGTTTCCTCAACGGCCGGTTCGATTTCTGCCAGCGCGCTGACAGGTGGTTCGGGTTCGGGCTCGGGCGTCGGCACGTCGACGAGACCGGCCACCGGCTCAGTAACCGGTTCAACGCCACGCAGGCGACCCGCCAGCGCAACCAGGGCAGCCGCATCGGGTGCGGCACCGTGCCCGGTTTCGAGGTAGCTCACCCAGGCCGAGAACAGCTCGTGCGCGTCATTTATCATGCGCAGGAGATCCGGCGTCACCGTCGTATCCTGACGCAGCCAGAGATTCAGGGTTTGCTCCAGCGCCCAGGCGACTTCGCCAAGATTCTGGAGTCCGACCATCCGCCCGCTGCCCTTCAGGGTATGCATGGCGCGGCGTACGGTCGTCAAGGCCTCGACATTGTTCGGAGCCGTAGCCAGCAATGCCTTCTGATTACCGATGGTGGCCAGCACTTCATTGGCTTCTTCAAGGAAGATTGCCAGCAGTTCGGCGTCGATGGCCTCGTGAGTAGCGTCTGCCAGTTGCAGGGTTTCAGCCGACGGCCCTTGGGGCGTCGGCTGCTTGAGGCCGGACAACGCGGTATCGAGCTCGCCGCCTGCCTGCAATGCGGCCAGCGCAGCCTTGGCCGAATCGCCCAGTTCGCGGTTGGCGACCAGATCTGCATCTTTCTGGATCGACTGCAGGTTTTGCCTGAGCTCATCCTGCAAGCGAGCATCTTGCGGCGCTTCGCGCAGCGCGTTGGCCAGCGCCTGCGTTTCACGGGCCTGCTGGGCAAGTTGCGCTTCGACCGTCGGCGCTGGTGCTGCCTCGGTTTCTGCCTCCGCTGACGGTGCAGCGGGCTTCTCCCCATTCATGCGACGGACGAAGGTTTCGAAATCCGTTTCGCCGTTCTGCAGTGAATCCACGAAGAAACCGAGCAGGGACAACTGGTGCGCCACAGCCTCAAAATCTTTATTGCCCGGTTGGTAGTCCGGCTGGGCAAATTGCTGGATACGGGCGCCACATTCCTTGAGATTGTTGACCGCGCCGAAATGCCCAAGCATCGCCAAAGCACCGCCAATCTGCTTCATTGGCTTGTCGAGCTGAAGCAGATCCTGAGCCTTTGTCGGGTCACGGAAATAGACATCGAGCCCTTGTTCGATCTGGGCCAGGCTGTTCTGGATTTCCCGTCCTACCTGCCCGATCAGCAGCCTTTCCTGCGCCTTCCGCGTCATTTCGTCGAGCAGCGGAATGGCCTCGTCGCTCGCTGGGCGACCGGCGATGCAAGCGTAGAGGCGGGCAACCATGAGGTCTACCTGCTGCGCGAAATCGGTGCCCAGACGCCGGAAATTTTCTTGCGCGTTCTGCAACAAGAGAATGGCCGTCGCTACTTCCATGGCCACGCTATCGTTAAATCGCGAAGGCTGCTCGAGCAGCCAGTTGGCAATGGCTCCCAGGCCCTGGCCCAGGCGCTTAAGATCAGTCTGGCCGATTTCACCGGTCAGCTGGGCGCAGCTGCGCGCGTTATCGGCAAAGCCGGCCAGACTGGCACTGTGGCCGGTACAGAACTTGTTCCAAAGTTCCTCGATGGCGCCCAGCGTCTCGCGCAATTTGCGCAGCGAAGCCTGATGGGGCAGCGGTGCCGCAATGGCGGTAGCAGTCGGCAGCAGGTCGCCGAGGCCATAAACCGACTGAACCTCATCGATCCGCGGATGCAGTCCGGCCGGCGCCTGAGCGATGTAATACAGAGCCTCACGCATGACCCGTTCGGCCACGTTGTTAGATCCCTCGAGCAAGCGGCGAATCTGGGCGTCGATGCGCGAACAAAACTGGCGTGCGGTCTGATCGGCAGCGAGTTGCGGATCGGCTAGCGACTCCAGCAGCGCGAGTGAAACCCACCAGAAAGTACGTGCGACAGGTGTCGGCTGTATCGCGTCAATGGCGGCAACCGCCTCGCACATCACCTGACGACCAATTTCGGCTTCAGCCGGCTTCCTGAGCCAACTGAGCAGGCCTTTCTGAAAATGCATGCGCTCTGACTTCAGCGCATGCAGCAACTGCTCCGAATCAAGCATGGGCACATCATTAACCCGCTTGGCTGGGCGCAACGAAAGGTCCGGATAAAACAGCTCGCAGGGGTGAGGCGCCGGCAAGCCGCGCACCGTCGCCAAGGCCTGCAAAGCTGGCAACAGACGCAGCGGCAGGTTCGGCTCAGCCGCCATCAGATCATCAAGATACTGACGCAGGGCATTCAGGACCTGACGCAGCACGGCGACCGATGCGTCGCCACCGGGCAGGCGATCCTCTTCCATCCCGGCAAGAAGGGCTTCGGTCGACGCCGTTACCAGGGCAACACCATCGAGTCCGACAATGGCCAGCGCGCCATGTACCTGATGCACGTGGGTTCGGCAAAATTTGAGCTGTGTCGGATCAGCGCTAGCCTCGTACTGGCCGAGCGCCTCTTCGGCCCGTTGCAAGGCCAGATCAATTTCACCCTTGACCCAGGTCAGCGGGCCCAAATCAAATTCCGTTGCCGCGTTCATGATCTCTCGCGATGTCCGTCAGTCGACCTTGAAGCCGGCGACCGAGCCCTTCAGTTCTGAAGCCAGAGCGGTCAGTTCATCCACCGCCTGTGCCGTACGCTGCGTACCGGCCGTCGTCTGCTCGGTGACGTGCAAAATATCCTGCATCAGGCGCGCCACTTGAGTCGCGGAATTGGCCTGATTCTGGGTGGAGGTCGAAATATTCTGAATAAGATCGGCCAGATTGCGCGATACGTCACCAATTTCAGACAGCGCCTGACCTGCAGCGTCCGAGAGTTTGGCGCCATCGACCACCCCACGGGTTGATTGCTCCATGGCGGAGACTGCATCCTGGGTATCGGTCTGAATTGTTTTTACAATCGCCGCAATTTGCTTGGTCGCCTCGCCGGAACGTTCAGCCAGGCGCTGCACTTCTTCAGCCACGACCGTGAAGCCCCGGCCGGCATCACCGGCAGAAGCAGCCTGAATGGCAGCGTTCAGCGCCAGCACGTTGGTCTGTTCGGTAATGTCGGAAATCAATTCAACGATTTCACCAATTTCCTGCGAGCTTTCGCCAAGCCGCTTGATTCGCTTCGAGGTTTCCTGAATCTGATTGCGAATCTCGTTCATGCCCTTGATCGAATCCTGTACCGCTTGCGTTCCTTTTTCTGCAGCCATCAGGGACTGACGTGCAACCTTGGCCGATTGCGTCGCATTGCCCGAAACCTCGGACATCGAACGCGCCATGGTCAGCGCTGACTGGCCTGCCTGCTGAATTTCGGTTGATTGCCGTTCGGCAGCATCTAGCAATTCTGCCGAGGTCAAACGGGCGATTTCGGTCGCCGCCGTCACCCGGTTCGCCGCATCGTTGATACGTCCGACCAGCACGCGCAACTCTTCAATCGTGTAGTTGATGGAGTCAGCAATCGCGCCGGTAATGTTTTCACTCACCGTTGCGGTGACTGTCAGGTCGCCGTCAGCCAGGTCACCCAATTCGTTCATCAGTCGCAAAATGGCATCCTGATTTTCACGATTGGTCTGGTCAGAGACATGGCGCTGAAGCTCGGCATCTTCGGCACGGCGCCCGGTATCGTCGAGGTAAATCTTGACGAGCAGTGCCAGCGTCGCCAAAGCCAGCAAGCTCATGATAATCAGCGCAACAATGTACATGCCGCGTTCGGCCAGACCTTGCTGATAGCCAAGCGCAAGCTGATCAGTCGCTTTCAGCAAATCCTCGCTCTCGCGGAAAATTCGCGAACCCGCCTGCTTGGACAAGACCAGTGGCTGCATATTGCCCAGAATACTGGCAACGGCTCCCTGGTAATCCTTGAACGCAATGTCCAGCTCCCCCAGCTTGTTGCGGCTTTCAGCATCACCACCACCCTTGGCAAGACTGGCGAGAATATCGCGGAACGCATTGGTGTCCTTTCCAAGCAGGAAAGCCACTTCCGGATTGATCTCGTCTCCCACCAGCAAGGCCGACGCATTCTTGGCAATACGCTGAGTCAGCATCATCAACTGGCTGGACGAGGCAATTTCCCGAGAAGCTGCTCCTGCCTGCAATTTCAGCATGGCCAGCTGTTCGGTAAGCTCCAGCATTGCCGCATTTGCCTTATCGATAACGGCGACGCTCTTGCCCAATTCAACCAGGTTTTTCTCCTGGCCGATCACCGTCTCGGCATCCTTATCTGTGCTTGTCCAACGCTGACCGAGCGCTTCCAATTGCGGACGAACGCTATCGGGAGAAGCCGAAATCCTGGCGCCCCCAAATTCGCCACCATTCGACAACTGCTCAAACAGTTTGGCAAAGGTGGCGCGCGACTCCTTCAGCTGGGCGAAAGCAGCCGGGTTCCCCTGCAAGGCGAGCGTTGACGCTTTGGCCAGACGTTGCGAAAGCATGCGCATTTCACCGGAAGCCGCAATGTAAGCCGTGTTCTCCGTGGATTCGCGATTGTCATGAACCACCAAACCGGCAATGAGCAACATCAGGAAAATAAAGATGCCGCCCAATATTTTCATCTGCTGGAGCACAGGCTGCGCAGCAAGGAAGCCGGGCAGGGCCAGTTGACCGGTGGCCGAACCTGCCGAAACGGTCATCGGGGAGGATCCACCCTTCCCGGCATTACCTTTTTTCGGAAGCTTTAAGCTGAAAACCATGGAAACTCTCCGCTTGAGGGGATGCGGGCAAAGCCCGCCATCATCCCCCGATATTCATGAAATCCTGATCAGCGAGCAGTTCGCGCACCGAAAGTTTGTGCCAGATTTTTCCTTGCGTATCGGCAAAACGCTGCATTCCCCAAGCCGGCATCGAAGCATCGGCCAGCTCGGCAGTAAAGTCGTCTGGATTTTTCAGGCCAAGCATTCGCGACACCAGTAGCGCGGCGTTAACGCCATGTCTAGCCCCAATCAGCAATAGTCTGGCATTGGAATTCTGAATGATGGGCGGACCGCCTCGATATTGCGAAAAGTCACTGACTGCATGCAGGTTGCCACGAATATTGGCCAACCCGACAAACCAGGGGCGAGTCAAGGGCACGGGCGTCAAAAGGGAAGCCTGCACGATCTCGCCACCATCGGAAAGATCGACCAGCCAAGATTCGCCTCCAGCCTCGACCCCCAGCCAGAAAGAGGACCCCTTGCCTCTGGCCGCATTGCTGAGGCGCGTCGCCAGATACTCCTGAAAATCGCGAAGGCTTGTTTTCCGGGCCATCGCGATTACGGCAACGCAGCCACTCGTTGCAGCAACTCATCCGGATTCAGGGGCTTGACGAGATAATCGACTGCACCCTGACGCAAGCCCCAGATTTTGTCGGTTTCCTGCCCTTTAGACGTGCACACAATAATCGGAATGCCTTTGGTTTCCTCATCGCGGGTCAGTGTCCGTGTCGCCTGATAGCCATTCAGGCCGGGCATGACGACATCCATCAGGATCAGATCAGGCTTGGTAGCCTTGGCCTTGACGATGCCTTCCTCACCGTTTTCTGCCGTCGTGACCTGATAGCCGGCCTTGGTCAGCACATCAACGGTAAAAAACCGTTCGGTCGGAGAGTCGTCAACGACAAGGATATTTTTTACAGGCATGAGTTCCCCCTGAACTACGAATTTGATTCTGACTCGGCAGGCAATGCAAAGGTCGCAACCGTCTGTAGCAGGCTGTCTTTTGTGAACGGCTTGGTCAGATACTGGTCGGAGCCGACCATACGGCCACGGGCGCGGTCGAACAGGCCGTCCTTGGACGAAAGCATGATGACCGGTGTTGCCTTGAATTTTTGATTTTTCTTGATCAGCGAACAGGTTTGATAGCCGTCGAGACGCGGCATCATGATGTCGCAAAAAATAACGCTAGGCTGATGGTCGGCAATCTTGGCCAACGCATCAAAGCCATCTTCGGCGAGCACGACCTGACACCCGGCCTGCACGAGAAATATCTCGGCGCTGCGCCGTATCGTATTGCTGTCGTCAATGACCATGACCCTGACGCCGCGCAGTCTGGATAAATCAGCCACTATCCTGTCCCCTGGACCTCTTTGTGAGGTGCTATCGGTGCATCATACTACGGAACTATTCTCCCACTGCAAGGCCCACCAGCCACTTTCCCCACCCGGGAGACGACTCCCTTGCCGCAAGATTCGGATAAAATCGCGGCCATCTTACCCAATTCCCTTCGCCCCCGCCAAGGGTGCGAATGACAATGAATACCCCCCTCTCCACTCAGCCCACCCCGCCTCTGGTTCTCGCATTTTCTGCCAGCGACCCATCATCCGGCGCCGGCATGCAGGCGGACCTCATGACACTGGCCAGCCTGGGCTGCCATGCCCTCAGCGCAATCACCGCCTTGACGGTCCAGGATACGGTCGGCGTCCAAAGCGTGCACCCGGTCGCGGCTGAATTGCTGGAACAGCAAGCTCGCACGGTGCTTGAAGACATGCCGGTGGCCACCTTCAAGATCGGCATGCTGGGCAGCGTGGAAAATGTGCTCGCGGTCGCCGAAATCATTGCTGATTACCCGGAAATTCCGCTGATTTTCGACCCGGTGCTGGCCTCGGGGCGCGGTGACGAACTGTCGAGTGAAGAAGTGATTTCCGCCATCCGCGAAATGCTGCTGCCACAAACCACGCTACTGACCCCGAACGCACCGGAAGCGCGGCGACTGGCGGAGAGCGACGAAGACGAAGGCGAACCCTCCATCGATGTCTGTGCCCAGCGCCTGATTGAAATGGGCGCCCAGTACGTGCTGATCACGGGCACTCACGAAAACACCCCGCAGGTCGTCAACACACTGTACGGCGTCGACGGCGTCATCCGCCGCGACACCTGGGAACGCCTGCCCGGCAGCTACCACGGGTCCGGCTGTACGCTGGCTTCGGCCATCGCTGGCTGCATTGCCGGCGGCGCCAGCATGGAGGACGCCGTGCGCGACGCTCAGAACTACACCTGGCAAACACTGGCCAACGGCTTTCGCGCCGGCATGGGGCAATTTATCCCTGACCGCTTTTTCTGGGCCCGCGGCGGTGAAGAGGAAGCATCCAAAGAGAAAGGCGAAGACAAGGCCGATGGCGAATAAATTACGCGGCCTTTACGCCATCACGCCGGAATACGCCGACGGCGCCCGCCTGCTGGCCGAACTTGAAGCAGCACTGGCGGGCGGTTGCCGGATCGTTCAGTACCGCGACAAAACGAGCACCATGTCAGAACGCGTCAGCCGCGCCCATGCCCTGCGTGAACTGACCCGCCGTTATGGCGCCAGCCTGCTGATCAACGACGACATTGCCATGAGTTTTCTCGTCAAGGCCGATGGCGTACATCTCGGCAAGGAGGATGGCAACCTGATGGCTGCCCGCGCCATGCTCGGACCGACCGGTATTCTCGGTGCATCTTGCTACGCTGACTTTGCCGCAGCACAGGTGGCAGATGCGGCCGGCGTCGATTACGTGGCCTTCGGCGCCGTCTATCCCTCACCAACCAAACCGGACGCTACGCTCGCACCAAAAGATTTGTTTTTTGACGCAAAAATCCGGTTGACCGCAGCAAGCTGCGCCATTGGCGGCATTTCGCTGGAAAACGCCCAGCCGCTCATCGCAGCCGGCGCCGACCTGCTCGCTGTCATTACCGATCTCTTTTCCGCGCCCGACATCACCGCGCGCGCTGCCGCCTATCAACGCCTTTTCGAGGAAGCACAGTCATGACCTCACGCAACCAGCAACTGTTCGAACGCGCCCAGCGCCACATCCCCGGCGGCGTCAATTCGCCGGTCCGCGCCTTCCGCTCGGTTGGCGGTACGCCCTGTTTCTTCCAGAAGGGCGTCGGTGCTAAGGTGCAGGATGCAGATGGCCAGTGGTACACCGACTACGTCGGCTCCTGGGGCCCAATGATCCTCGGCCACGCTCACCCGGACGTAATCGCCGCCGTCCTGAGTACCGCGGTGGATGGCCTTTCCTTCGGCGCGCCCACGGAAAAGGAAGTCGACATCGCCGACCTGCTGTGCGAACTGGTGCCGTCCATGGAGATGGTTCGTCTGGTTTCCTCCGGTACAGAAGCCACCATGAGCGCCATCCGCTTGGCCCGCGGCTATACCGGCCGCGACATCCTGATCAAATTCGAAGGCTGCTACCACGGCCATTCCGACGGCCTGCTGGTCAAGGCTGGGTCCGGCCTGCTGACGTTCGGCAATCCGTCCTCCAGCGGCGTACCGGCCGGTGTTGCCGAAAACACCATGGTCCTTACCTACAACGACCCGCAGGAACTGGCCGATGCTTTCGCCAAGCATGGCGACAAGATTGCCGCCGTGATCGTCGAACCGGTGGTCGGCAACATGAACCTGATCGCCCCGACGCCGGCATTCCTGAAAGCCATGCGCGACTTATGCACCCAATACGGGTCGGTGCTGATTTTTGACGAAGTGATGACCGGTTTTCGCGTCGGACTGAAGAGCGCCCAAGGCCTGTTCGGCATCACCCCGGACCTGTCCACCTTCGGCAAAGTTGTTGGCGGTGGCATGCCACTCGGCGCGTTTGGCGGCAAGCGCGAGATCATGGAACAGATTGCCCCGCTCGGCCCAGTGTATCAGGCGGGTACGCTGTCCGGCAATCCGATCGCCACAGCAGCCGGCCTGGCCACGCTGAAGCTGGTTCAGGCCCCCGGCTTTTATGAAAGCCTGACGGCAAAGACCAAGGCCCTGTGTGACGGTCTGGTCGCCGCCGCCCAAAAGCACGGTGTTGTCTTCAGCGCGCAAAACGTCGGTGGCATGTTCGGCCTTTATTTCGCTGAAAAATGCCCAGGCACCTACGACGAGGTGCTGGCTTGCGACAAGGAAGCCTTCAACCGCTTCTTCCACGCCATGCTGGATGCCGGCCACTACTTTGCGCCGTCGGCCTTCGAAGCCGGCTTTGTCTCGGCCTCCCACACCGATGCTGACATCGCGGCCACCATCGCCGCAGCCGACGCCTACTTTGCCACGCTGAAGTGAATTCGGGTTCCGCCTGGCTGATCCTGTTCATTGCCGGCCTCTGCGAGGTCGGCTGGGCGGTCGGGCTGAAATACACCGAGGGGTTCAGCCGCCTGTGGCCTTCAGCAGCAACGCTGGTGGCCATGGCCGCCAGCGTCATCCTGCTCGGCTGGTCGCTGAAAGTGCTGCCGCTGGGCACCGCCTACGCGGTGTGGACAGGCATTGGCGCCGTTGGCACGGCCATCCTCGGGATGTTTCTTTTTGGTGAATCGAGAGAAGTGGCGCGACTGATCAGCATCGGGCTGATCGTCGCCGGCATTATCGGTTTGAAGTTGATGACGAAGTAGACATCATCATCGCCCGGGCCTCATCCAGCTTGCCCGAGGCTTCACGCCGCTCGGCCTGACGCAGCGCCAGATAGGTCAGCCAGCCAACAACGCCCATACCCAGCGTGAACGCTCCGTAGGCCACCGGCCAGGGAATGCCACTGGTCATCATCGAAAATTCCGACATACCGCCGATACCGGCCACGATGTTGATCGGCATGAAAATGATCGACAGCTTGGTCAGTTTCGACACGCGCTGATTCTGGTTGATATTGATGAAACCAACGACCGCATCCATCAGGAAGTTGATCTTGCCGAACAGAAACGAGGTGTGACCATCGAGTGACTCGATGTCACGCATGATCTGGCGGGCATCTTCCTGCTGCGACTGGTTCAGGAACTTGCCGCGCCCGAGGAATGCGACCGCCCGACGCGTATCCAGCACATTACGGCGAATACGCCCGTTCAAGTCTTCCTGCTTGGCAACATCGGCCAGGATCACCCCGGCCACTTCGTCAGTCAGGTGCGTACTCAACACGTGCTTGGCGACCGCCTCCAGCGATGCATAAACGTCTTCCAGTGCATCGGCTGAATACTCGGCATCGGCAGCGTAGAGGTCGAGCAGAACATCTTTTGCATCGGTGACATAACCCGGCCGCGTCCGCGCCCGATGGCGTTGCAGGCGGAAAACCGGCAATTCTTCGGAACGCACTGAAAAGAGAATTTCGTCGTGCAGGATGAACGCCACTGCCACGTTGCGCGACTCGTTGGCCATATCGAGCAGGAAATCGGAGTGCAGATGCAGCTCACCGTTATCTTCGATATAGAAGCGCGCGCTGGCCTCAAGGTCGGTCAGATTTTTGGGGTCGGGCAGATCAAGTCCGAACTGGCGGCCAACCCATTCGCGAACACGCGGCGTAGGGGCAACCAGATCGATCCAGATCGGCTTGATTTCGGCGAAATCAAGTTGGCGTTCGACGACGATCTGACGCAAACGTCCATCGTGCAATTCGAAGGCATTGACGATGACTTTTTTGCTCGGTCGATGTCCGTCGCCGACCAGCACTTCCTGCACTTCGTCGGCGAGCAATTCCAGGATGTCGTCCTGACGCTCTTCGTCGATTTCCTTCCAGGCAATCAGGCGATCATCTTCGGGCAAGGCGCTGAGAATGAGCGCGACGGAGACGACTGGCAAACGCGAAAACAGGTTGTGAAGTTCGCTGATATGCTGCTTTTGAACCAAGCCCTCGACCAGTTCGTGACGCGGCATGTCCTGGCGCCGGACCATTTCTTCGACGAGCCGATGCTTGGAGAGCAACTCCTGTACATCGGCCAGGTGCTCCTTGAGCACATCAACTTCGGTCGGGGTTTCGTCGGACATGGCGCGCCAATGCTGCAATGCAAAAACAAACCCCGATTGTAGCACCACCTTTGTGCGCAAAGCCTGACCCCGCCCTGACGGCGAAGGACGATCAAGGCACCTCGGCGGACGACATCCTGCCAAGAATTATGGCCGTTTTACGGCCCAATCCTGATGCACCGCGATTTCGGTCGTAATAACGCGGATTCGGTACCATCCCAGCCAGTCGCGCCGCCTGTTCCGGCCCGAGCTGAGCAGCACTGACATTGAAGTAATGGCGGGCAGCGGCCTCTGCGCCAAAAATTCCGTTACCCCACTCGATCACGTTCAGATAAACCTCAAAAATCCGCCGCTTGCTCCACAGATTTTCCAGCATCACGGTGATGATCGCCTCTTCGGCTTTGCGAAAATACGACTTGTTGGGTGTCAAAAACAGGTTTTTGGCCAATTGCTGACTGATGGTTGAACCGCCGGCGACAAAACGCCCTTTCTTCTGGTTCTTTTCCATCGCCTTTTGCATCCCCTCCCAGTCAAAGCCTTCATGATCGACGAACTTGGCGTCCTCAGCGGCGATGATGGCTCGTTTCAGGTGGACGGAAATGCGGTCATAGGAAACCCACTGCTGCCTGAGTTGCGCCTCCGGCACTTTCTGCCGCAACTCGACCAGACGAATTTCCATGAATCGGGTTTCACCGGGATTGACCCAGCCCCACAGCAACACCCAGCCGAGTAACCACAACTGCCAGATCAGGAACAATCCTATCATGCCGAGCAGCACCCTCTTCAGCCAGCGGCCGGCGGTTTTCATTGAGCGAGTTTTGACCTCAGGTCGGCCAGCACCCGGCGGGTCGCCGGACGCACGCCGCGCCAGACGAAAAAGGCTTCGGCAGCCTGTTCGACCAACATACCCAAGCCATCCGAGCGTTGAGCGGCACCTTGCTCCCGGGCCTGCGCCAAAAATGGCGTTTCGCCCTTGCCGTACATCATGTCGTAAGCCACGCAGCCCTCAGCAAAAATACCGTTCGGCAGGGGTAGCGCTTCACCGGACAGACTGGCGGAGGTTGCGTTGATCACCAGATCGAATGTCATGCCTTCGGTTTTGGCGAAATTTCCGGCGTTGACCGCAGCAATGTCGGCAAATGACGCAGCCAGTGCCTCGGCCTTGCCGGCGCTGCGATTGGCGATGAACAGCGAGTCCGGCTTCTCGGCCAGCAGGGGCGCTATCACACCACGCGAAGCACCACCGGCACCAAGCAGCAGGATGCGTTTGCCGGCCAGCGAAACACCAAGATTGTGCACGATGTCGCGAACCAGTCCGGCGCCATCGGTGTTGTCGCCATGGATTTCGGCGCCACTGAACACCAACGTGTTGACCGCGCCGGCCCGCGTAGCGCGTTCCGACAGCTGGGTAGCCAGACGGAAAGCTTCCTCCTTGAAGGGCACGGTCACATTTGCCCCCTTGCCGCCAGCCGCGACGAATTCTGAAATCGCCTGTTTAAAGCCGTCGACCGCAGCAAGCCGCGCTTCGTAACTGATGTCCTGACCGGTTTCGGCGGCAAAGGTGGCGTGAATGACCGGAGATTTTGAATGGGCAATCGGATTGCCGAAAACGCAGTACAAGTCGCTCATTTACTGCCCGTATTCAGGGCATCGCCCTGCGTGAAATACCAGGTCCGGGCAAAGGACAACACGGTTGCCCCGCCCAGCGCCTGCGTTGGAATGGCGCCAAACGGCGCCGCCATCCGGAGAATGCGCAGGGCAGCTTGATCCAGCACCTTGTGACCGGACGATTTTGAAATTTCGGCGTTGTAGAGGCTGCCATCCTCGGCCCGTAGTTCGACAAACAGGACCACCGAGCCATAGAGTTTGCCACGCGCCGCATCCGGATAATTCAGGGTACCGATGCGCTCGATCTTCTGCTTCCAGGCATCCAGATAAGACGCGAGGGCGTATTCCTCGGTTCGCGCCCCGACGAATTTCTTGCGTGGACGCTTGCTGTACTCATCGAGCGACTTGCTGATTTCGCCCTCCAGCCGCGCCATCGCCCGGGCAGATTCGGCAAGATCGAGACCACTGACGCTCGGCACCGGCGTCGGCTGCTCGGTTGCCGCATTGGCAGCAGCCACATTGCGCAGGCTTCTGGCCTGGGTCAGCAGCTTTTGCTGAGCCGTCTCCAGTTCCTGCACACGGCGCTGCATTTGCTGGATGGCATCACCATCGTCTTTATGTTCAGCCGGCGGCAAGGGAGTTTTGGCTCGCCGGTTTTCATCGACATTGCCACCACCATCGAGACTGGATTGCGCCAATGCCTGCGCATCACTTGGCTTGTGCGCCGATTTTGCGTTGACCAGGATGATGTCCATGGCTTTTTCGCGGAACGCTTTTGAAGCATCCGGAAATTGAAAATGGACAGTCAGCAGCAAGCCATGAAAAAGCACAGAGATGCCCACCGCCAGCCACAGGTGGCGGTCTTGCTTCACCACCGGCAACTGGCGCAAGGCAGCAACCTTCTTTTTCACTGCGCCTCTTCCTCCGTGGCGTCGGCCAGATTGTTGTCGCCAAGCAAACTGACAAATCGGCAACTCACTTCCGGCGCCAGCAGATCGAGATTTTCAAAGGCCAGACGCACACGCTGTCCGGCCACCAGGTCAGACGGCAGTGAGGGCACGCGCAGCAATAGCGGCAGGTGATCCAGCTTGATGCTTTGTTCGCGGCGTACCGTTGCTTCGATTTCGGTCAAGCCATGTTGCTGTATCCAGCGCAAACACCAATATCGCTCCATCTGACGCTGAAAATCGGCGTAGGCGGCGTAGGTTTGCTCAAAATCCCGCATGGCGCCGAACAGTTCCGCTGATTTCTGCGCAAAAGCCGGGGTTTCGCCCTTCAGGCAGGCGATCAGCTGCCATTGATTGACCATATCGCAGTAACGACGCAGCGGCGAGGTCATCCACGCATATTGCGGCACGCCCAAGCCTTCATGCGGCAGCGGCGAGGTGGTCATGCGCACCTTGCCTTGTGTCTGGGCGCGGTACAGGCAGGCAATGTTCTTCTCGGCGAGCAGGCCGCCCCAGGTTGAGTTGGCGACGATCATCAGTTCGGCAACCAGCTTGTCGAGCGGGCTGCCGCGCTTTCGCTCGGAAATTTCGACCTTGCAGGCATCAGGATCAGCCAGATCGCCGACGATCTCGAAGTTGTAGTCGTTGATACCCTGCATCGCCGACGGCTTGCCACGCCGACCTTCGCAGGCATTGGCGAAGTGCCAGAGATGGACCAGTTCGTCCTTGAACGGCTGCTCGGGCAGCGGGCCGTTGATGGTTTCGGCGTTGAACCATGGTTCGATTTCGTGGTGACGCAGATTGGCAGCGATGTGCACCATTTCCAGCCGTGATTCATGACTGAGGATTTCCAGCGAGTCATTGACCGTCAGGTAGAGCGACACCGCCGGACAATCGACACCGCCGGCCAGCGTGTAGTTTTGCACCACGGCATCGGGCAGCATGGTGATCTTGTTGCCGGGCATGTAGACCGTCGACAAACGGGCGCGAGCGACGCCGTCAAGCGGCGAGCCATGCTCGATGGCCAAGCCCGGTGCGGCAATGTGGATGCCGATACGCGAGCCGATACCGGGTAGCTTGACGACCGATAGCGCGTCGTCGATTTCGGTGGTGTTGGCATCGTCGATCGAGAAGGCACGAACGTCGGCACGCGACAAGTCACGCGGCAACTTCGGTGCCTCAAGCGCCGGAAAGCCCACACCCTTGGGAAATTGCTCGTGCAGGAAGCGACGATAATGCAGGAAGTAGGGCGACTTGATGGCGCCGCACTTGAAGAGCATTTGCGCCGCCGTCAGGCCGGCTTCGGCGCAGGCGGTTTCGAAGGCCTTGGTTTCGGGCTTGTTGCGATCCGGCTCGTAAAGCAGCGCATCGGTCATCGCACCAATTTCTGCCGGCAAACGGAATTCCCTCAGCTCGCCAATCCAGCCTTCCATCGTGAGCGCTTGCTGACGCTTTTTTTCAAGACTGGCCAGAGCAGCTGCGAGAATGTCGGCAGGCGCTTTGCGGAAGCGGCCCTTGCCTTTGCGGTGGAAATAGACGGGCGCGGCGTGCACGGCAAGCAGCACCGCCGTCGCTTCGACCGGCGCGGGTTCGTGTCCGTAGTAATCACGGGCAAAATCAAGAAACGAAAACTCGCCATCGCTTGCGCACTCCCACAGGAATTCAGCTTCGATCTCTTCGGCCAGCGGCGTGGCCTGGTCAAGCAAGGCAGCCGCCGAGGGCTTTTCAAAACGCAACAATACCGTTGCGGCCTTGATCTTGCTGCGCTTGCCGGTAGGCATTTCGACCTGCAACGAACTGTCGTTGTCGGCCATGATGCTGCCGGCCTTAAAGCCGCCATCTTCTTCAAACAATACATTCATCGACGGATTATAGCCCAGCGAATTCAATGATTTGCGGCATAAAATCCGGAAAACGCGTGAAGCTGTGATCGCCGCCATCGAGCACCGTCTGCCGGCAACCGTCGTAGAAACTCAGGGCCAGCCGGTAATCCAGCATTTCGTCGCCGCTTTCAAGCAGCAGCCAGTAGCGACGTGCCGTTGGCAGGGTGACCTGGGCGCGGAGTTGCTCTGCATGCGCCTGGCTGAACGAAAAAGCCGCGCCAGTATGGAAATTGACATGATTGCCGACAAAAATATCCAGATCCATGGCACCCACCGCAGCCGGATTAATCAGCACGGCATTGAGATCATGCTTTTCGGCGAGGTAGTTGGCATAGTGGCCACCCAGCGAGCTACCAATCAGCGTGACCGGCGCTTCCGCTCTGGTGATCAGCTCGCCGACCAGCGCCACTGCTTCATCAGGCGCCGACGGCAATTGCGGGCAGACGAACTGTGCGGACAGGCCGCGTTTTTTCATTTCTTCGGCGAGTAGGCGGGCCTTCCAGGCGGCAGGGGAAGAACAAAAGCCGTGAAGATAAATAATCATGACGCTGTCCATTGCACCCAGCCAAATTGCCACGTCGCCAGCACGACGATGCCGAAGGCAATGCGATACCACGCAAAGGCCGTGAAATCATGGCTGGAGATATAGCGCAGCAACCAGCGCACGCACAGGAAAGCCGAGATAAACGCGGCCACGAAACCGACTGCCCACATCGAGATATCGTCCGCATTGAGCAGGGCGCGCTCCTTGTAGAGCTGATAAATGGTGGCGATGATCAGCGTCGGGATAGCCAGAAAGAATGAGAACTCAGTCGCTGCCTTGCGTGACAGCCCGAAGAGCAGGCCGCCGATGATGGTCGAGCCGGAACGCGAGGTACCGGGAATCAACGCGAAAGCCTGAGCGACGCCGAGCTTGAAAGCATCCAGCATACTCATTTCTTCAACGGTCTGGACACGGATTTTATGTTCGCGCTTTTCTGCCCAAAGAATGACGAAGGCGCCAAGAATGAAGGTGGTCGCTACCGTCACCGGATTGAACAGGTGAGCCTTGATCGCCTTGCCGAATGCCAGCCCGAGAATGGCCAGCGGCAGAAAGGCAATGAACAGGTTGAGGACGAATTTTTGCGCAGCCGCCTCACTGAAAATACCGCGCGCCACCTTGAGCAGGCGCTCGCGGTATTCCCAGACCACGGCCAGAATGGCGCCGGACTGGATGACAATTTCAAACAATTTGCCGCGATCATCGTTGAAATTCAACAAATCGCCGGCAAGAATCAAATGGCCGGTCGACGAGATCGGCAGGAATTCGGTGAGCCCTTCGACAATGCCGAGGATGAGCGCTTTGAGGAGAAGAATCGGGTCCATGGAGTGCGGCCTGTGCTTTTACCAAGTTGGGGAGGCCGCATTCTACTATCCCGGATGTGTCAAAACTTCGAGTTCAGCCAACCAATTCAGCGCATGCTCCCGGGATGTTCCGCACATTTCTGCCGAAGCCTGCAGCCCACCGCAGCATGCCGGACGCTCGGGCCGGCCGAAAATCCGGCACCGGAATTCGGGATCCAAATGCTGGCATGGCACGCCAGCCGGTTTGGCCAGCGACGAAATCGATGGCGCAATGCAACAAGCACCACACCCCGGTCGACAAACCATCGGCACCACATTCGCGGAAATCATTTTTTCAGGCATCCGCCATTGTCGCAGATTTCAGTTTTTGTCATTTTTTCCGGTTGACCGCGGAACGCCCAAAAGCGGTGCAAAAAGACCTGAATCCTGAAATATTTGATTGTCAGATTCCAAACAAAAAAACACCCCTGCAACCCGCATTCTTACGTGATTTGCACCATCGTTGTGCAAAGAAAAAAATAGTTCTCGTGATTGAAAAAATGTCATCAAAGCGCTCCTATAATGCGCCCTCTTTTAAGTTAAAAACAGACCAATGACCCTTATCCGCACCAGCCAATCCGTTGCCCAACTCGGCAGCTCTCACGGCTATCGCCTCGAAGGCGATCTAGCCTTTCTCAACGCTGAAATCCTTTGCGACGAATCACGCCTGACTGGCCAGGAATGGGCCCTGCAGCTGTGCACCGACAAAGGCATCAAATTCGCAGAACTGCCGCTCGGCCTGCTCAACCCCAACGGCACCGGCTGCATCGTCGTCAGCGGCAGCAGCTACGCACTGCCGCCTGCCGGCGAAGGCCCGCACCTCGTTTCCATGGTTCTGGTTTCCGGCTTTGACGGCGCCCTCGACACCGTCGAAGATTTCGCCAGCTACGAGCAAGCCGTCAGCTTCCTGCAACCACGCATGGGCGGCACCATCTGCAGCGGCTTCACCAACGACGAAATCACCTTTGACATCGCCCGCATCGAAAACCCGCGTGACGGCGACAACATCAGCGGCACCCTGGCCCTCGAACTGTGGGCGCTGGACAGCGAATACGCCGGTGGCGACTGGACCGGCGTGCCGGTAGCCAGCCTCGTTCTCGGCTCGCTGAGTGGCCAGACTGAATGGACGGACTGCCACGTGACCACTCACGCCGGCCCGCTTCCGGAAGCCGGTCACCTGACCCTGATGCTGCGCGAATGGACCCCGGCTGGCTACGTCACCCGTGACTTCCGCGCACTGGCCCGCCCGAGCGGCAGCCCGGCCAAGGCAGAAAAGGCCACCAAGGCAACTGCTGAAAAGAAAGCCAAGGCACCAGCCGAAGCTAAGACCAAAGCAGCAGAAAAGGCAGCGCCGGTCGCTGCTGCTGCCGCCCCCGTTGCTGAAAAAGCAAAAGCCGCCGCCCCGGTAGCCGCCGCTGCTGCAGCCGCCACCCCCGGCGTTTCGATCAACACCGCCAGCGCCGCTGAACTCAGCGACATCAAGGGTGTCAGCAATGCACTGGCCAAGGCCATCGTTGCCGGCCGTCCTTATGCCAAGCTTGACGACGTCGTCAGCGCCAAAGGCATGGGTGAAAAGCTCCTGAAGAAGATCCGCGCCAGCCTCAAGCTGTAACTCGGGCAACGCCGCCAACGGCGGCAATCAACGCGCAAAGAGGCTGCTTCGGCAGCCTCTTTTTTTATCGCCAAACCGTGCGACTTGCCCCAGTGCCGCCAAAATAAATTTTCGTTTTTTGGCCATTTTTTCCGGTTGACCGCAACCATTGCCATTCGCCATCAGATGCAAACCAGTCCAGGCCCAAAAGCCTGCCAACCGGATTGGCTGGTCGGCGCAAGCAAGATACCAAGCGGCGGGGCGGCACGCTCTGGCTCCTAGCCAACTTCCCGGAGCAACACCCAGCGGAAAGCTCAGGCTATTGCCGCCGAAGGCACAGCCAAACCACTGCTGCCACCAGAAAACGTTTTTTGCCGAAGACCGGGCCTGGCCAGACCGCCCACACCACAAGAAATTCACTATCAAGCAATTAATCATCAATTGTTTAATTTTCTATTTAATTATTAAAAATAAGATAAATCTGATTGACATTGATATATTTGCCATACGATACTGAGTATTACTAAAGCAATATGTCTTTGGCCGTTTCCTGGGGGGAAATATGTTTGACCGTCAGTCAATACGCTTTCGGATTGCCATCATCGTTGCACTGGCAGTTTTCATCTCGCTAGGCGGATTTGCGCTATTTTTGCACGCTGAAATTCGCGGGGTAAACGAGCGTGACGAAACAGCCAAGCTGAAAAACACGAATGAACTGCTGCTGAAGATGATTGCGCAGACGGATGCCATCCTCCGTCAACAAGCCGAAAGCTGGTCGCACTCATTCACGACCACGCTGGCTGGCAATTACACCCTCGAAACCGGTGAAAATCCAGTTCTCAAACTGAATGGCGTAGCACTGAACGGCAACACGAGCTATGTAGACACCTTTAGTCAATCCAGCAACGGCAACGTCGCGACCATCTTTGCCCGAAAGGCAGACGACTTCGTACGCATTTCTACGTCAGTCAAGAAAGAGGATGGCAGCCGCGCTACAGGCACATTACTGGGCAAGCAACATCCACCCTACGCCAGCCTGCTGGAAGGCAAACCGTTCATTGGCAAGGCCACGCTGTTTGGTCGCCACTACATGACCAAATACTCACCCATCAAGGATGCCAAAGGTGAGGTCATTGGTCTGCATTTTGTCGGCATGGACATCATGAACGCTCTCGAATTCATGAAGCAGACCATCAAGAGCGTGAAACTCGGGAGCAGCGGCTATTCATATGTACTGGACGCGAAACCAGGCCCAACTGCCGGTTTGTTGCTCATCCACCCGACGCAGGAAGGCAAAAATGTCGGGGATGCAACGGATAGCGACGGGCGCGCCTTTGTCAAGGAAATCATCGAAAAGCGCAATGGCATCATGCGCTATCCGTGGCTGAACAAGGAAGCCGGCGAGACCAGGCCCAGAGACAAGATCGTTGCCTACAATGATTACAAGGACTGGAACTGGATCATCGTTTCCGGCAGCTATGCCGATGAAATCTTCAGCCTCGCCGAACATGCACGCAACATCATGATGGGTGCCACCTTTCTGCTGACCATCGTGTTGCTCGGCGTTTTGACTTTTTACCTGAACCGCATCGTGATCGCACCGCTAGACAAACTGGTGGCAAGTTCGCGCAAAATTGCCGATGGCGACCTTACCGTGAGCATTGGCAGTACGCGTCAGGATGAAGTCGGCAAGGTCATGAATGCCATGCATCAAATGGCAGGAAAACTGAGCACCGTGATTGGCGGGGTCAGGCAGGCCGCGGACAAGATCAGCCTTGCCTCTCAGAATCTATCAACAACCGCCGACGAGATCAGCATCGCGACCGACCGGCAGGCACAGTCCACGGCGGCCTCAGCCTCAGCACTGGAAGAAGTGACGGTGAGTATCAATGAGGTATCGACACTGGCCAAGGACACCGAAGAAAGCTCCGAACGCACCTCCTCCCTGACCCAGCAAAGCGTGCAGTCAATTCACAACGCAGTCACTGAAATGGAGTCAATGGCTGCAGCAGTACAGTCATCCTCTACCCAAGTGAGCAACCTGATGACGCGCACGCAAGAAGTTGGCGGCATCGCCAATGTCATTAGGGACATTGCCGACCAGACCAACTTGCTCGCGCTGAATGCAGCCATCGAAGCCGCCCGTGCCGGCGAAATGGGTCGAGGCTTTGCAGTCGTCGCCGATGAAGTCAGAAAACTGGCCGAACGGACCGCCAAGGCCACCCATGAAATCACAGCCGAGATCAAGCAGATTCAGGATGAAACGCGAGTAACCGTCGAGGATATGCGCGCAGTTGGGCCAAAAGTCCAACGCGGACTGGATCGCGTCACTGAAGTATCCGGGATGCTGGAAAGCATCACCCATGAAGCCGCCGAATCCCGCCGTCGCGCCGTCGAAGTCGCCGATGCAACCCGGGAGCAGGCCGTTGCCGCCAACGACATCGCACAAAGTGTCGAACAGGTTGCCCAGATGACCGAGGAAACCAATGCGACGATTCACAGCAATGCGGATAACGCACTACAGTTGCAACATATGGCCGCCCAACTGCGCGAACAGGTAGCCTATTTCAAGGTTTGAAATGCAAACCAAAGGAAAAGGCGGCTGACTCAGCCGCCTTTTTCATTTTTGCCTGTTTTTTCCGGTTGACCGTATCAAGCCCTGAATGCGCCTCCGGAAAATCATTCACGTGCTCGTTCGACTCCAAACACACCAACACAAATCAATGATTTCATTGAATAAATATTGACTTGTTTAAATAAGCCTTAAATAATGCGCTTAATTTGACAAAATAAGCGTCACGGCCTACATGAAAGCTTTCGAGATACCACTTCCCGAGGTTCAAAAGCGCCTCTCCTTCGAAAACCCGTGGTGGATCGCCGGCAACGGGATCGACCTGGAGCGGCGTAACTGGCCGCGCCGGGCCTACTTTCAGCCGTTTCGGAAACTGGTTGGTGAGCTGGGTGTGCATCGAGCGATTGTCCTGATTGGTCCGCGCCGGGTCGGCAAGACAGTCATGCTGGCGCAAACCATCCAGTCCCTGCTCGACGAAGGTGTGCCAGGCACTCATATTTTGCAATTGTCGCTCGACACGCCACTCTACTCGGGCCGTTCGCTGGAAAGCATGGTTAGAATCTTTACCGAATTGCATCGCCATCCACTCGATCGGCAACTGTGGGTATTTTTCGATGAGATCCAATACGTCAAGGACTGGGAAGTTCACCTGAAATCGCTAGTCGACAGCTTCCGGCATATTCGTTTTGTGGCCAGCGGCTCTGCTGCTGCTGCGCTGCGCATGAAGAGCCGGGAATCTGGCGCAGGGCGCTTCAGCGACTTCGTGCTGCCGCCGCTGACATTTGCCGAATATCTCGACTTTGCTGACCTAACCGCCGGTCTGATCGGGGAAGACGAGAAGCCAGGTAGTCCGCTCCCCGTTTATTTCACCCCGGCAATTGACCGGCTCAACGCTGCCTTTGTTGATTACCTGAATTACGGTGGTTTCCCCGAAGCGGTAATGAATCCGATTGTGCGCGAAAATCCGACGCGCTTTTTGCGCCAGGATATTGTCGAGAAAGTATTGCTCAAGGATTTGCCCAGCCTGTACGGCATCGCCGACACACAGGAACTTAACCGTTTTTTCAATGTATTGGCCTACAACACCGGTGATGAAGTCAGCCCCGAGGCCTTGTCGAAGCACACGGGAATCGGCAAGCAGAAGCTGTTGGACTATCTTGAATATCTGGAAGCTGCCTTTCTGATTCGCCGCGTTCATCGACTGGACGATAACGCCCGTCGCCTGCAGAGGACACGAACTTTCAAGATTTACCTGACCAATCCATCCATCCGTGCCGCCTTGTTCGGTTACATCGACGCCAACGACCCTGCCATCGGCGCACTGGCTGAAACGGCGGTATGGAGCCAGTGGCTGCACAGCACAGGAATCATCGAGTCGCTGCACTACGCACGCTGGAAACAGGGGCGCAGCGATCTGGAGGTCGATCTGGTTTCGTTGGATAGTCGTACGCAGTCGCCCCGCTTTCTCGTTGAAATCAAATGGAGCGACCGTGCCTACGGCGACTGGAGCGAGTTACGCGGCATTCGCGCTTTGGCGGAACGTTATCCTCTGTCGAGAATGCCCTTGGTAACGACGTTGACGGCTGCCGGCACCGGCAGGGACGGCAATCTGGAAATCGAATTCATGCCGACCAGCTTGCATTGCTACACGATTGCGAGAAACCTGCTGCGCTCTACCCAGCAATGAAAAGGCGGCCTTTGGCCGCCTTCAATTTTCGAGCATTTTCCCCGGTTGACCGTATCAGACCTTGCTATACACCTCAGCGCCGGCCTTGATGAACTCGATGGACTTCACTTCCATGCCCTTCTCCAGCGCCTCGGCTTCGGCGATACCCTGAGCCGCTGCGTATTCGCGTACGTCCTGCGTGATCTTCATCGAGCAGAAGTGCGGGCCGCACATCGAGCAGAAGTGGGCGACCTTGGCGGATTCCTTGGGCAGGGTTTCGTCATGGAATTCACGCGCCTTGTCCGGGTCGAGGCCGAGGTTGAATTGGTCGTCCCAACGGAATTCGAAGCGGGCCTTGGATAGGGCGTTGTCGCGGATCTGCGCGCCGGGGTGACCCTTGGCGAGGTCGGCGGCGTGGGCGGCGAGCTTGTAGGTGATGATGCCGACCTTGACATCATCCTTGTCCGGCAGGCCAAGGTGTTCCTTCGGCGTGACGTAGCAAAGCATGGCGGTGCCGAACCAGCCGATCATCGCGGCGCCGATGCCGCTGGTGATGTGGTCGTAACCCGGCGCGATGTCGGTGGTCAAAGGGCCGAGGGTGTAGAACGGGGCTTCGTCGCAATGTTCCAGTTGCAGGTCCATGTTCTCCTTGATCATGTGCATGGGCACATGGCCGGGGCCTTCGATCATGACTTGAACATCGTGCTTCCAGGCGATCTGGGTCAGTTCGCCGAGGGTCTTGAGTTCGCCGAGTTGGGCTTCGTCGTTGGCGTCGTAGATGGAGCCGGGACGCAGGCCATCGCCAAGGCTGAAGGCGACGTCGTAGGCCTTCATGATTTCGCAGATGTCCTCGAAGTGGGTGTAGAGGAAGCTTTCTTTGTGATGGGCCAGACACCATTTGGCCATGATCGAGCCGCCGCGGGAGACGATGCCGGTCATGCGGTTGGCGGTGAGCGGCACGTAACGCAGCAAAACGCCGGCGTGGATGGTGAAGTAGTCGACGCCTTGTTCGGCCTGTTCGATCAGCGTGTCGCGGAAGATTTCCCAGGTCAGGTCTTCGGCCTTGCCGTTGACCTTTTCCAATGCCTGATAGATCGGCACGGTGCCGATGGCAACCGGGCTGTTGCGGATGATCCATTCGCGCGTTTCGTGGATGTTCTTGCCGGTGGACAGGTCCATCACGGTGTCGCCGCCCCAGCGGATCGACCAGGTCATCTTCTCGACTTCTTCCTGAATGCTGGAGCCGAGCGCCGAGTTGCCGATGTTGGCGTTGATTTTGGTCAGGAAGTTGCGGCCGATAATCATCGGCTCGCTTTCCGGGTGGTTGATGTTGTTGGGGATAATGGCGCGGCCGCGGGCGATTTCGCTGCGCACGAATTCCGGGGTGATTTCTTCCGGGATGCTGGCGCCGAAGCTTTGGCCCGGGTGTTGGCGACCGAGCAGGGCTGCCATTTTTTCGCCCATTTTGCCGGTTGACCGCAGCGATTCCATGTAGGCCAGACGGTTGTTGTTTTCGCGGATGGCGACGTATTCCATCTCCGGGGTGATGATGCCCTGGCGGGCGTAGTGCATCTGCGAAACGTTCTTGCCGGCTTTGGCGCGCAGCGGCTTGCGGTGCAGGCCGGGGAAACGCAGCTCGTCGAGCGCTTTGTCTTCGGCGCGAATGCGGCCGAATTCGGAAGTTAGACCGGGGAGCTCTTCAACATCGCCTCGCTCAGCGATCCAGCCAGCGCGCAAGGCCGGCAGGCCGGAGCGGATGTCGATCTTGACGGCCGGATCGGAATACGGGCCGGAGCAGTCATAAACGTAGATCGGCGGATTCTTTTCGCCACCAAAAGCGGTCGGCGTGTCGTCCTGCGAAATTTCGCGCATCGGGACGCGGATATCGGGGCGGGAGCCTTCGATGTAAACCTTGCGGGAATTGGGCAGCGGCTGGACTGCGGCCTCGTCGACGTGGGCGTTGGCGGCGAGGAATTGTTCTTTGGCGTTCATGGTGGCTCCGTGCGTAATTGCAACGAGTAAGACGGGCAGGGAGCGATCTGGTTCCAAGAGCAGAATTCGTTTCCCTACGACGGCATGACCCGGTCAGGTTCGAAGGGTATTTCTCAGTCGCCCGACATGGCCGACACCCCTAACGAGAGGCTGCAAGTTACTGGAAATACAGGCAAAATGCAAGGAATGACAAAATTCACTCAAGGTTTTCAGATTTTGGCCGACATATCGTCGACAAGCTGAAGAATCCAAAGAGAAAACGGGGGAACCAAGATGCGCCATTTGATGATCGTCGGCCTGCTCGCCGCACTGCCGTGGGCAGCCTCGGCCGCGCCGACCTGGCAAACCATTTCTTCAGAACCCGGCAAGCGCATTGAAATTGACCGCACCAATTTGAAGCGGGAAGGCAGCATCGTTCAGGCTCTGGGACGAGTCGTCCTCGACAAGGAACTGATCGACGGCCGCTCCGGAGCGCCCTACCGCGTCATCGAGGCGACGACTCGTTACGACTGCGCAACACGCAGCGCCAATACGATCAAGCGGACGCTCAAGAAAAATGACAAGGATATCGTTCGCGAAGAGGAGCCCAAGGGCATTGAACTCCCCGTCCGTACCGGCACGCTGGACGATAAGGTTTTGCGCGAAGTGTGCCGTCCGCCCAGAGAGACGCCGCTGGAACTGGCCAAAAAGGCCAATGATGCGGCCGGGGAACTCAAGGCGGCCAATGATGCACTACTGAAAAAGGAACTGGCCAAGGCCGAAAAGCCACAAAGCATCAAGGTCGCCGATACCGGTCATGGCGGAGCATCAGCCAAGGAAGAGAAAGAGACCGAGCACGCGGCCATCCCTTCAATTCGACCCAACCTCAAGGCTGCTGCCGAAGCCACCAAAGAACCAAAAGTATCCGCGCCGCCGCCGGCGCCCCCCGCGCCCCGCGAAATTGCACCGGCCAAGCCATCGACTGTCATTGTGCACACCACCAGCCATGCGCCGCTACGCAAGGCAAGGAAGGCAGCGAAAGAACCGAAGTCGGAGGGCTACATGCTGGAACTGGCCCAGACCGAGCCTGCCGTACAGCACTCGCATATTCACTGGGATTACGAAGGCCCCGGCGGGCCCGACAACTGGTCGAATCTCAATCCGAACAACAAGTCCTGTGCCATTGGACAGCGACAATCACCGATCGACATCAAAGACGGTATCAAGGTCGATCTGGAGCCGATCAAGTTCAACTACCGTCCGTCGACGTTCCGCATTATCGACAACGGCCATACCGTTCAGGTAGAGGTGGGCGACAGCTCGATTTCGCTGACCGGCAAGACCTATGAGCTGGTTCAATTCCATTTTCACCGCCCGTCGGAGGAAAAGGTCAACGGCCAGCGTTTCGACATGGTCGTCCATCTGGTTCACAAGTCGGATGACGGTCAGCTGGCCGTCGTCGCCGTGCTGCTTGAACGTGGTAACGAAAACCCGTTCATCCAGACACTTTGGAACAATCTGCCGCTGGAAAAAAATCTGCCGGTAGCCCCGCCGACCACTGCGATTGATCTCAACACCCTGTTGCCGGCAGCGCGCAATTACTACACCT